>JBILFF010000069.1:0-11345 GCA_044351695.1 Bdellovibrionota bacterium
TCTTCTGCAATGAAAGAGCTGTGGCGATAGAGATCTCGAAAACTCCATCGATGACTGTCGGTTTCTGTATCATTTTCAAAAATTAAAGCGGTTTCGTCTGCACGATCTTTGAGGTGTCGATCAATGCAGTTTTGTACAATCGAGATTTGAGTGCCTGGCATCCATTTTGGAAAAGGCAGTCCCTGACTCAATACGGGCTGTGTGGTCGGAGCTGGACTTTCGTGGGCAAAGTCGAGGCCTAGCTCTTTTAAACATTCACGCCAGAACCATTCGGTCTCGTTGGCTGCTTTTTTGAAGAACTCTTCTTGCGAAGAAAAACCTAATCGCTCCATCCAAAGTTTCAGATGGCAGTTTTGAATCCAGGGGGCATTGGGCCGATAGACCACGCTCATGCCGCCCAGGATGGCGGAGCTCCGTCAGCAGATCAAGACGATAAGCGTTGAAGACGAAGGCTCCGAACTGTCTGAAAGTTACTCTGCATCAATTTCATAGGGCAGAGCTGCCATGCCCTTTTATCGAGCTTTAGGCCCCTCTCAAGCCCTCAAGAATGGACCTGTTTTTGCAATTTTTAAGCGTGTTGTGGAAGAGGAGCGGCGAGAAATATGCGGCATAAGTTTTTAAGTCCCCCCCATTTTTTATTTCTGTTTTTATTCATCTTGTCGGCTTGTGGTGATGGCACCCGCGTTTCTTCGCAACTGGACTGGCTTGTCGATTCGAATCAGATAAACGGACCGGTCATTGAGCTTCGTGGCGGTCGAGAGATCAATCACGAAGTGAATACTCCCTTTGCCGAACCTGGATTTTCTGCAGCATCACTGCGCGACGGAGATATAACCAATCGAGTGGAGCGCTCTTCGTCGGTCGACAGCACCCAATTAGGTCGTTTTAGTATTCGCTACTCTGTTCAGGATTCTCTCGGCCAAGAAGCAGTGGCGATCCGACGGGTGACCGTCCGCGATACCATCGCTCCGGTGATTGTGCTCAACGGGAGCAACCCACACGTCATGGAACGAGGAACGGTCTATACGGATGCGGGCGTGATCGTGAGTGACAACTTTGATCTGAATCTAGCGGCGGTCGCCACCAGTAACGTAGACCCCAATCGCGTGAGCATTGATGGCGTGAGAGTTTATCGCGTCGACTATGTAGCCACTGACTCCTCCGGAAATGGGAGTCAAGCAAGTCGTGGTGTGCAGGTGATCGATACCCAGAAGCCCTTCGTTTCATTCGATCCGATGACGACTCTACCCAGTGGGAGAGGATTTTTTGATCGGCAAGCAGCGATCTCGTTTAGTTTTGTGTGCGAGAGCCATATTGACACCTCCGGCGTGATTTTCACCGATGCCAGTGGAGGGGTTTTAGGGCCGCCGGCTGGGGGTGCGTGTGAAAACTCTGAGGGTTCTCTGACATTAAATCTATCCTCGGGCCTCGGCGTTCAAGAGTTTCGCGCTCGGCAGACCGATATTGCAGGCAATACTTCTGATTTAAGTGATTCGAATACGAGAAGCTATCGTGTCGGGCCGGATCCGTTGATTCTTAGTCCTGCCGCTCAAACAGTAACATCCTCGATTCTACAAATCAGCGGATCATGCACCCAAGGCGCGTCTTCAGTAGAAATACTGGGGGATGTGCAATCGCCTGGTTCGGCGGAGTGCTTTGGCGATCAGTTTTTAGCGACGATCCAACTATCGGGGGCTGAGGGATTAAAAAATGTAGAGATTAAGCAAACTGATGCGGGTGGAATCACTCGCAGCAATTTTCGTCAGTTTATTAAAGATCCAACTGGTCCAAATGTGGCGATTATGCAGCCGTTGGCAGGGGCTGGGATTTTTAGCAATTCTAGTTTTAGTGTGACCGGGGCCTGTGAATCAGGCCTAGGCGTGGGCCTAGTTCAGCTGAGAGGCGACATTCAGACTCCGGCGGATGTGGCTTGTGTGAATAACCTGTTTAGTTTTTCGAATGTGCAACTCACCACCGGCTTGGGTGCAAAAAACATTCGTGTTCTTCAAAAAGATGCGGTGCAAAATGAAACTTTGGTCGAGCGCTCTGTTTTTTCGAGACCTCTTCTCGCTATCACCGCGCCAGCGGCGAATACTCTCACGACGGGATTACTCAGTCTTGAGGGCGATTGTGCGTCGGGTGCGGGCGTGTCGAGTGTCGAAGTTCTGGGTGGGGTGGTGGGTTCTCCCACGGCCACTTGCAGCTCCAGTAATCGATTTAATGTGAACATACAACTCACACCAAACTCAGGGAATGCAGCGGAGAGCCGATCTGTCACCATTCACCAAACGGATGCGGTTTCGGTCTTACGTCAGAGTTCTCGATCATTTCTTGTAGATGCGACAGCTCCCACTTTGACCATCGCCTCTCCTTTGGAAGGAGCTGCTTTTGTAGAGGCTTTCAATTTAAGCGGCAGTTGTGAGTCAGGGCTCATTTATCACATCGAGGGAGATGTGGAGTCGAACGATGGCTCCCCACTCAGCTTAATGTGCGCAGCGGGTTCCTATTCGCGATCTCTTCAACTGACTGGAGCATCGGGCTCAAAGACGGTTTCGATTCGTCAAGCGGATGCTGCTGGAAATCAAAGTCTTTCATCGCGCTCTCTTTACAAAGGGATGGCGCTCTCTTTTACATCACCCGTGGTGGGTTTTGTGACGGGCTATCAAGTCGCCGTGACAGGAACCTGTACCATTCGACCTGGGGTGGCTACTCAGGTGAGCTTTTCGGGAAATGTTTCAGGAAGTCCTGCAGCCAGCTGTAACTCTGGGACTGGAGATCCTACGGTGGGTGCTTTCTCAGCCAACTTAAATTTGCAAGGGGGTTGTGCTGCCAATTGCTCCCGATCAATTCACGCTCGCCAGATCGATGCGGGTGGAGTCCACTTCGTTCAAAGTTCCCTGAATGTACAGTTAGATGAGCATGCTCCCGTCGTCTCGATTACATCGCCAAGTAGTGGGCTCTCCGTGAACAGCACAGCGATCACCGTGAGCGGAAGCTGTGACGTAGGGCCTGCAGGATATGCTTCAGGTCTGGTTCGGATTGCGGGTACGGGCGTCTCGGCTACTGATGATGCGACCTGTAACGGCGGCACTTATAGTCAAAGCATTACTCTCACCAGTGGCGATGGCGTCAAAGTCATCACTGCCCAACAAACCGACTTTGCCGGCAATACCAACAACCCTGCCGCACAAGTCAGTATCAATCTAGATACGCTTCCACCGAGTTTGAGTTTCAGCGCTCCGGCTGCGGGATTGCGAACAAATGCTCAAAACATGTCGGTTACAGGAACTTGCATCCCCGCAGAAGGCGCTCCTTCAGATAATCGCGTCTATCTGAGAGTCGGAAACGGAACAGAAACCTCTGTTTTGTGTTCGAGTTCAACTTTCAGCTTTGCCAATATCCCCTTAGGCTCAGGCGATGGTGTTCGAACGCTCAGGCTTCGACGCGTGGATGCGGCAGGTAATGAGGCGATTGTTTTAAGAGACATTATTGTCGATCGAACAGCGCCGGTGATTGCCTTTTCCCCAGAGCCTGGCTCTGGCGTGCATAGCCTCGATCTATGCGCCGGAGGGTTAGATCTTACGGCCTCGGCCTCTGACGCCGATCCCAATGTCACCCTGACGGTCACCTCGGGTTCGATTCCCTTTCGTGATCGTGGAGATTACTTAAGAAGCTACCGTGCAGAAGATTCAGCAGGAAATCAAAGCAATCGATCGGTCACTGTTCGTATTCAAAGAGTTGAAACTCTTGCGGGCTTGTCTGCACCTGTGGACTTTGATTTTGGAATTGAAAGCGCCAGCCGATTTACTAGTCTCGTGTCACAGAATCTGGATAAAAATTTCATTCTTTGCTCAGATCTCGATTTTAACGATCTTTCGTACTCAAGTCTGGGCATCAACAGCTCGGGCTTTTCGGGTATTCTTTATGGATCCTGGAACTCGGCTGCCTCTCGACCCTTTCAGATATCCAATGTTTTCGTGAACTCTTCGGGCAGCTCACGAGATGTCGAGGGTTTATTGGATCGAATCGAAAGCGGTGGGCGAGTGCAAAATTTGATTTTAACAAATATTCAATTCCATGCTCAGGCTCGAAATACCGTGGGCGCCTTGGCAGGTTTGAATCTGGGAGTGATTCGATCGGTATCGATTTTAAATAGTAGGATTGAGGGCGATGAAGAGGTCGGGGGGATTACAGGAATGAATGCCGGATCGATTGAGCGTTCAATGGTGGGTCAGGGCACAAGGGTCGGACGACTCAGTGATTCAATTCGAGTGGGAGGCTTGACGGGCGTGAACTGGGGGTTCATCACAAACTCTTATGTAGAATCAGGCGTTGAGGTGATGGGTCAATTTGCGATCGGAGGTCTAGTGGGCGAGGTCCCCGATATCTCCAGCGGACAAATTTCACACACGTACTCGCTCTCTCAGGTCTCGGGAGTCAGCGCGCTTCAAAACATCCGAGGACTGGTGGGCCAGAATGAGAGATACGATGGAGAGGGAGTCATTTCGTCGTATTACAATGAGGAACTGAGTATTCCCGGCGATGATGTGTTTGCGTACGGCAGTGGGGCGGCGCTCGAAGATTTTTATATCGAAAGTACTTTCTTGGGCTGGGATTTTACGAATATCTGGCTTGCTCCGAGCTCAGTCACTGCGCCGATTTTGAGACCTTAGGGAGATCCGAGAGGTAGCTCGGTAATAATCAGGTCTTCAAAACTGTATTCGTCGCGCTCATCAATGCTTCGAAAGGCATGCGTAGCCAGGCGAAGATGGTCATCGGTTTTGCCGATCACGAGATTGTAAAAACCCAAAGCCCCTGAAATCCGAATTTTCTCTGATTTCCATTGGTCCTTGTGAAAGCGCGCCCACCATAATTTAAGTTCTTGAGCATCCAGAAAAACAAGCCCAGGCTTTTCTCCATCATCAAAGAATGCGACATCCATTCCCATGACGCTTTCATAGTCTTTTCCTGCTACATTTTCGATCTGAGAGACCGTCAGATCCTGATCTTGCAGAGTCATCGAGAGAAGCTTAAGGCTTCCTTTTTCTTCAGGAAGGTAGGCCAGCCATATTTTTGATTTTGACAAATGAAATTTAGCATCACTGACTCGACCGCTCTCCTCGATCTTCTGCGAGGCGAAAAACCCCTTTGCACAGCTTGCTTGCTCCAGATGAAGACTGCTTTCGCGCTCGGTGAGGTGGAGGCTTGCTTCGGCTCCTGCAAAAATACTCGCGACCAGTCTTCCCGCGCTTGCATGAAAAACCGAACCGCCCTCAGAAAAACAAAGCAGTCCTGAGACACCGTCAGTTCGCTCAAGGCTTACTTGGATTCTCACGTCTTCGTTTGCCCCGAGGAGTTTTTTTATTTGCGAAGCGAGGAGCATCTTTTGTTTAGGATTCCAATAAAAAATCTGATCTCCTATTCGATAAAAAGCGGCACGCGAGCTCACTTGGAGATCTTTTCCTTCATGCGCCTCTGGATCGAGCACTGAAATTTCTTGCGAAGATAAATTAAAAGCGACGAGTCCTGCTTGGGGATCTTTTTGGTTCAAAGGATTTCGCACAAAGGTCAAAATCTGATCGGATGCCCAAGGACTTTTTTGAAGATACTCGCCCCATAATTTATCTCTCTTTACATTTTGATGTGAGATCGACTTTTCAAAGAGGGGTTTGGATGAGCAAGCCGTCAAGATCGAAGCAAGAATGCAAACGAAACAGGCGACAACAAATAGAGGGTGGTTCACTTCTCTGGTCATGGCTTTCTCTCGTTTCTTGGGGGCTTTTTACTTTTCAGATTGAAGTCCATGAGAATCATCCCGTCACGGACACTGGGTTGAAGTCCTTCAATCTCGGCATTCTCGGCTTCAAAAACTGGTCGAAAAAGAGCGAGCTGCGGCTGAGCTGTAAAATAAGTCTTCCAAAAATTCTCAGCGATTCCCTCCAAAAGTTCCAGATCTTCAGGCAGCAATCGTTTTTGTCGTTTACCATGAAGTTCCTCGAGTTGAATTTGAAAGCTCTCGCTCTCCATGACTAGGTTGATGGACTGACTTTTTGGATCAAAGGCTAGATTCGCAGCAAGATCGACCGTCGTTTGAATATGAGTCGATGGAATGATGCGATCCTCAATCTCTACTCCCAGACTTAAAACATAGTCTGTCACGTGAAGATTAAGGCGGTCGGCCTCGAACCTGAGGCGAGGAGCCTTTCGAGATCCTAAATCGAGTCGTAAGCGAACATCGGCCACTTCTTTGGCCAATAGACCTTTTGTTGAATCGCCCAGATCCACAGAGGTTCGAAAACTAAAAAGATCTTCGCGGTAAGTTTTATCGAGACTGTGGTTGACGAGATCTTCTGAGAGAAACATCGTAAAGTCCGATGCGCTTGGTATCAGAGGGGGCGTCTGAAATTTCGCATCTAAATCTGCTGCATCCGAAGAGAGCCACTGCCGAAAGTCTAAGACGTGATCCGAAAAACTTTGAGGAGCCCCGTTTTTTATCTGAGCCAGATCTTCTGAGTTAAATAAAAGAGAGTTAAAGTAAAACTCAAGAGCCGACGAGCGTATTTGAAGGGCCCGATCCCGCCGAGGAAAAACCGCAAAAGCTAATCGTAGCTGCTCAAGATGTTTGGGGTTGTGCTCAACAGTGAAAGGCCCTTTTTGAAAGTGGATCCATTCTTTTCGGTTTTGGGCTTGAGAGATCAATTGACCCAAATCTTCGACATACGAAAGTCCTCGGAGCCGAGCTTGAAGCCAGGTGCCAAAAGCATGACCACCCAGCTCGGCCACCCAAGTGAGAAGTGCAGCTTTCATCGCGTCTCGATTTAAGGCGAAACTTAAGTTCTCTAACTGATCGATTTCTAAAGTAAAGGCTCTAGAAATATTGTCGATCGAAGTCGCCTCTGCTTTTGTTGTAAAGCTATTTGGATCAAACCAAACACTGACCGGGATAACGGCTTCAGGAGTGGCCTGCCGAACACGAAACTTTGCAAACTCATTCTTGGGATCGATGATTAACTCGGGGGCTAATTGAGTATCTTTTTGTTCAAAGACACAGCCCTGGTAAAGAGTTCCTTCAGCATAAAACTGAGAAACCGAAGATCTTAAGTTAATCGCTTGGGACTTCATGGCGACCCAATCACTGCCTGAGAGTTGTAGACTGTAAGAGATATCAATCGTCCACCTTCCGACCTGAGGCAATGAATCGATACATGTGGTGAGCTTGAAGGGTTGAGCCGATTGATTCACCAGCTCTACCAACTTACTCAAGATGCTTTGTCGAATGATGATTCCAATCGGAAAGCTCTGGTTTAAAACCTGATCGGCCCGCACAGATTGCGGCACGATCGCCGTCAGGAGAGTGGAGGCGATCATCAGAATTCGAAGAGCCTTAGAAATCATAGTTCACACTCAATCCGAATCGCATCATACCAGCCCGGTAGGAGCCATTTCCAAGTGGCTTTTCGTACAACTCCAAACTGGATGGAGGGACAGAAGCGTCATCGATTTTTCTCGAGAGAATAAAGCTATGCGCGTATTCGGCGGTGGTTCTTAGATTTTCAGACCAGCGATAGCGACCAAAAAGTCCGAGAGTAAAAGTGTTAAAGCCCACTCGCGCAGGTGACACACTCTGCTCGGGCACACCCGAACTCGAGTAACTGCCCATGATTCCCGCCTGAAGGGGGCGCCAAAGTTCAAAACTCTGAACGCTTCCAAGCGAAATTGAATCCTTAGCGCGGGAGCCTGGAATGCTAGAATCTTCAAGCACTGCAATGCTTGAATCCGTAAACTTTACGTTTGCAAAAGGGGCCTTACTCCCAAAAGTATAGCGGCCAAAATATTCACTCGTGTAGTAGCCGACGGGTTGAAATCGAAAGCCCAGATTGAGCATCGCGGGGGATTTAAAGGTAAAGACGCCTCGATGGTTAAAATTGTCTTCTAGGCCCAAGCTCGACAGGGCAGGCGAGAGAATCGAAAAGCCGCGAGGTCTTTGCATCCTCATCATTTGTTTGAAGACATGTTGGCTCGGAAAAACAAAAGCAGCCCCAAAGGACCAACTGACGTTGGGTCGATAAAGAACTCCCAAACTGCCTGTAAACGAGTGAGCGGTAGAAACGGGAATTCGAGCAGGAGACGCGAGAACCATGCTCTCTCTCGGAACATCTTTGGTATCCATGATCTTTGAAAGAACTGGAGCGAGATCAATATCGAAGTTCGCACGAAAAAAAGCGAGGGAGTACATGAAAGAGCCCCCGATACTCCACTCGTCGCTCAGATTGTAGGCGACCGTGAGCTGGTGGTTCCAGGGAATGTACATCCCATCAATGACTTCGTAGCGCTGAGATCCCGACCGCGGGTAATTTGCAATCGCTCCCGCAGGAAAATAAGTGGAGTAAGCGAATCGCCAATTTTCGAGTCCAAAATCAGAGGCCACTGCTAAAAAGGGATTAGGGGCAATTAGTTTGATCAGAGAGCTGTCGAAGCCCTGACCTGTTCGAGGATCTGTTCCGTCGCGATCATAAATGAGCCAGCCTGAGAAAAGAGTGATATTGGTGTCGAGGCTCGTTCCTCGAGCTGGTCCAATGGCCGCTGGATTCCAAAAGCTGGAGGCTGCAGAAACTCGGGTGGGGGTAGTGGTCAAGCCCCCGACGGTGGTCGAGGCTCCCTGAGCAAAAAGGGACCCCGAAAAAGCTAAAAGCCCCAGCAGGCTTGCTAGGCCTGAAAAACTTAGATGTTTTGGGCTTTTCACGCCGACCTAAGCTAGCTGGGCTTCTGCCTTTCCACAAGTGGACTTAAACATCTGAAATGACTAAAGAATTAAGCTGTATATCGTTGAGGGGGGTGATGATGAAGTTCTTGGCATTAGGTAAGAGACTCAAAGGCTTTCGCGAAAAGAAGAGACTTTCGATTTTTAATCTTTCTGAAAAAACGAAGATCGCCGAAGGCCTGCTCGAAAATTACGAAAAAGACCTAGAAACTCCTCGAATTGCCGAGCTGATCAAGATTGCCAAAGCTCTTGAAATCAATGTCGCTGATTTTTTTCGAGAGCGACTCCATCAGAAAAGCTACGAGCTACTCCGAAAAGACGATCAGGTGCGAGTGAGTCCACTGACGGAGCCTTCCAAAACGCCTGTTCGCGATTATCTTTACTCTCCCCTCACTTTGCCCTCGGGCGACAAGCATCTTGAGGCTTATCTTTTGGACTTTCCTCCCGCGCAGGCTGCAAAAAAAATTCCCGATCTCACACACCCAGGCGAGGAGTTTATCTACTTGCTCGAAGGCAGACTCAAAATGATGGTCGAGGGAGAGGAGTTCGAAGTCAGCGCGGGTGACTCCGTCTTTATTCGCTCGACCTACCCCCATGCGCTCTGGAACCCCTTTGATCAAGGGGCTCGAGCACTTCATGTGACTTATCCTTTTTAAGGACGAAAAACTTAGTTGCTGCCTTTAGGCGGCACTCGAAAAGCAATAAAAGATCGCACTGATTCTTTTTCATCGCCTCGTTCAATCTGAAGCACCACAGAGTCATTGGGTTTGAGTTTCGACACCACCTCTCGATAATCCTTGAGCGAAGAAATATTGCTGCGTTTGCCTTGGTGCGCAATTTGAATCAGACGATCACCTGGACGAATGCCGCTTTGTGCAGCCACGGACTCCTCGTCTAGATCTGTCACGACTACTCCAGCGCCCCCCGGCCCCGGCTCGACCATCAATCCTAAAAGATCGGCCGAATCATCTGCTTTAGGAGCCTTGCTCGTTTGGGGTTGATCTAAAGAACCCAATTTAATTTTCACCTCTCGACGTTTTTTATCACGCAGAACTTGAAGACTCACCGTATCACCGGGTGCTCGAGCTCCAATCACGCGCTGAAGACTTTTTGCATCGGGAGTTTTTTGATCATTTACTTGAAGGATAACATCCCCAGCTTTTAAATCGCTTTTGACTGCTGGGCCGTCGGGCGCGACTCCATTGACAAGCACCCCTTCGCTGACTTCGAGACCCATGGCATCTTTCATTTCAGCGGTCACATCTTGAATCATCACTCCTAAGTAGCCGCGTGCGACTGTTCCTTTTTCCATGAGTTGCGGAATCAGGGCTTTGGCCAAGTTGATCGGTACCGCAAAGCCGATGCCACTGCCTTGAGCGGTGATGGCCGTATTAATGCCCACTACCTCGCCCTTAAGATTCACAAGAGGCCCGCCTGAATTTCCAAAATTAATAGCGGCATCCGTCTGAATGAAATCATCAAAGCGTCGGTTTTCGTTGGGCGAAATCTCTCGCTCTTTGGCAGAAACAATTCCCACAGAAACGGAGTGCTCGAGTCCAAAGGGGTTTCCGATAGCAACTACCCAGTCCCCTTTTACCAAAGCGTCGCTATCACCCAGGGGTGCGACCGTGAGTTCTTTTGTGGGCTTAATTTTAATTAAGGCGAGGTCGGTGCGTGGATCTCGTCCGACGATCTCCGCAGTGAGAGTGTCTTGCTTGCTGGTTTTTTTTGTTTTCTCGTCAAATCTCGAAATCGAAACTTCAATCTTTTCTGCTCCTTCGATCACATGATTGTTGGTGATGATGTAGCCATCCTGAGAGATAATGAAGCCCGACCCCGAACTTCGGCGAGGCATTTGATTCTGAGGCATTTGCTCAAAAAATCGCTCAAAAAAATCCTCGGGAGAAAGAGGGCCACGTTGGCGAGGGCCTCCGTTATTATCCCGCCCTTTTTTACCACTCACCGTCGAATTGATAAACACCACGGCAGAGTCGATCTCTCGAATGATGGGTTGGATGCTGGGCATATTCACTAGAAAAGGAGAATTGGCAGATTTTTCGGACCAAATCTTTTTTTGAGCGAGAAGGGGTGCGCTGGTCAACAAAGACAGCAGCACAAACAACGAGAGGGTTTTCATAAATGACCTTAGCCTTTCTTACTAACAAATTTCATTCGAGTTTCAAACAGAACGCCTGAGAGCAGGTTTGACTCGTTCTCTGAGAGATTGCCTTTGGTTTTCTCCAGCAAGATCTCTAAGATATCAATATTCTGCCGAGCTGCCTCTAAATTTTCATCTTTCTTTTTTGTCATCGGGTTTTCTATTTCGCCCAAAGCGACTAAGGTCGCCGTGCCCAAAGACAAAACAAAGGTCTCAAAAGTGATCTTGGGAAGATCTGTCGAATTCGAAGAGCGATCTGCCATAAAGCCTCCTAACAGGTTTAATGGCCTATTTTTTGTCTTTCTTCAACTGAACCTGAGAGCTTTCTTCTTTTATTTTTCGAAAGCCTTCGGGCGTGAACAATGAAGAGTCTAAGGCTTTTTCTCGTAGCTGATAGACGAGCTCTAGACCCGACTTGTTGGTCCA
>JBILFF010000008.1:0-31688 GCA_044351695.1 Bdellovibrionota bacterium
GTTTGTGAGTTTGCTGAACGTATTGCAAAACATCGTCGGGAAAGAGCGGAGAGATCACTTCGGCCTCGAGCATTTGAGCAAAAGATTCTTTGCTGCTTGCTTGTCTCATTTTGATGAGTTCTTCAAAAACTTTCGTCACGAGCATCAGGCTCGACACTCGAACACCGTTCCATTCTTCCCACGCCCCTCCATCGTGCATTTCCCAATACATGAGTCTCTCAAAATAGGTCGGCAGAGCGGCAAGATATTGTCGTTCGACGGGCTCTAAATCTTGAGGGGTGAGGAGCCCTTCACGGAAAGCCTGCAGCACGGCCAAAAACGACAGCGCGAGCGCATCGTTTTGCTTGTGGTTCCAACCCTCGTGGAAGCTTGAGAAGTCCTCGGCATTCATTCGAATATGCAAGACCATCATTTGGCCATTGGGTGAGAAATGGAGATGTGGATAGCGAATGTTTTCGTGAAGTCGATGAGTCTGATCAGCGGTGGTCATGGCTTTTAGAATCGCGCGAGCTACTTTTTTGGCTTCTTCGCGTCGCCCCAGCGAAACGAGTCCTTCAAAGACTCGAGCTAAATCTCGAATCCAAATTGCTTTGCCGTAGCCCCCGGAGGTGGGCGCTGCCACCACCGCGCCGTTTTCTTTGACAGGGATGTCGTAAGTGCCCGAGCTTTTTAAAAGCCTCTCGGCTTGTTCAAGCATTTGAGCTGAGAAGCCTTCTTGTAGCAAAAGGGCGAGCTCGGTGTCGTAGATGGGGATCATGAGCTTTTGCCCGCTGCGCAAAGGGAGTTCAAAATATTGGGGTGTAAGCGCGTTTTGATATTTTTGGAGGTCGATCAAAAATTGATCACAGCTATAGGATGAATGAGCGCTGGAATCCGCAAACAGAGGATGAGTGAGGGGAAAAATTGAAATGTAGCCGAAAATCCATGAAACCCTTACGAACAGCCCCACAAACAATGCCCCCCACCTCAAAAAAATCCGAGATCTCTAAAAATAATCTTATTTTACGCGGCTTGTCATTGTTTTTCCGCTCTCGGTCACCGCTCGAGGGGGTGATGCCGGGAGCTGTGGGCTTTTCTTGCCCCCCATCCTTCAAGATCGATAGAATGATCGAGGAGGTATTATGCTGCGGTCTCTCGCTTTTTTGAGCTTCACGTCTTTGTCACTCGGATTGGGTTCTTGCGGATCTGATTCGGATTCAAAGGGTCGGTCGGATTTTGTTCAAGACGTCAACAATATTCCTTATGCGATTCGGCGCATCGAAATTGAAAGCGAGATTGTGTATCGTGATGGAGACCGCCGAAGCCTCGAGACGACTCTGGGAAGCGAAGAGGACTACTCTCAAGAGGAGGTTCGTCGAAAAACCGAAAATGGTCAGTATGTTCTGCGGGTGAATGGGGAGGCTGCCGATATCCATATCAACGCCGACTCCAAATTTGACCACCGAAAAGAGCGTAAAGGAAACGATCAGTGTCGCTGGGAAGGGGTCACCGACGCCAGTGGCACGGCCTCTTATGATCGGCTGGAGGTGACCTGGACTCTAACCGGCAAGATCACTGGCGATGACTGTCCGACGGGTATTGAGAAAGCCTACTCGGATTTCGTCAAAAACGAATTAGGAAGTCTACATTTGCAGGTCTTAGATCAGATTCGGGATAGCGGTTTGATTGACTTAAGAGATAGCGAAAGAGTCAAAATTAAGCTCAAAATCCTGGGTGACTTGAAATAGCTTGAATCAGGACTCTTTCAAAAAAAGAAAAGTCGCACTGCACTTGCTGGGCGGCGGGGTGACGGGCGCGTTTTTTCACTATGGCGCTCTCGCTGCTTTAGACGATCATCTAAGTCAGAAGTCCGTTCAGGCCGATATTTTTACTGGGGTCTCAGCAGGAAGTCTGGTGGCTTCTTCAACAGCCAATGGGCTCACCCCCCAGCGAATCGTAGACGCCATTATGAAAGACGATCGTGAGATCTTCATGATCCGCCGTAGTGATATCTACCGATTTTCAGTTCGTGATCTGGCGGCAGAGAGTCTTAAGTTTGTATGGGCTTTCTTTTATTTGCTTTTCTCTAAGGTGCAAGATCCCATGGATTCGCCAAGCTTGTTTTGGGGACTCAAGGACAGCCTTCCATCGGGGCTCTTTTCGCTTCGCTACTACGAAAATTGGATCAAGGAATTTTATGAAAATAAGGAGCTGCCCAGATTTTTTTCACAAATCTCCAAAGAGCTCTACATTCCAGCGCATGATCTGGATAGCACTCGTCGAGTCATTTTTGGCTCTGCGGGCTGGAAGCATGTGCCGATTTACAAAGCCATCGCCGCGAGTTCTTCGATCCCCATTTTTTTTAAGCCGGTGCAAATTGAGGACCGCTATTACATTGATGGAGGACTCGGCTCAATGGCACACCTCGATATTTCGGCGGAGGCCGGCGCTCAACTCATCTTGGTGATTAATCCGATGGTGCCTGTGGATAACACCCACTCTAACGTAAAGATTCAAACGGTCTTTGATGAGGCGGGCAACATCAAAGACAAAGGGCTGACTTATGTCTTTGATCAGGGGCTGCGATCTGAAATTTATGGACGAGTGCACACCGCTATTCACTACCTGGGTTACCGCAATCCCGATGTCGATATTCTCTTGATCGAGCCCGACAAAGATGATGCCACGATGTTTCTTTTTAACCCCATGGATTTCAACTCTCGGCGTCAGATTATTGAATACGCTTACGAACTGACCAGAAGGAAGCTTAAAGAGCAGTCCGAGCTTTGGAAGCGGACCTTGGACCGACATCAGATCACAGTGTTGCACGTATAGGAAAGGCTTTTTCGCTTTACCCTTTACAGGGCGGTCGATACATTTCGGCCGTGAATCTGAAAATTGGCGTTTTTATCAAACAAGTACCAGATACGAATTCCAAAATGGCCCTCAAAGACGGCAAAGTCGACGAGACAGGGCTGAAGTTCGTCATTAATCCCTATGATGAATTTGCAATTGAAGAGGCGGTAAAGACCAAAGAGCTCTGGGCGAAATCTGGAGCCACAGTGGAAGTGGTGGGGATTTTGGCGGGTCCAAAAGAAGCCTCAAAAGCGCTCCGAGATGCTTTTGCCGTAGGAATCGATCGAGGCATTCATGTGTTGGATGAGCAAAAGCGACTTTGGGATCCGCTGGCAACGGCTCGGGTCTTGGCTCGAGTGGCAAGCGAAGAAAAGTTTCATGTGATTTTCGCGGGTAAGCAGGCGGTGGACTCAGATTCTCACGCGGTAGCGACCATGGTTGCCGAGATTCTCAAAATGCCGTCGGTGAGTGTGGTTTCAAAGCTCGAATGGTCGGGCACAGAGGCGGTAAAAGTCGAGCGCGACATCGATGGGGGAATGAAAGAGATTATACAAGTTCAGCTTCCAGCGCTTTTGACGGCCAACAAAGGTTTGAACAAAATGCGACTCGCTTCTCTCCCGAATATTCGAGCGGCGGCCAAAAAAGAAATCAAAGAATTGCCGCTTCCGGAGATAAAAAATTCTTGGACTCTGAAGGCCTGGACGACTCCTCCTGAACGGGGGGCCGTCCAGATGATCTCGGGGGCTAACCCGGCAGAGCAGGCGGCGGAACTTTTGAGATTGCTACGTGACGAAGCCAAAGTGATTTGAGTCTAGCGGTTTGAGTAGAGATTTTTTGAAGAAATTTTTGAGGAGCATGCATGAGTAAGAAAGTTTTGGTCTTAGCGGAGCACAAAGGGGGCGAGCTCAAAAAGGCGAGTTTAGAACTTGTGAGTGCTGCGGCGGGACGAGAGTGTTCGGCCATCCTTTTTGGATCTCAGGCGCAAAAGGCAGCGCAAGAAATTTTGCAGTATGGGGTGAAAAAGGTGTTTTGGTACTCTGATGCCTCTTGGGATCATTATACGGCGACTCACTTTGCAGGAGCACTTGAGCAAATCATTCGAGAAAATCAGTTTGATCTGCTGTTGGGGTCGACGAGCTCGATGGGTAAAGATCTTTTGCCTCGTATCGCAGCTCGATTCGAAGCGTCTTTAGCGACCGATTGCATTCAGGTGAAGATCGCAGAGAGCATCGAGCTTACTCGAGCTTTTTATTCGGGCAAGCTTTTGGCGCAGCTCGAGCTAACACCGTCCGCTCTTCAAGTGGTGAGCGTTCGACCCAATAGTTTAGCGCCTGCATCCAAATCGCAAACGGGCGAACTGGTGACTCTGAGCGTGGCGGCAGCGGGTGAGTCGGCAGTCCGATTTTTGTCGCAAACAGAGGCACGCTCCGCTCGCCCCGACCTCGTGGAAGCGAATATTATCGTCAGTGGGGGCCGTAGCTTAAAATCGAAAGAGAATTTTAAGCTGATTTTTGATTGTGCAGATAGCTTGGGCGCTGCGGCCGGAGCGTCTCGCGCGGCTTGCGATGAGGGTTTGGCCGATCATGATATGCAGGTCGGGCAGACGGGCAAAACCGTTAACCCATCGCTTTATATTGCGTGTGGTATTAGTGGGGCGATTCAGCATCTCGCTGGAATGAGAACTTCCAAGGTGATTGTAGCGATCAATAAAGATCCCAATGCTCCGATTTTTTCGAAGGCCACCTATGGCGTGGTGGGTGATTTGTTTGAAGTTCTACCCGAGCTCACCAAGCAAGCAAAAGCTCTCTTAGCTAAAGCTTAAACTCCAGGAGGTCGATTGATTTTTCAGCTGTCTGTCATTGTCTTGCTGGCTATCTCTTTAGGTCTTTTTGCGTGGAGCTTTAGAAAAGTTCTGCGAATTGTTTTTACGGGAAAGAAGACAGTATTTCCTGGTTCCCTACGATCGCGAGTCGTGACCGCTACGCTCGAAGTTTTTCTGCACCGAAAGCTTTTGCGTCAGTCCTCAGCTGGCTGGATTCATCTCGCTATTTTTTGGGGGTTCATTATTCTGACGCTCGGAACAATAGATTGGTTTCTTTTCGGGGTGACCGGAAGCTTGAAGTTTCACCTCATTTTCCCGTATCCGGTGGCGGCCGTTTATTTGTTTAGCCAAGACCTCTTTAACACTCTCGTTTTATTTTCAGTGATCTGGGCTTTCTGGCGGCGATTGGTCGTCAAGCCCAAGCGGATGGCCGACAATTCTTCGGGTTCTCGAAAAGATGCGTACTTTATTTTAGGCATGATTGGCGGTCTGGTTCTGACCAGTCTTTTGTGTCACGCGCTAGCGATTCAAAATTCTTCGGAGGCTGATTTCACAACGGCTCAGCCCATGGCCTCTTTGCTGGGAACTCTTTTGATGGGCGACTCTGCAGGCCCTGAGGCTCTCTACTGGGTTTCGTGGTGGATTCATCTTTTGATTGTTTTGGTGTTCTTGAACTATTTACCGTATTCGAAGCACTTTCATGTGATGGCAGCATTTCCCAATGTGGCCCTCAGTAAGCAGAATCCACGAGGGGAGTTGTCGACTCCCGATCTCGCCGATGAAAGCATCACGAGTTTTGGGGCAGAGAAAATTGAGGATTTAAAGTGGAAGAGTATTTTGGATTCTTTTGCCTGCACCGAGTGTGGGCGCTGCAATGAATTTTGCCCTACTGCCAGCACGGGCAAAGAGCTGAAACCGAAGACTTTGATGATCGATCTCAGAGCAGCTGCTTCACGGCGCCAACCTTTGGTGGCCCAAATTCAATCGGGTAAGCTTGCTTTGGCAGCACTCGACACCGAGCAAACGCAGCTCTACGAAGAAACTTTAGTGCCTCATGTGTTTTCGGACCAGTTTGTCTGGGATTGCACCACCTGCGGGGCTTGCGTGGAAGCTTGTCCGGTGATGATTGATCATGTCGATAGTATCGTCGAGATGCGTCGAGCTCTGGTTTTAAATCGCGGATCGAATCCCGAAGAAGCGACGAATGTTTTTCGAAATTGGGAAACAAACTCTAATCCCTGGGGTCTTCCTGAGAGTTCGCGCCAAGAGTGGCTGGTCGAAAAGGGGGTTCCGATTTTTGAGGCCGAAGGGGACTTTGAATATCTTTACTATATCGGATGTGCCGGAAGTTTTGATGATCGGAACAAAAAAGTGGTCGATGCTGTGGTCCAAATTCTTCAAAGAGCGGGTGTCAAGTTTGGGATTTTAGGCAAAGAAGAAAAGTGTAATGGAGAAACCGCGCGTCGAATGGGGAACGAGTATTTGGCTCAGCAAATGATGCGCACCAATTTGGAGTTACTGCAGGGCAAATCTGTCAAAAAAGTCATCACTTCTTGTCCTCATTGTTTTAACACGCTCAAGAATGAGTATCCGGCTTTGGGCGGAGAGTTTGAAACCATTCATCACAGTCAGCTCATCAATGATTTGCTCAAAAAGAATCAGATCAAAGTGAAGCCGAATTCATTTGACGCGCTGACCTATCATGACTCTTGTTATATTGGTCGCTATAATGGAATCTATGATGAGCCCCGCGAAATTTTAGAAAAAGTTGCGGGCGCTCAGGTGATAGAGCTGAAGCGGAGTCGAGATAAAGGTTTTTGTTGTGGGGCCGGCGGCGGTCGGATGTGGCTTGAAGAACAAACCGGAAGTCGCATCAATGTGAATCGCGCTGAGGAGATTTTGGACTCTCAGGCAAAAACAGTAGGCGTGGGCTGTCCATTTTGTATGACAATGATTTCGGACGGACTAAAGTCTAAAGATCGCTCTGATATTCAGGTCAAAGACTTGGCAGAGATTGTTTCGGAGGCTTTAGATGACAAACCGAGTTCGGTTTAAAGGTTCTAGTTTACCAGAGGCTTTTTATCATCACACTCAGTCGTCTTCTGAGCGGGCCTTATTCGCCACTCGTCGAGCGGGGGCATGGCGCGATTTTAGTTCCGGCCAGGCGCTTGATTTTGTGTTGCGAACGATGGCCGGCCTGAAGCGTCTCGGCTTTCAGCGTGGGGATGTAGCTTGTATTTTTTCGGACAATCGTGAGGAGTGGATTCTGACGGACTACGCAATCCAGTGGTTGGGCGGTCTGACGACCGCGATTTATACCACCAGCTCAAAAGCGTCGATTCAGTATATTTTAGAGCAATCTCAAACCAGGTTTATTTTTGTGTCGAACCAGGATCTTTTAAATCGTCTGGGAGATTTGGAATCGATTCGTTCGCTGAAAGCGATTATTCATTGGGATCCTATTCATGAGTGGGATCAAAAAATTCTGCACGTGGATCGGGGCGATTTTTTAAAGGAGAAGCTAGAAGAGAAAGAGGCCGTGGCCTTGCTGCCGCAGATACGATCTGAAGATCCAGCGATTCTGCTCTACACTTCGGGGACTACAGGTGAACCCAAAGGCGTTCTTTTGTCTCAGGGCAATGTGATTTCAAATATCCGCCAGATGCATCAAGCTTTTCCGCTGGAGGACTTATCTCGAACGATGTCCTTTTTGCCGCTCAGTCATATTTATGAGCGCTCTCTTCACTCCACTTTACTCTTGGCGGGCATCAAAGCTAGTGGAGAATCTGGCCGAAGTGAAACCCGATGTGATGATTGGAGTGCCACGAGTTTTCGAGAAGATGTATCTAAAGATTCAAGAAAAATTGAGATCGGCTCCAACTACAAAAAAAGTCATGGCGAATCTCGCATTTCAAATCGGTCGAGCCACAGTGCCCTATCGGGTCAAAGATCAATCGATTCCCTGGCCATTGGCATTTCTTAACGGCCTTGCTGAAAGCTTAGTTCTCAATAAGATTCGATCCATCACGGGAGGAGAGCTCAAGTTTTTTATTAGTGGAGGCGCCCCACTTTCTAAAGAAATTGCCGAGTTTTTCTTTCAGACGGGAATCACGATTTTAGAGGGATACGGGCTCTCTGAAACTCTCATCTTGTCGGTTAATCTGCCGGGAGATATTCGTTTTGGAACGGTGGGCAAAGCCTTCTCGGAAACAGAAATTAAAATCGCCGAGGACGGAGAGATTTTGGTGAAGGGCCCGCAAGTCATGAAGGGCTACTATAAGCGCCCGGACTTCACCAAAGAGGTGATGACCGAGGATGGTTGGTTTAAGACAGGAGATATTGGTGAGTTTGACTCTGCGGGATCTTTGAAGATTACCGACCGAAAAAAAGAGTTGATTGTGACTGCGGGTGGTAAAAAAGTGGCGCCGCAGATGCTCGAAAATCATCTCAAAGCTCATCCTTTGGTTGAGCAGGTCTGTGTGATTGGAGATCGCCGAAAGTATATCACCGCCCTGGTTGTTCCTAATTTAGAGATCGCGCGTAGTTGGGCCGCAGATTCTGGCGAGAAGTTGCAGAGCCTCGATGATTGCATGGCATCTCCTTTGATTCAAAGACGTATTCAGAGCTTGATTGACGAGATGAATGAGGAGTCCGGGCGATTTGAGAGCATCAAATATTTTCGGTTACTGCCGCAAGCTTTCTCGATTGAGGGGGGAGAGCTTACTCCCACGATGAAGCTCAAGCGCCGTGTGATTCAAGAGAAGTACAAGTCTTTGATTGATTCGATGTATCCCGCAGAGGAACAAGTCGCTTAAAGAGTATTCGCACGAGATTTTTGAGGATAGAACAGTGAGCGCTGACTCACTTGGCAAAGGGGTGATTTTTCTCGGCACAGACCGCTCTATAAACGCTTTCGATTAAAACAATTTGAGCGAGTTCATGGGTGAGAGTGAGGCGAGAGAGGCTGAGCACCGCTTCGGCTTTCACGTGAAAATCGGGATGAAAGCCAATGGCCGGTCCAATCACAAAATGGCGGTCTGATTTTTGAAAACAAAAGTTCTGAAATTCTTTGGAACTCAATGGGCGGCCTTGTACGTCTAAAAGAACAAATTCTTGGTTGTCCTTGAGAAAGCGGGCCTCTTCAGGCAGGAGCTGCGGAACCCGTAGGCTCGGCATTTGCCGAATTTCGATTTCATTCCAGCGAAAGGGAACAAGATCATTTAAGCGATGAAGATACCGATCACGGAGAGAAGATTTAAGTTTTCCAAAGCTTGTAACGCGAAGCACTTGCTCGCGTTATAGTTGAGCTTTAAGAGCGGGTCCTCTCTTTTTTTGCCATGAGACGCGGGGAGCTTTTTTCCAAAAGCCTTCGAGATCAAAGTTCTTTCGGGACTCGCCATCAAAGATGTGAAGAACCACGTCTCCCATATCGGCAAGCATCCAGTGTGTACTGAGACCTTCGATCGAGTTGGGAGGGTGTCCCGAGGCCTTTAATTCTTTACAGGGAGTGTCCAGCAAAGTTTCCATGTGGCGATCACTGGTGCCCGTAGCAATCACAAAATAATCGGAAAAGCTTGACCAGCTTCTGGTCTCTAAAACAACAATGTCATGTCCGCCTTTTCGATCTAGTGCTTGTGCGATCCAAGTTGCCAGCTCGAGGCTTGAATCTTTACTCTGCTCTGTCATTTACCCCCCTTGGTTTGTTTGTTTTTGTAATACACTTTCACTTCTTCCCTAATTTCAGGCGGAATCCAATCCTCACGAAGTTCGGATTGATTCTGTCTGTCGGCTGCACTTCGTAAATCAGAGGAGGCCACCTTGTCCAACTCTGAATCGACCTCTTCATGGGTCAGCCAATAATACGCACAACTGCTCTGATTGAGGCGGCGGCTTAGAATGCCTCTGGGCTTCATTTGGCTGCCTCCTCGACCCACGACGACCCACTGCAAATCAAACGCATATTCATCGATTCGCTTCCAATACTGGAGGGAGTCCCACTGGTCTTCGCCTAGAATCCAAGAAAACTGCGCGCTGGGATTTACGCTCTGTAGATGGGCCACTAAATCGATTCCAAAGAGAGTTTGGCTGGAGCCTCGCTCGAGCGGCAAAACTTCGGCCCAGGGCGCCTTAAAGACCTTTTGCGCCCATTCGAATCGAGTTTCATAGTCGGCCGAAGGGCTTTTGCCAGGCGGATATTTTGAGGGAATGACAAAGATGCGATGGAAACTGAAGTTTTTTTGAACCTGTTGCAAAAGAGAGACATGGGCAATGTGGGGCGGATCAAAAGTCCCGCCAAAAATGGCGAATCGAGGGGTCTGCTCACTGCGTCCGCTCATGCACCTCCCCGTAAACTCAGTTCAAGATCTTTCGGTGAAAGTTTTATGCCTTGTTCGAGCGTCCACTCGACGCGAATTTTGAGTCGGGTACTTCCTTCGTGGAGTAAGCGGCCCTCGACGATCACACTCGTCTTTTCGATATCCCCATTTTTTGTGATTTGAGTTCGAATCACGTCGCCCTCTGCGTTTCGGTACTCTTCTTTCAAAGAGCGCACCTGCTCGAACCAATCTCCCCAATTCGAGTCCAAACTTGAAAAGCCAAAACGTTTCGATAAATCTTGGGGCCATTTGAGTAGATTCGTCCAAGCATCATCAGAAATTTTTTCCTGATTGGCGATGGCTCTGTTTCCAAGAGTCATTTGAAAAACCCCTCTTTCATTTTTATAGATCTCTCGAGTGAGCCCTGAAAAAGGGAGTACTTGTAAAAATCGCCAATTGCCCGAGTTCAAAAAGTTGAGAACCGAAACATGCTCGGCCTTTCTTCGTAAACCCCCAGCCTCAGCGCTTCCATCGAGTTCCAGAAAAACCCTTTGAGTCACGCGAAAAGCGCTTCGAATCAAATCACTGGGAACACTGAATTCACTGGTGGGCTCCTGTGGTTTTGCTTCGGTGGGAGCGGCTGGTGACGGCGGAGGAGCTGATTCTTCACTCCACAGACGAGAGCTTAAAAAACAAAAAGAAAGGCTGAGACTAAAAACGAATGAAACTCTCAACTTAGGCACAGTTTAACATATGCCCGCTCTTTGACAACAAGCGCGCCGAAATCTCTTTCTGCAATGCATCAAGCCCTGTGTGCTCTGTGGCCGAAATCAAACAGGCCTCGGGATGAGACTCTTTGAAGTCCATCCATTCTTGCCGCCAGGCCTCGCGAAGCTCTTCTTCAATCTCATCAGACTCCAAGAGATCCGACTTATTCACCGCAATCATGTACTCGCGATTCAGAAGCAAGTGATCAAAGAGTTTGAGTTCGAGCCTGAGCATCTGAAACATCTCCTCGAGTCTCCACTGGCGATCAAAAGCCAAAACAAATAAAAGCATGCGACTCCGAGAAACATGTTTTAAAAATTTATGCCCAAGTCCCAAATTTTGGTGAGCTCCCGGAATTAAGCCGGGAATATCGGCAATCACTGCACCACCATCGCTCTGATCAGGATTCTCTTCAGATCGAAACACCCCGAGTTGAGGAGTGAGAGTGGTAAAAGGGTAGTTAGCGATCTTGGGCGTTGCGGCCGTCATGGCAGCGAGCAAGCTCGACTTGCCGACGTTTGGAAAGCCAATCAAGCCCATATCACTCAGTACTTTCAGCTCAAGTCTAAGCTCTCGCTCCTCGCCTAACTCGCCCTTGGTAGCCATGCGTGGCGTCTGCCGCACCGAATTTTTGAAATGAATATTGCCCAGACCGCCAGCGCCGCCTTTGGCGACTAAAAGTCGCTGTCCTGGAGTGGAAAGATCTTCTTCAATCGCGCCATCATTGGAACTCACCACGGTTCCAACGGGCACCAAGAGCGTCAGATCTTCGCCTTTGCGACCGTAACAATCACTGCCCATGCCGTGCTCGCCTCGATCGCCTTCGTAATGAGCTTTGTATTTGAAATCGAGTAGGGTCTGGACATTGGTTGAAGCTTCTAAATAAATGGACCCGCCTCGGCCCCCATCTCCGCCGTCGGGACCGCCCTTGGGAAGGTGAGGTCCTCTAAAAAAGCTGACGCAGCCGTTTCCGCCGTCTCCAGCTTTAATTTTAATTGTGGCTTCGTCGATAAAGCGCATGCGTGTCTCCGATACTCAATTCTAGATCTGCTGAAAACTTCAGACCTTTTTGTTCACCAGCTCTAGAAGCCCCTCCTCAGGAGCAAGAGAAAAACGGACTTAAGCCGCTGCGATAGGGTCTACGTGCACGCGGCGACGATCTCGTCCCCAGCGCTCAAAACGAACCTTGCCGTCCGTGAGGGCAAATAAGGTAAAGTCTCGACCCATGCCCACATTATGTCCGGGGTAGATCTTAGTGCCGACTTGTCGAACGATGATGTTTCCTGCAATCACAGGCTCACCACCATAACGCTTTACACCTCTATACTGCGGGTTGGAATCTCGTCCGTTTCTTGAACTACCACCCGCTTTTTTATGTGCCATATCTCATTACCTCGCAGAGTTTTAGGCCGCTTTGATCTCAGAAATTTTGATCAAAGAGTAAGCTCGTCGAAAACCTTTCTTTCGACGATAGCCTTTTCTTCTTTTCATTTTGAAGGGGTAGATTTTGGCCTCTTTGCCGTGCTCAAGCACTTCCGCTTCAATCGAAACATTTTTCAAAAAAGGAGTGCCGACTTGCAAGCTCCCCGAATCTGAGCCCACCGCAAGAACTTTCGTAAAAGCAAGCTTTGTGCCGGGCTTGACTGAATTTTCTAAGCCTGACTTTTCTCCCGAGGGGATGTGATCCACTTTGATCAGATCTCCGGCAGAAACTCGGTACTGTCGTCCTAAGGCTTCAACTATTGCAAACATATAAAACTCCTTGGCAGAGGGGCAACATAGCGGCCAATTCTCTAAAAAGACAAGTGAGTTTTATAAGCCGATTTTGGGGGGATTAGGCGGCTTCTGGGGGTCCTAGAGGCTGCAGCACTGACTGGTCTGGCTCAGAAGCTTTGAAGGATGGGACTAGTGGAGTTCGGGATTATTTGTCAAAATGACGCTGGTGGCTTTTGTGTGCGGGATCGGCAAGATAAGCCGACAGATTATTTGGCTTTTTTGGACTATTCCACTGTTTGGACTGGTGAGCGCGTGCTCAGACGTAAAGACCTGGACTCTTAATTATCAAGTGCCTGCGGGTGAGACAGGGCCGGATTTAGTGTTGGTTTTTCGCGTCGATGAGTCGGGGGAGGGCGAGGGCATTTTGCAGGCCAATTTTGTAACGGAATCGCAGGACATTGATTTTCAGCCTGACGTCCTTAAGGGATTGTTAGCCGATTGTGCGGATCAGCTTGAGGCCTCAACAGGGGTAGAGGATTGCCCTGAGTTGGGAGAACATCTGGGCAGTATTCTTTTTAAAGGTAGCCCAAAACTTTTTGATCCAGAGAATCCATCCAGTGCCTCAAATAAAAGTGGGGACATTCGTGTGACCAGTAAGACGAGCATTTTTTACGCGGTCTTTTTGTATGGAGTGCAATCGGGCACACCAGCCGAAAGATGTTTTAATTTAAAAAGAGCAACTCGTCAGGGCAGTGCAGGTTTTAGTGTGGCGGGAGCGAGCTCGGGGCAGTCTCTCAGCGTTTCGGTGTCGCGGGGAGATATTTCGCCGCTCGTGAATGCTCAGCGTGATTGTTTTGAGGTTCCGTATGACAATTAGAGTTTGTGGTAAGCGGCTCGAGAAAAGCAAAGGATCGTTGAGTTCATGAAAATCCAAAATTTTACTCTGATGGGAGTGATGCTCGGCTTAGCTGTAAGTCAGGGGAGTTGTGCGCGAACAAGCTTTGATACGAGCGTGACCTTGGTTTACGGCAGCGAGGTCGATGATGGAGTGGATGTGTCTCCCGCTCGCGAGATTCTGGAGGGAGCCAACGGAATTACCGCTCGAGTGATGTATCGCTATCAGGGCTTAGATCTGGGCTCTTGGATCGTGGAGCCCGTAGGGGCTTTTCCAACCTTTATTCGAAATTCGCAGGGAGCCGTTAAATTGATTTGGCATAAAGCTTCGGGACCCGGTCTAGATTTTTTGCAGACAAGCTTTTTGAGAATCGGAAGCGTCCCTTATGGCCGGCGTAATTTTCAAATGGCTGTGGAGTTTATTGTTCCGATTGAGGGACCTCCCCCGGATGGAAAAGTGAGCTACTTTGTGGTGGCCTACGCTTGTTTTGAGGGTCCGAGTGACCGGGGTCTCAGTGAGTCGGACTTTAAACGCGAGATGGCAAAGGGCTTAAAGGTTTATGCTGGTCGAACTTGCGGATCGTGTCCGAGTGCCGAGTCAGAGTCTCTCCGTCAGGACAACCCAGACATTACGCTGTCGACTCTGTCGGCGGGAACGGCTCCTACCGACTGCAATTGATCAAGCGTCGCGTGCCGTGCCCGAACTTGCATTTTCAGAGTCGGGTGTCGTGCTCTCATCCGCCACTTCTAAATCGCTGTCGTCCTCTTCATCGGTCTCGATGGCGGCGTTTTCTCGAATAATCGGAGTCTCGAGTTTTGCCTCGCTCTCTCGATTTGCTCGAATGGACTGAAGATCACTTTGATATTCAGCGGAGTCATCTCGTTGATCGTCCTCATCTTGAGCATAGTCTGGGGCTTTTGAGCTTTTCTGCAGAATCGGTAGCGGGCTAATCGCGGAGGCTCCTTTGAGCTTCGGTGCATTGCTGGGGCTGATGGCAATTTGCTCAATATGAAAAGCGACATCGGATTTTACGCGAATTCCCTTTTGATAAGCCTTTTCGAGCTCTACGAGCGAATGTCTTTCGGGGCCATCTAAAACTTTGGCTACTTCGGGATGAACCGTCACATACAAATGATCTTCATCCAGATAAGGCATCTCACGTCTAATGTCGCGCAGTGTTTGATGTGCCAGAGTCATCGCACTCTTCACAAAGCCTCGACCATCGCAAACGGGACAGGTCTCGGTGTGGTAGCGATGGAGGGGATCGCGGCTGCGCTTGCGTGTCATTTCTACCAATCCCAGGTTGGAAATCTTAAGAATGGTGGTCTTTTGCTTGTCCTCTCGGACCAGCTTATCGAGGTAACGATAGACTTGCTCTTTCGACGCGTCCTTCTCCATATCGATAAAGTCGAGGATGATGATGCCGCCTAAATTGCGTAGTCGCAGCTGCCGAACAATTTCTTCACAAGCTTCAAGATTGGTTCTTAAAATCGTCTCTTCGAGATTCTTTTTGCCCACAAATCGACCCGTGTTGACGTCGATGGAAGTGAGTGCCTCGGTGTGCTCAATGATGAGGTAGCCCCCACTTTTGAGCCAAACGCGCTTACCGAGAGCTTTATGGATTTCACTTTCAATATTGTAGCGGTCAAAGAGCGGGATCTGGTCTTGATAGAGCTCGATTTTGTTTTTGAGCTCGGGATTAAAATTTCGAATGAAGCGCAGGATGCGGCGATGTTCGTCGGCCTGATCGACCACTAGAAGATCAATCTCATCATCGAGCTGATCACGGATCACACGGCTGGTGAGATCTAAATCATAATGAAGAAGTTTTGGTGAGCCGGAGCTTTTGAATTTGCGAGCGATTTTTTGCCATAGCCCCGAGAGGTACTCTACATCACTTTTGATTTGTTTTTCAGAGATCATCCCGCCCGACGCTGCCGCCGTTCGAACAATAAACCCACCGTCTTTGTTTCGGTACTGATCAATCAGCTTTTTGAGCTTCTTACGTTGCTCATAGCTTTCAATTTTACGAGACACTCCGTTGTGTTTGAGGTTGGGCATGAAGACCAAAAAACGCCCAGGCATCGAAAGATGGCAGGTGACACGAGCCCCTTTGGTGCCGATCGGACCCTTGGCCACCTGCACCAATATTTCTTGCCCCTCTTTCACGAGCTCGTTGATGGGGGGGATTTCTTCAGCACTGCGGCGTCGACGTCGTCCACTACTATCGTGCGCCTCAAAGTCCTCATCGGGATCGATTTCATCGCTCGCCATCTTGGAACTCACAAAGTCACCCGCATACAAAAAGGCTGCTCGCTCGTGACCAATATCGATAAAGGCCGCCTGCATTCCGGGGAGAACCCGAACCACGCGACCCTTGTAGATGTTGCCCACAATGCCTTTGTCTAAATTTCTCTCAAAAAAGAGTTCTGCAACTTTTCCGGATTCTAATAGAGCAATTCGAGTCTCTTGCGGACTCGAGTTGATAAGGATTTGCTTTGCCATTCTTTCGAACCTCTCTTGGTAGGATCCAGAGGTTTCGGACGCGAAAACAGGCAGAGAAAATCGCCACTGTATTGAACGAGACGCATGAAGAATGTTTTGTTCTCAAATAGGAGGAAGCTCTTCGTGGAGCGGTCTAAAATGTTCAAATCGACGATCATTCTCTAAGCTTGTTGGTTTCGAATCTGAAACTACTTAATCTAAAATCTACTTACCCAGTCCATGTTTGGTTAAATGGAGCCTTCACCAGGAAGGAGCCTTTTAACATGTCATCGGGGGCCCCAAAGGCACCCACTTATGTCTATACGCTACCGAAGGCTAGCGAAGGGGTCAATGGTGGCTTCAGGAGGCTTTGGAGGGTGGGGAAGTGGCCAGTTTCTCGCTGAGTTCCTCCACACGAGCTTTAAGCTCAAGAATCTCGTTGGTCTTATCGTCGATTACTTTTTCTAATCCCATTTTTTCGCCCGTGAGCTTGTCAAAGTCTGAGTCGCTGGGAGCTAATTTGATCTGCTGGATAAAGCGGGCCAAAATAATCCAACTGTTCATCAGCAAGAACGAAAGAAGCATGACCAAAATATAAAGGACGGTGTACGACACTCGGCTTCATTTTACGTCTAGTCCTGTCGATGGTGCCCTGGGTCAGACCCTCAAGAGTCTTGATGTTATGCTTCGGGCTGAATTTTTTTGAGCATTCCGCAGGCTGCAAAGATATCGTTGCCTCTGTTTTTACGTATAAAAACAGGAAAGTTCGCTGCTAAGAGCGCCGCATGAAATTCTTTGATTCGATCTTCAGAGGGTCTCTTAAAAGACGTAAAAGGGCTTTCGTTGTAAGGGATCAAATTGATCTTACAGGGCAGCTTTGAGAGAAGGCGAATGAGCTTCTTTACGTCTTCGGCTCGATCGGTCAGACCGGCCATCAAAATGTATTCAAAGGTAACACGCTTATTGGTCCGCTTCGCATAGGCGGCACAAGCCTCAATCAACTGTTCCACATTCCATCTCTTGTTGATGGGCATGATTTGATCGCGAACCTCATTGTCGGAGCCGTTGAGACTCACGGCCAAACGAAAAGGATCTTCTTTTTTGATCAAATTGATTTTCTCAACCAATCCCACAGTGGACACCGTGATCTTTCGAGCGCTGAGATCAAAAGCTCGGGGATCGGTGAGTAAGTGGCATGCCCTTCGAACCTCCTCCATATTGTCGAGAGGTTCTCCCATTCCCATAAAAACAATATTGGTAATGGGCCGAAGCTCGGGATCGAGGCTCACCGTCCAAAACTGACGAACAATCTGGCTGGCCCGCAAATGAGACTTAAACCCCAACTGGGCGGTCAGGCAAAAGGCGCAGGCCATCTTGCAGCCCACTTGGCTGCTGACACAAAGAGTCACGCGGGTTTCTTCGGGAATGTAAACCGCTTCAATTTCTTGCGGGCCCTTGGGGGTCTCGACTTCAAACAAAAACTTCACAGTGCCGTCACGAGAAACGAGCCGCTTTTTAACGGGCAGAGCTTTGAAGTCTACGCGATTTTTGAGTCGCTCACGGTTCTCTTGCGAGAGGCTGAGCATTTGATCAACATTTGCAAACTTATGTTTGAAAACATATCGAGCAAAGCTTTCGCCGTGATACTTTTTTCCGCAAACTGCGCCGATTTGAGTAATGAGCTCATCGACGGAATGCTGAAAAAAGTCGATCGAAGCGGGCTCCTCGCTCTCTACAGGAGTCGAATACGACACCGGTTCTAAAAACTGAGGAGCTCCTTCGCTCAAGATTATGCCTCCGGCAATTCGAGGGTGTTAAAGAAGAATCGCACCTCAACCGCTGCTGTTTGAGGAGAATCTGATCCATGAACTGTATTGGCATCGATGCTTTGGGCAAAATCAGCGCGAATCGTTCCTGCTTTGGCTTCTTTGGGATTCGTGGCTCCCATGATTTCGCGATTTTTTGAAATCGCATTTTCGCCTTCGAGAACCGAGATCAAGACGGGTCCTGAGGTCATGAATTCCACTAAGGCTGGAAAGAAGGGGCGAGAGCGATGAACACCGTAAAAGGCCTCGGCTTGAGAGCGAGAAAGATGAGTCATCTTACAGGCGACAATTTTTAAGCCTTGATCTTCAAATTTTTGAAGAATCTTGCCTACGAGATTTCGTTTTGTTCCATCGGGTTTGATAATGCTGAGAGTTCTTTCGAGTGACATTTTCATTTTCCTTTCAAGCGGCCATCGCTTCTTTCATTGCACTGCCAATCTGAGCGGGATTGTCTACCACACGTACGCCAGCCTTGCGAAGAGCTTCCATCTTTCCTTGAGCCGTCCCTTTGCCCCCCGAAACGATGGCTCCTGCATGGCCCATTCGACGTCCCTCAGGGGCCGTTGCGCCAGCGATAAAGCTAACTACTGGTTTTTTGAGGTTTTTTGAGATCCATTCAGCTGCTTCTTCTTCTTCGGATCCCCCGATCTCGCCAATCATCACAATGCCTTGGGTCTCGGGATCATCTTTAAAGCGGCTCAAAATATCGATAAAGTTTGCTCCATGAATTGGGTCTCCACCAATTCCCACGCAAGTCGTTGCCCCTAAACCTACCTGGGTCACCATATTCACGGCTTCATAAGTCAAAGTGCCAGAGCGCGAAAGAATGCCGATTTTGCCGCGAGCCCCGATGTTGCCCGGTTGGATTCCCAGACGCGCGTCGCCAATGGTGGTGACTCCAGGACAGTTTGGTCCCACCAACAAACAGTGAGGTAGTCTCTTTAGATCATGTTTCACTGAAATCATATCATTGATCGCAATGCCTTCAGTGATGGTCACGATGAGTGAAACGCCCGCATGAGCAGCTTCTAAAATCGCATCCGGTGCGAAGGGAGGTGGAACAAAAATGACCGAAGCATTCGCTCCCGTTTTTTGAACCGCCTCTTGCACCGAATTAAACACCGGAACTTTGTACTTTCCTTCTTCCATAAAGCTACCCCCTTTTCCGGGAGTGACTCCTCCAACGACGGTGGTGCCGTAGTCGATAGAGTGTTTGGTATGAAACCATCCGGTTTTTCCGGTGATTCCTTGAACAATGAGTTTGGTTTTCTTATCGACAAGAATCGACATAGGCGCTCCTTATGCAGCTTTCTGGCTGGCAGCTTGCACCACTTTGGTGGCTGCTTCATCAATGGTTTCGGCGTTAATAATGGCGAGTCCGGATTCGGCCAAAAGCTTTCGGCCTTCGGCAGCATGCGTCCCTTGTAGTCGGACGACCACCGGAAGCTTCATCCCCGTTGTTTTGACGGCTTCAATGATCCCTCGCGCGATAATATCGCACTTCATGATGCCTCCAAAAATATTCACCAGAATCGCTTTTACTTTCTTATCTTTTAAAATGATCTGAAAAGCGGCGGTCACAGCTTCTTGAGAGGCTCCACCTCCTACATCCAAAAAGTTTGCTGGCTCTGCCCCCGCGAGTTTGATCACATCCATGGTGGCCATAGCAAGACCAGCACCATTGACCATGCAACCAATTTCGCCATCTAAAGCAATGTAGTTGAGGCCGTACTTTGAAGCCTCAATTTCAAGAGGATCTTCTTCGTCGAGATCTCGAAGAGCAGCGACTTCTTTTTGACGATACAAAGCATTGTCATCAAAAGTCATTTTGGCATCGAGAGCGACCAAAGTTTTTTCTTTGGTGAGGACGAGAGGATTGATTTCGATCAGCGAAGCATCCAAAGCGTAGAAGGCCATGATCATCGATTGGCAAAGAGTGGTGACGCTGGGGCCAAGTTCGGAAGGAAGACCGAGTCGATGAGCGATTTCTCGACCGTGATAACTGCGAAATCCAATCAGTGGATCGACCGTCACTTGAGCAATCTTCTCGGGACTATGCTTTGCGAGCTCTTCAATGTCCATCCCGCCCTCTGCCGAAGCGATGAACATGAGTTGCGAGCGATCGCGATCGAGAAGCAAAGCCAAATACATTTCTTTGTCGATGTTTGCCGCTTTTTCAAAATAAACTTTTTTTACTTTCTGACCCTGAGGACCCGTTTGAGGGGTAATCAGCTGCATCCCTAAAATCTTTTGCGTGGCCTCGAGGGCGTCTTGTGCGGTCTTGGCGATCTTAATACCGCCTCCTTTGCCCCGCCCCCCAGCGTGAATCTGAGCCTTCACGGCCACCACGCCGGCTCCGAGCTGTTCGTAAGCTTTCGCGGCTTCATCGAGTTTTTCAACTAAAACCCCGGGGCTGACCGGGATGGCGAATCTTTTTAAAAGGCCTTTAGCCTGATATTCATGGATTTTCATAAAATTGAATTAGCAAGACCGGCGAGCGGGGTCGACGGAAAATCCAATAAAAGTGAGGATTTAAGAGTCTTAATGAATCCGACGATTCAAACTGCGAAGGCTTTTAGAAGGCCGAGCCGTTTTTGAGGCTGGCTCCGCCAGCTCCCGCTCCAGATAAGTTCTTTGAGCCTTGAGAATAAACTCGATGAGCTGGCGACGGCTCATTCCGTAGAGCTTGACCAGGGCCGGAAGTTTTTCGAGGGGGAGGCTCGAAACCCCACGCTCGCAATTTGAGAGAAACTGACTTGTTGTATAGCCAAGAGCTCTCGAAACTTCCATTTGGCTTAAGCCCGCTTTTTCGCGGTGCTCTCGTAAGTAACTGCCGATTTCTTTAAAGATGAGTTCGGCTTTCGAGTCTTCTTTTGGACCTAGTGCTCTTCGGCTCAAGACTTTCGAATTGTTGCCAGTTTTTTCTTTGATTAGGGAGCTTCGCATATGAATTAGAAAGTGAGTAAAGGACAAGGCCTCTTCAAAATCAATCAGTAAAGCCTAGAAATTTAAAAGGGCGCGAAGACTAAAATTTGAAGATCAAAAATGTTTCATCAGCAAAGAAATTGACAGACCTCACTTAAGGGCTTGCGCGCGCTTAGCTCCGGAACGCTGGCGGGCTCACCCAGCCAGATCCCTGCTACAAAGCGGATGGTATTTTCTCGCCAACCCAAAAAGTTGCGGGTTTGATCGTGGGTCATTGCTCGATTCGTGCTCCAATAGCTGCCTAAGTCCATGGCCGCGGCCCCTAAAAGAATATTTTGAACAGCGGCACAGGCAGCAGAAAAATTTTCTTCGTGAATTTGAGCATTCGAGTCAGACAACACTCCCACAAAAATAATCGCGCCCACTTTTGACATTCGATCAAAAATCTTAGCACAGGATTTTCGGTCATTCTCGGGCATGCTTTCGTTTAAGTGTTGAATCAATCGATTCACCGCAGTTTGCTCTAGAGCTACAAAACGCCAAGGCTGATTGAGATAATGATTGGGGGCTCGACTGGCCCACTCCAAAAGTTTTTCGAGATCGGATTTTGCGATGGCTTTACCAGAGTAGTCTTTAAAAGTTCTTCGCTGGTAAACGATTCTTTCGAAGGTGTCGCGCATGAGGCCTATTTTAAAGGCTTTGCTTCTTAATCTAAAGAATTCTTCGAAGAACCCGATGAAAGACCTCGTTTAAGATGTCTGGGCGTTGAGATAGCGTAGCGTTTGATTTTATCGTGTAAGCTACTGATGGCCAAACCTAGTTCTTTTGCGGCTAAGGATTGGTTGTACTCGTGCTTTTTTAAACAAAGGCTGATTTTTTCTTTTTCGGACTTTTCTTCGTCGGTTTGGAGTGGGCGGTATTTTTCGAGTCCAGGCACAAACCGTAAGTGCTCTGCCAAGATTTCGGCGCTGCTCAGCTTTCTTGTGTCTTGTTGATCCATCTTACGGTTGATCAAAGCGCGCAGCACAATGTTTTTAAGCTCGCGAACATTGCCCGGAAATTCATAGAGCTCTAACGCTTCAAGAGCTTCTTCAGACCACTGAGCCTCATCTCCTTGGGCGCGTGTAAAGTGCTGCACTAAAAGGGCCAAATCCTCCAAGCGATCACGAAGAGGGGGGATGCGAATCGGAAGAACATGCAATCGATAGTAGAGGTCTTCTCGAAACTGACCTTCTGCCACCATTTTAGCGAGATCTCGGTGGGTGGCTGAAACAATACGTACATTCACCACGCGCTTTTGATGGGAACCCACACGACAAAACTCCCCGGTCTCTAAAACTCGAAGGAGCTTGGCTTGAAGATCGAGGCTCAGCTCTCCAATCTCATCGAGAAACAGGCTACCGCCATGAGCTGTCTCAAAGGCTCCTGCGCGATCATGGGTGGCCGATGTAAAAGCTCCGCGCTCATGACCAAAAAGCTCACTTTCGATAAGATCTTTGGGAAGAGCCGCACAGTTTAAGGCTAAAAATTCAGAAGCCGATCGATCTGAAAGCTGATGCAAAGCACGCGCAAAAAGCTCCTTTCCGCTGCCAGTCTCGCCCTGAAGAAGAACGGGAAGATCTTCGAGGGCGACCACTTCGACTAAGCTGAAAAGCTTTTGCATTTCTTTATTTTTTGAAACGATTCCAAAAAAATTCTGAGACTCTTTTGCGACCATCGCTTGGCGATTCTCTTGGAGCTTTAAAACTAAAGAGCATTCGCCGAATCGAATCTCTTGGTCAGGTTGTAAGGGACCCGAACGAAATTCAAAGCTCTCACGTCTCAGACCATTAGAGCTCCCTAGATCGCGCAGACTGATTCGGCCATCCTTTGATTCAATCTGCAAATGAAATAGAGAGACGTAGGGGTCCTCAACCACCAAATCGTTAGACGGATGTCGGCCGATACTGAGCCCTGATTTGTTCAATGGACGTCGATGAAGCTTACCCTGAGAGTCGGTCACCAGAATCTCGGCTTCAGCCGTCACAAGCTCCTTGGACGCTGGGTTAAACTCTAGAAGCAAAGTGAGTTTTTGGCCCTGAATAAGAGTTTTTTCGGGCTTGGCCTCGGCGAGGGGAGAAAGAGCCTCAAAGGAGATTCGTTTACTCAACTGACAGCGCTGCCCAGGTCGAAGAGGGGTGTTAGGTCCGGAGATCTGAATCTGATCGATCAGAGATCGGTTGATCGAGCTGTCCTCTATAAAAATTTGGCCCTCGCGATTTCGAAGCATCAAGTGAAGTCGAGAGATATCCGGATCATTGAAATGAATATCACAGTCTGGAGAGCGACCGATTTTAAGGAGTTTTCCGACCCATCGATGGGTAAAAAGGGGCTCCCCTTTAGAATAAAAACGCAGGTAAAGGGGTGCGGGGACTGCGCTTAAACTGGGAGTGCTGTGACTTTCAAGGTTTAGATTCGACATATATTTATTAAGTGCTGAGCTCATGCGGGCTTTAATACAGATGCAAAGAAGTTTCCAGCCCTCTCGGATGTCGAATCTGGCCCCGTTTAGGGGTCTAAAACCCGAAACTCATAAAATCTCAGCAACTTTCGGAGGCTGCTTAAAATCCGCTACTGCCGCTGAAAAGGCTTGAAAAATCAGAAACCCGGCTCATTCGGCGAGTGCAAAAGCCCTGAGCATCTGGGTTTGGGCAATCCATTCTCAAAAGCTGAGAGCCAAAAGGATTGTTTCGAAGAGCATCGGATGCAACGATTTTCCATTTGAGTTCGATATTGCCGTTAGATGTGTCGAAGTTTTGATTAAATTGAAAACTTCCGGTGGCCTTGGTCGAAAACAAATCAGAAAGAAAGCCGAAGTCCGTGATTTCAAGACGGCCTTGAGTCAGTTGAAGTTTGGCCACAGACTGAGAAAAAGTGACTTCTGAGATTCCGAAACTCTCTAAAGACCTTTGTGAAGGGATTTTGAAACCCTGCAAGTTTAAATCGATCAAGCCAGAGGATTGATGAAGAGGGGTCAGAGGAATATCGAGCTTTCCATTGATCGTTCCGACGAGTTCGATGGGCGGAATGAAGGGGTTACTTTTCTGCAGTAAAGGCAAGAAACTGGCGGATAGCTTTTGAATGTCAAGACTCTGCAGTTCGACCTGTAGGTGGGTGAGCTTTTGACTGAGAGGTGAATAATTGGAGAGGATCGAAAGCCGTCCGGCTCCTATTTCGGCCTGGACAGTTTGCCTGAAAGGCAGGGGGGTGAGGCGCAGATTCGAAAGGGCAAGGATTTCTCTGTTTTGGTTATCAACACAACGCAGGTTTTTCACTTTGATGCTGAAGGGCAGAGCTAAGGCGAAACCCAAAAGTTCGCACTGAGGTTCGGGAGTTCGTAAGGCCTGGCCGACGACTGACTCAAGTCCCTTGGCGAGTCGAGGTCCCATTCGCTCAAAAGGAAATGTGATGAATAAGAAAAGCAAAAAAAGAGCGAGTACTCCTAAGACTGTCTTTGTCCAAGACCAGATCATGGGGTGGCTCCAGCCATGGCTTGTTTTGAAATCAACGCATCGATCGACAATTTTTGTCGGTCTTGGGTATTCGGAATGACTCGAAGATGCAAAATTCTAACGCCCAATTTGCTTTGAACAGCATCTAAAAAATTGAGAGCAGCGCTGAGACTCGTGTCTGAATTCAAGCGTAGCTCTAAAACCTCGTCGCCTTCAGCGGCTTGATTTGAGTTGGTCGTCGGAGCTTTGGCCTCTGTGATGCTCACCCCATATCTTGCAGCTTGCGCATCTAATAGGCTCTTCAGGCTGCCTTCGACTTGAGAGCTAAGGACAGCGGTGTCGTAGCGCTCTGCCAGCATTCGAGTGTCGATGATTTCTTGAATCAATTTCTGAATCCTTTTGCCATTCTCGGCGAGACTGTCGGCTCGATTGGAGGTTTCACTCAGAACTCCAAAAAGGCTCTTCGCTAAAAAAACGACCAAAACCGCGGCAAAGAGTCCGCTGGCTGAGCCCAAGATGAGTTTTTCACGAGGTGCCAAACCCGCCCACCAGGTTCGCGAGCTCTCGAAGAGATCGTCCCAACGTTCGCCCAATTGATCTCGAAGAGATTTGAACTTTGAAAACATGCTTCCTCCGGATGCCCTCGCTTTAATTTTCGAGCTCGCCTGCGCTTCGAGCAAAATCAAGATTTAAAGTGACACAGCCGGGACTCGTAGAGCAGGCTGCGACGTTATCTTTAATATCACTGAATTGCACACTCAAAGCGCGTAAGATCTCTTCTCGATTGGAGGCGCTCGTGGTCTCAAGTGACACGAAAACTCGATCGTCGGTCACTCGAAACTCAGTCATGTCGATGCGCAAAGAAGGCGAGAGGAGGCGAGACAAGTCTCCCAAAATAAAAAGCGGGCTCCCGCGATCCTCTTGAAGCTTTGAAATCTTGCTCCGGTTCTCAATGACCCGTTGATTGAGATCTCGAAGAATTTTGTCGGGTGTTTGATGGGCATCGATGTCGATATTGGCCTCCACCAATTTTGTCTCAATTTGAGCAGAAAGCTGTCGACTCTCTTTTTGCTGCAAAACAAAACTGACCGTCACATAAATGATCGGAGCAATCAAAAGCACTGCGACTTTGCGGATGATGCCCAAAGACTCTGAGCGCAGTTTTTTGATATTTTGTTGAAACTGAAAGCTAGATTCTGAAAACTGTTGAATTTTCGCTCGTGTATTCTTGGTTTGCGAAAGGGCCTGCGATAAAGCAGTAATCGCCAGAGGAAGATCGGTAATCTTTTCAATTCCTTGAATGTGCTTGCTAAGCTCTTCGTAGGGAAAGTGGAGAAAGCGAATATCAAACTCATTTTTGAAGCGTTCTTCCATTCGACTTCGTAAACCCGGCACTTGTGCTGTTTTGCCCATTAAATAAAAAGGCATGGTCTTGGGAATTTGGAGACCTTGCTGTTGAAAGCTTTTCATGCTTTGCCGAAACTCATTCATGAAGAGAGTGAGAGACTCTTCAAGGGCCTCGGCGACTTCGATCTGCACAGACTGGGATTCGGTGCTTACTTCGAAGCTCGCTCGACCCACGAGAATCTCTTGCGCACGCTCCTCTGTGAGCTTCAGAGCGGACTGAAGCTTTTGTCTTAAGGATTGGCCACCCCAAAAGAAGGTTCTCGCCGCCAAAGCTTGTCCCGAGTTCTGCATGAATAGAAGATGACTCTTTCGATGTCCGATATTCAAAAAACCAAAGACAGGGCTCGAATCAATCGCCGCTCTCAAGGATGCTAAATTCAAAATATCTGCTGAGATAGAGGGGATCGACACTTGAAAATGTCGTAACTCCGTTTCGTATTTCTGAATCAAGTCACGCTTATAGGCCATGACCAAAACCAGAGCCTCAGGCCCCTCCGTGACACCCGGACCTTTCAAAATTCGGCTCTTTAAAAGAATGTCATCGACGTCAAAGGGAACGGCAGACTCGATCTCTAGGGGCAGTACTTTTTCGATCTTCTTATCATTTTTAAAAGGAAACCTCAGATACCGAGTCTCTAGATAACTGCCTGGTAAGTGAGCGCAGACCACTTGGTTTTCTTGCGAGATCCAACGGAGATCAGAAAGCTTCTTAGAGCAGTGAACCCAGAGGTCCGTTTTCGGAAAACCTAGACCTTCAAAAAAATCCGGCTGAGAAGGCCAGCTCGCAAAATCTAAAACTTTAACGCGCTGCCCCTCGACGTCCGCTTTGAGCGCCTTGATGGAATTGGAGCCGAGATCGAGAATAATCCAAATCATGGTAGAACTCTTTGTATGATAACGCTCTTTTGAGCCGTGCTCGAGCGATTATTCGAATCCTTGAAACGAGGGTTACGTACCGTAGCCTCAATAGCGACTTCTGTTTCTCCCACCGTGGCGCGAGCTGTCACTAAAAAAGCCTCGGTTTGAGTGCCCAAGAGCTCTTCGTACAGAGAGTCGGGAGGAAAGCCCGCCTCCTCTAGCTGATTTTTGAAATTTTCATCATAAACTCGATTGTTTTCTGTTCGATCCTGAATGAATTGACGCGCCAACTCATCGTCATTGCCACTTCGATTTCGAAAAAGAGCCTGAAAAACATCTGCCGTCACATTGTTGAGATTGATTTTTGCCTCACGAGTTGCCGGAAGAGCGGTCACTTTATCTTTGAGATGGGCAAAAAGAAAATCATCGATGGACGGAATAAGCTTGAGCTCATCAATCACCACTAAGGGCCGTTGGGCAGGACCATAATCTAGCTCTGCCGATTGATAGGGGAGAAGCTCGCTGCCGCCATTGGAGTCGTCTTGATCGTTTCTGTCGATGGCATCACGAACTTGTCGCACCACCTCATCGCGATCGATTCCTCGTTGCTGGAGTTGATCGGAAAACTTGAAGTTTGGAGAGAGAAGATTGGCAAAGACTGAAAGATAAGGAAGGCGCGGGTCTTGATTGGGCGTGGAATTGGGTGGGCGAGAGAGAGAAAAAATATTGACGTTAAATCTGGCCGAGAGGTCGTCGATCAGAGCGTAACTCTCGCCTGGAAAGTCTTTGTTAAAGTCTTGGCAGCCCTTCAACTTTTCTGGAGCGAGGGGGGCGCTTTGAGGAGACGCTGATTCTTCTTGATTCGCCGCTCCCAAACCCGCCAAGGCTGCCGTCATTTCCGGCATCACAGGAAAGGGAACGGGCTGGGGAATATTTTTAAGCGTATCGAATTTTTGATCTTGAGGAAGCTTGATGCGAAGCGCTTCAAGAAAAGCTCGTGTCAGAGCAATATTGGACCTCGCCAGATAGAAAGCTTGAAGTCGATCATAAGAGTTTCTGACTCGATCGACTTGAGCGGTAGATCGGACCAAAAGTTCGCGCATCGCTAGAGAGATGATGATCAGAGAGGTGATCACCAAAAATAAAGCAATAGCTGAATTTTGAGCTCGTCCTACTTTTCTCACGGGCCCCTCCGATTTTGTCGAGGAATCAGCATACGAAAAGTGGTGGCGTAGGTCAGCATTCGTTGACTCTGCTGATCTTTGGGGAGATCGGGGTCGGTCACACGCATCAGAAGGCGAACCGCCTCGGGCGCGCGACCTCGAGTGAATTGATCGGTGTCGTCCCAGGTCTCGACCCATTGATCATTTTGTCTATTGTAGGCTTCGATTTTCAGATCAACGATTCCGGTGGCCACCAGTCTTCCTTCTTCTTGTCGAATCTCTTTGGAGCTCGTTATCGCTTGCTCGGTTCGAAAGAGGTTCATGGTTCCAGACTCTGGATGTTTTTCGAAATAATATCGGACCATTTTGAGTCCGCCGGAGCGAGGGACAAAAAGCGAGCGAATCGGGCTATCGATAAAACTAAACACCAGTTCGGGAGCACCCAACTGACTCGTTAAAAGAAATCGACTTTGTTTTTGTAGTGCCGGATCGTAAAAAGACATCGGAAGTTCGCGCTGAAGCCGATCGAGGCTTACCTGAGCCGCTAGTACACTGCTCTGCCGTTCTTTCACCTTAGTGCTCAAGCGTGTCGTTTCTCCCAGCATATTGGAGAGGCCGAGCATGATGAATGCAAAAATCGCAATCGAAGCGATCAATTCGATCAGAGTGAATCCCTTCCATTTTGTAGAAGCTCTGCGCATAATCAATTAGAAGGTCCCGATCCAGGCAGTCCTTGAGAAGCTCCACGAATCCCCTCTTCGTGAACAAAAAGTTGCGATAGCGAGGCGAACCGAGTTTTGTTTCCTTCAGTCCACTCGACTTCGACGACGACTTTACGAACAAAGTTTTCAAAGATTTGAGAAATCATCCCCATGGCCGGGTCGCTGGATCGTTCTTCTTCGTTTCCTGCCTCGGGCCAATAACAAGCCAAGTCGATGGGCTCGAGGCGTCGCACCCATTTAAAACTTTTAAGACTTTCCTCTTCAAAGTCTCCTTTCTCTTCCGGAAGAAAGGCCTGGAGTCCTTTGGCCTCAATTTCTAACTCAGTATCGACCATTTTTTGCTGAGCCAGAAATGCAGCCTGAGAGAGTTTTTCAGATTGAACGACATTGCGGACGCTGCCGGCCTGGCCTTGAATAATTCCCACCGCAGCGATTGCCAAAAGACTCACAGCCGCTATCACTTCGAGCAGAGTAAAGCTTCGAGTGTCCATGCTCTATCTTAGTCCTCGTATTTACGGTTTTTCCACTCTTCTTCGGTGACTTCGCGAGTAAAGCTGCGGACCTGACCACCCATCGACTCTGTGACGATCGAAAAATAGTCATTCGACTCGCTCACCAAAACAATCAAGCTATCATCTATTTCGCCGGTCGGAAGAAAACTGATCGCTTGAATCTCACCCGGGCTTGAATTGGGTTTTAAAAATCGATGTAGGCGCATTCCCCCGAGCTCTTTTCGTTTGATCTCTTTAAACTCACCTTCGTCAAGCAGGGTACGGGCTTTGAGTTGATCGCGCGTCAGTTTGCCCAACTGCTTTTCTTTCTCTTCTTGTCGCTTTTCCCACGCGCTATAAGCCTCTTCATCTTCTTTCGGGGGTGGGGCTTGAGGGGCCTCATAGGCCTCGATGACGTATAATTCACCATCAGGAGATTTTGCGAAGCTTATTCGCAAAATCTGCGCTTTACGAATGCTTTGAAAGTACGTCCCTTGAATATCTTTAACCAGTGCAGATCCAATCGTCCGCGCACTCGATCCAACGCCGGTAAAGCCAAAAACCACTGTGCCCATGATCACGGCGATCAAGGTGAGCACCGCCAAAATTTCGATCAACGTAAAAGCGCGATCCTGACGATCACCAGTTATTAATGTCATCCTCAGTGCCCAGCTCTCCATCTCGACCCTTAGAACTCAGGTCAAAGCCGGCCGGATTTTGCTGTCCCGGAGAAACATAAATATAAAGCTCATCCCAGGGGTCTTGAGGAAGCTCTCTTTTTTTAAGATAACCTCCCTCTTTGAAGCTCTTAGAGCAGCGCTCGCCAGCCGCCGATTTATCGATGAGAGCTTGGAGACCTGGTTCTGTTTTTGGAAAATACCCGCAATCTAAATAAAAGGCCTGAAGTGCTTGCTCGATTCCAGCGATTTCGGTTTTTGCGGCATTGGCTTTACCGCCCTCAAGCTGGTTGATGATTTGAGGGGCGGCGAGGCCAACCACAAGAGCCAAGATGACTAATACAGCCAAGAGCTCAATCAGCGTGAAAGCTTTTGAATTTCTTAAAACCCGAATATCTGAAGTTAAAATTCTCACTCTTTTAATGTCCCAGAGGTGCTCCCGAGCGTCAAGAGACGCTGCCATCATCTTCGAAAACCATCTACAGCGCTGTGTTGTTGAGCTCGATCATCGGTAAAACAACCGAGAGAACAATCACCAGCACGATGAGCGCTAGAATGATAATCATGATGGGCTCAATGAGCGCGGTGAAATTCTCGACCTTGTTATTCACCTGATACTCATAGTGGTCAGCGACTCGCTCGAGCATCGATTCGATCTCGCCCGTCCGCTCTCCCACACTCACCATATGAGTCACCAGCGGAGGAAATTGACCGCTGCGCTTGAGGGGCCCAGAAATTCCTTGTCCCTCCGTCAAATTAACCGTTGCTTTTTCAATCGCCTCTTTAATCGTGATATTGTTGACGACATTCTTCACCACATTGAGAGAGGGGAGGAGGGGGATTCCGCTGCGCAGTAGAGTCGAGAGGGTTTTAGTGAATCGCGACACGGCGATCATTCGAAAAACATCTCCAAAAACGGGCAGCTTCAACTTAGTCTCATCCCACTGGCGCCTGCCGATCTCTGAGTTAAAGTAGCGAGCGACTGCGAAAGCGGCGATCACCAGACCCGCAAGCATGACCCACCAGTAAGCGACCGTAAACTTTGATAAAACCAAAACAATCCGAGTCATCAGAGGAAGTTGCTGCTTGTTCTCGCTAAAGACCTGCTCGAGTTCTGGAATCACCACGGTGAAAATGACCAAAACAGCAATGGCTCCGAAAGCGATCATGCCCAGAGGATAGAGCATGGCTCCCATCACTTTCTTTCGGAGTCGTGACTGATACTCCAAAAAGTCTGCAAGACGCAAAAGCACAATATCGAGTGCTCCCGAGGCCTCTCCCGAGGCCACCATGCTGACATATAAATCTGAGAAAACCTCTGGGTATTTAGCCAAAGCATTATGAAGTGTTGAACCTTCATTGACATCGGCCCGAACACGAGCAATCGCCGCCTTGAGATCAGGGTTCTCGACCTGATCGACTAGTGCCGAAAGCGCCTCGACAAGAGGAATATGCGCAGCGACTAAAGTAGCGAGCTGGCGTGTCATATTCGAAACGTCTTCTACGGGAATCCTTCTAAAAAATCGCGAAAGGGGATTCGATGATGCGCCTGTCTCCTCGGTGGCGAGAAGGGCCTCTTGAAGGTTAGAGACAAAAAAGCCATCGCGGCGAAGCTGCGATTTGGCCGCCGCCGCATTGTCGGCATGCACCACGCCTCTTACGTTTTTACCTTTTGCGTCAAATCCTTGATATTGATACTGCGGCATTAGCTGATTCTAGAATCTTCGGCTGTCGCCGCCAAGACCTCTTCCATGGTCGTGACACCTTGAAGAATCTTTCGGATTCCATCGATTCGCATCGGTTGAAAGCCTTGAGCCATAGAGGCTCGTTTAATCGAGACCGCATCCGAGTTTTTCAAAATGACCGAACGTAGATTTTCATCGATCGGAAGGAGTTCAAAAATCCCTAAGCGTCCCCGATAGCCCGTATGGTAGCAGTGCTCACAGCCTTTGGGACGATAAACGGTCGAGCCTGCAGGAAGCGACTCAAGTCCTAAACGTCGAAGCTCCTCCGCTGTAGGAATGTGGGGTTCGCGACATTCCATGCAAAGCTTTCGAACCAATCGCTGAGCCAAAATTCCAATCAGAGAGCTCGCCACCAAAAAGGGCTCAATACCCATGTCTACCAAACGAGCCACGCAAGACGATGCATCGTTGGTGTGAATCGAACTTAAAACCAAGTGACCAGTGAGCGACGCTTGCACCGCAATTTCGGCGGTTTCTTTATCTCGAATCTCTCCGATCAGAATCACATCTGGATCTTGTCGAAGAATCGATCGAAGTCCGTTGGCAAA
>JBILFF010000070.1:0-11266 GCA_044351695.1 Bdellovibrionota bacterium
GACCCGTAGCGGTTTTAACCTATGTTCAAGATGAGCATTTTTTGGCCGACTATCCAGGGCGATCGGGGCTCTGGAAGGGTTCACTACGGGCTCCCCTCGGCTTTCACTTGGCAGAGAGTCTCCAGAGAATTTCACAAGTCGAGCCCGAGCTTTTGATTTCGTTTGGGGGCCATGCTCTGGCTGCGGGACTCACCATGGAGGATTCGGGGCTGCCGACCTTTGAGCAGCTCTTTGAGTTTGAAGCTCAAAAACTGCCGGGTGGGCCCTTAGCTCTTGATTTCGAGGCCGAGCTCGACCACGAGTCCGATCTTGAGGGCCTAATTGAGGCTCTAGAGCCCATGGGGCAGGGGAACCCCTCACCTCTCCTCTATTTAAAAGAGGCGGATTTGCGTCGGATCCAGATCATGAAGCAAGAGCACTTGAAGATCTTCGTCGATCTAAAGGGCCGATATTTCAGTATTTTGCAATTTAGGAGTCCTTGGGTTAGCCTAGGAAGGGAGTGGGGGGAAGGGATAGCCCGCGGTAGGGACCGAATGAGTATGGAGGCTCTCGTTGAGCTTTCTGAAAATGAATGGAATGGTCGCCGATCCGTGGAACTCGTTCTCCGTGAATTGATTCAGGTTAAGAGAAACGGAGTGCTTCATGAATTTAGGCGAAAGGATGAGGTCGGCGAGAGCGCGAGCCTTTGACAAACGACGAGAGCCTCGGATTCCGATTCAGCTCAAAGTAGATATTGAATCTCCGAACGATCATTACCTGTTTGAATACTCCTCTAACCTTTCTCAAAGCGGTATTTTTATTCACACGGCCGATCCTCTTGAGCCGGGGACTTTAGTGAATATGCAGTTTGCTTTGCCGGAGTCAGCTTTGATTCGTTGCCGCGGTGAGGTCATTTGGGTGAATGATGAAGAAGAGGGCGAAGAGCCGGGGATGGGAATCAAGTTTATTGGCTTAGCGGATGAAGATCGTGAGAGTATTTTGAATGCACTTAAAAAACTCGCGATTTTATAGTTTTATTGGAGGGCTTGTGGGGTTGGCTCTGTCGTCGATGGCAGCTTTCTCGCAAACAAGTCCGTCTAAAAAAGAGCCTCCTCAAGTGATCGTGAATTCTCCGGCGCCGGCGGCGGCCCAAGTGAGCGTGACGGAAGGGACTGATGCCATTTTGGGCGAGGCCTCGCCCAGTGCGTCGCGAGCCTTCCGAAATTGGAAGTACGCTTGTCAAGAATGGAAGCGAGAGCTCAAAAAACTAAATCGCGGCAATCTGTTGTTTGCGAGCTGCGGTAAGGTGGTTCGACGAAATGAGGGCTCTTCGGTGATTTACGAATCAAAAGCTTCCTATAAGATTCGAGTTGGGTGTCCTTAATTCACAAAAGCATTTTGGTTGAAGAGATTTGTGCGGCTCTCGCGTGGAGTGGCGATCAGGCTGTCGTTCTCGATTTGACGCTGGGAGGAGGGGGACATCTTGAGGCTCTTTTACAAAGAAATCCAAAGCCTCAAAAAGTGATCGCACTGGATCGTGATCCTTCAGCGCTTGAACGCGCTCGGCAAAGGCTGTCGGCTTATCCCGAGGTTGAGTACGTGCATTCCTGTTTTGATGAGTGGATGAATCACTGCTCGCTGGCTCCTACGCGTGCCGTTGCCGACTTGGGAGTGAGCAGTTTTCAGCTGGATGAGGCGGCGCGAGGCTTTTCGTTTCGCTCGGAGGGGCCGCTCGATATGCGAATGGATTCAACTCAGCACGAGACGGCAGCCCGTTTCTTAATGCGAGCGCGAGAAGAAGAAATCTCCGACGTGCTCTGGAAGTATGGCGAAGAAAAACGATCTCGTGTGTATGCGCGAAGACTGGTGAGCGAGAGAAAAACGAGAGAACTCAAAACAACAAAGGACCTGGTCGAGGTGCTGGGATTTTCGCTCGAGTCGCGCGACCGCCAAGGCCATCATCCGCTGACTCGTGTTTTTCAGGCGATTCGGATGCAGGTGAACGACGAGTTGGGAGCTCTGGAGCGAATGATGAGTTCGATAGCCGAGAGAATGAGCGTGGGGGGGCGGATGGCGATCATTACTTTTCATAGCCTTGAAGATCGGCTGGTGAAATGGCATATGAGGGGCCGAATGCAGGCCGTGAATAAAAAAGTCATCTTACCCAGTGACGAAGAAATGAAAGTTAACCCTCGAGCACGCTCTGCCAAGCTTCGTATTTTTGAAAAGAGGCCTTAAGGGTTCATGTGAGTGCGCGCTTGGGTGGAGGCCTGTCGCCTTCGTGCCTGGACCAACATTGCCATCTATTCCGAGGATACATAATACGATAAAAGCCTAACCCACGAATCCATTTCACACTTCCGCGCTTCACTTGATAACATAGGGGCGTGAGTCGTTCGGATTGGGAGTCGATGAATTTTTGGGAACGCTGGGCGAATCGAGGAAGATCGCTGATTTTTTTGACCGCCGCTACCTTGGTGCTTTGGGGCTTAGCGGGTTTAGTGATTCGTTTGCATCTCACGCAACGGGCTTATGAATTCGAGGTTCTTAAAAAGTATCATCGCTCGCTCAAGGAGGAGGAGATTCGCTTACGGGCGAAGGTGGCCGAGGAGCTCTCGCTCTCTCAAATCAAAAGTGATGTCTACCGAGAGCCGACACCGGATCAAGTGGTGCGAATGCCATGAAGCAATCACGTTCTCGAGTGCATGTACTTTTTTGGTTCTTGTTTATCGGTTTAATGGCCGTAGCTGTTCGAGCGGTACTCTTTCAGGTTCGGCCTGATCCGCGACTCGAAGCTTTTCTCAAAAACAAAAGTCAGTGGAATAAAAAGAAATCGAGCGAAGGCTTGCTGCGCTCGCGCGGAGCTATTTTAGATCGATCGGGCAATGAACTCGCTCTATCGTTGATGTCGAAATCTTTTTTTGCAAATCCGCGAGTGATAGAAAAGCCTCGGCAGGTGGCGCTTAAACTTTCAAAACATCTCGGCATTCCCGCTTCGCGAATCGAGACTCAACTCAAGTCAGATCGCTTTTTTGTTTGGCTCAAAAGAGGCGTCGATCCCGAAACGGCTACTCGAGTAGAAAATTTAGAAATCGAGGGAATTGGAAGCACCAAAGAAAGTAAACGGGTCTATCCTCACGGCGAGTTAGCTCGGAGCATCCTTGGTTTCTCAGGCAGAGACGTAGAGGGTCTTGAGGGTGTGGAGAAGACTTTCGATCGATGGCTTCAGAGCTCAGATCAAGCTCCCGAGTTTGGTTTGCGCGATGCCTTGGGTCGAGTGCTTCGATTTGAGGATTATCAAAAAGAATGGTTCGAAGCTTACGATGTGATCCTCACCATCGACGTTCGCTTACAAAAGATCTTAGAAGATGAACTGCAGGCAGGACTTAAACAAACTGGAGCTTTGAGTGCCCAAGCCGTGATGATGAATCCGAAGACCGGTGCCATTTATGCCTTGGCCTCTTTGGATCGAGAGAAGACCCCCTTTAGAAATCGACTCGTCTCGGATTTGTACGAACCCGGAAGCACATTCAAAGCAGTGACGGCAGCGGCAGGAATCGAGCGCCTCAAGATGTCGCCCGACAGCCAAGTCTATGCAGAGAACGGAAGTTTTAAAGTGGGGCCTAATTCGGTTCGTGAGTTTAATAACAAAAAATACGAGTGGCTCACGCTCACCGAGATGCTTCAGGTCTCCTCAAATATTGCCGCTGCCAAAATTGGCTTAAAGTTAGGAGAGAAAAGTTTTCATGATTTCACTGAAAAAATGGGTTTTGGAGAAATGACAGGAATTGATTTGCCTGGAGAGGCTAAAAGTATTTTGCGGCCAGCGAAGTCGTGGCGTCCGATTGATTTAGCCAACATTAGTTTTGGGCAGGGATTAGCGGTTACCCCCATTCAAATGCTTCGATTTTTCTCGGCTGTCGCTAACGGAGGCTATTTGGTGAAGCCACACGTCGTGGATCGAGTTCAAACAGCGGGTGAGCCCGTAAAAATTGTCTGGCGTGCGGAGGAGTCTCGGCAAGAAGTTCTGAGCGCGGAGTCGGCAAAAACATTGACCGCGATGCTCTCGCGCGTGACCGATGAACAAGGTACAGGGGTTCGTGCAGCGATTCCTGGATTTCAAGTAGCTGGCAAAACGGGAACCTCTCAAAAATTGGTGGAGGTTCCTCTGAGTAACGGCAATGTCTCTCGTGTCTATAGCTCGGATGACCTGATCGTGAGTTTTGCTGGTTTTGTTCCGGCTGAGGATCCGGCCTTCGTCCTCTTAGTCATTTACGATCAACCTCAGGGAGATGTTTCGGGGGGCGTCACAGCGGCTCCGTCGTTTCAAAGAATTGCAGCCAAGTCTTTAGGAATCTTGGGCGTCAAGCCGAGACGGGAGTCGACAGCGGTGAGCGGCGCGCTTCAAACGGGCGAGAAGCTTTTTGTGGGTAAGAGTTTTCAGCAGGTGCTAGAGCATATCAAGACCTGGGACGAGGACAGTCGTGCCAAAGTTGAGCTTTATGGTTTTGGGCACGCTGTCAAAGAGGAGTTCAAAGAAGATCGCATAAAAGTGTTTTTCGAATAGATTTTCAGGCTTTTCCATCTTAGATCTATGGGTATGCAAGCGATTCTTTCGCTCTTCGAAAAGCACCAGCTTTTGCTCGAACCGATCTCAGATGCCAGTCTTCGTCAGAATGTCGAATTCTCGGAGATCAGTTCAGACAGTCGGTCCGTTTTAGCCGGACTTTTTAGTGGAAAAAAAATTCTCTATTTTGCACGACGCGGTGCTTCACGAGATGGTCATGATTTTCTTCGAGATCTTGAGGGGCGCTCGGAGTGCGTCGCCTTTGTTGTCGAAGAGAAGCCCGCGGGCTGGAAGCCCTTAGCTCCCGTGATCGTCGTCCGCGATTCAACTCTTGCCATGGCGCTGGTCGCAAAAATGCTTTACCGAGATCCCACGGCAAGCGCCCTCACGGTGGCCGTGACGGGCACCAATGGCAAGACGACCTCTACCTTTTTGCTGCAGAATTTGCTCAAGAATGCGGGGATTCCCTGTGCACTCAGTGGGACCGTCATGCTTCAGTTCGAAGATTTTCGGGTGAGCTCTCCTTTAACAACCCCTGATTTTAGTGAAATGCAAAAGAATTTCTCACTTCTTCGAGATCGAGGAGCGCGGGGATTTGTGTTTGAAGCCAGTAGCCATGCTTTGGATCAACGAAGGCTCTTGGGCATTGAGCTTGATGGGGCTTTGTTTACCAATCTGACGCCCGAGCACCTCGACTATCACAAATCGATGGAGGCTTATTTTTTGGCGAAGAGAAGATTGTTTTCTGAGCTTCTGCGAAGCAGTCAAAAAGCTCGTCGATGGGCCGTTGTCCCGCGCGACGGAACCTATGGAGCTCGTCTGGCTGAGGAGTTCGAAAGTTCTTCTGAAATTCAGCTTTGGACTTGGGGATATCAAGAGCATGCAGGAGAGAGACATTTTACCATCCGAGATCCCAAAATTTCGATCGAAGGTTCGGAGTTCACTCTCTTATTTCAAGGACGATCTTTGCGCTTTCAAAGCCCACTCATCGGTCGATTCAATATCGAGAATGTCGTGGGCATGATTGCTGCGGGCTATGCTCTTCAGCTTCCTGAAAATCAGATTGTCGAATCGGTGAGCCGATCGCCTTTTGTGCCTGGTCGTCTGGAGCCGGTGAAGTCGCAAAATGGTCCTCGAGTTTTTGTAGATTACGCTCATACTCCGGATGCTCTCGAAAACGTTTGCTCGACACTCCGGGCGTTAAGTCCTCGCCAATTGAAAGTAGTTTTTGGTTGTGGGGGCGATCGGGATCGCTTGAAGCGTCCCAAAATGGCTCAGGTGGCCGAGCTTTATGGAGACGAAATTTTTATCACTTCAGACAATCCTCGAAGAGAAGATCCTCAGGCGATCGTGGATGAAATTTTAATGGGGCTGCAGGGGCTAAAAAAGAAGCACATTCATCTCGACCGTAGAACGGCCATCGAGGCGGCGCTTTCGTCGGCGCATCGCGAAGACGTCGTATTGATTGCGGGCAAAGGACATGAGACCTACCAAATCATTGGAGACGAAAAAATCCACTTCGATGATCGTGAAGTGGCTCTTGCCGCACTTTCTTCTCGCGCATCTTAAGGGGCCTCGTGCATAATGGAGAGGCTTGATTTTACATTTCTTTGAGTTTTTGTTTCCTACGAGTGATCTTTCAAACCTGTTTTCGTACATTACCTTTCGTACCTTTTCGGCAGCGCTATTGAGTTTTGCTTTTGTTCTTTTTTTTATGCCGAGATTTATTCGCTGGGTTCAAAGTGTTCAGTGGCGGCAAGTGGTTCGAGACGATGGTCCGAAAACCCATCTGAAGAAAAAGGGGACTCCCACCATGGGGGGGCTGGTTCTTTTGATGGGAGTGCTCTGCGTTTCTTTGCTGCTGGTTCGTTTAGATCGTTGGGAGCCATGGATTTGTTTGGGAGCCTTTGCGGCGGCAGGGCTTTTGGGCTTTATCGATGATTATTTAAAGCTTTCTAAGAAGAACCCAAAAGGTCTTTCTTCGAGCGCCAAAATGCTTGGCTTGCTCGCCATTTCTTTGTTGGTGGTCGTGTTGATTCGAAATTTCGAGCTCATTGAGAGTTCGATTTACTTTCCGTTTTTCAAAAACTTTGTTTTACCGATCGGCGCCTTTTTTTATCTCTGGGGTTATCTGGTGATTGCCGGTGCGGCTAATGCGGTTAATTTAACGGACGGGCTCGACGGTCTAGCCATTGTTCCGATCATGACAACGGCTGGGGTGATTTTGATTTTGGCTTATGTTTCGGGACACAAAAACTTGGCAGAGTATCTTCATTTTGTTCACGTCGTGGGAGCCGGTGAGATGTCGGTGATCATGGGAGCCGTCATTGGGGCGGGGCTTGGATTTTTGTGGTTCAACTCTCACCCTGCAGAGGTTTTTATGGGAGACGTGGGCTCTCTTTCTTTAGGAACTCTTTTAGCGGTGGCGGCACTCTTGGTGCATCAAGAGATTATTTTACTTGTGGCCGGATTTTTGTTTGTTTTAGAAGCGCTCTCGGTGATTATTCAAGTTGGTTTTTATAAGAAGACCAAGAAGAGGGTTTTTTTAATGGCGCCCCTTCATCACCATTTTGAACTCTCGGGCTGGCCAGAGCCTAAAGTCATTGTGCGATTTTGGATTCTTTCGATCATTTTTGCGGTGGTCGCTCTCAGTTCTCTCAAGCTACGCTAGGCTATGCGAGCGTGGCTCTTTTTAGGGATCGGTGAAAGCAATTCGGCGATAGCCTCGTTTGTCGAGGGTGAGCGTTGGGGGTTGGCTGAGCACATTCAAAATGAGCAAGCACAAGTTTCTCTTTATTTTTGGGAGAACGGAGGCTGGTCTCTTCGTGAAATTTTTAAAGGTCGATTTGAAGATTTTGACTTTGAAAAACTGAGCTTTGATCGGGTGGTTTTGTCGCCAGGCATTGATCCGCGAAGAAGTTTTGTGGAGGGATTAGCGTCGCGCGAAATTCGTGAGCTCGATTTGTTTTGCGAGCACTATCGTTACCCCACTGTCGTCATTACCGGCTCAGTCGGAAAGTCGACCTTCACCACGCGTCTAGGATACCTATTGGCTTCAGGGCGACGTCCGGCTTCGGTTTTTGTAGGCGGAAACTTAGGAGATGCGTGCTTTCGTCTGTTTCATCGCTCCCCTTTGCCTGAGTTGGCCGTGCTTGAGGTTTCAAGCTTTATGGCTGAAAGACTGAGGCGCGCTCGATTTGATTGGGGAGTTCTTTTGAATCTCTATCCTAATCATTTGGATCGCTATAACAGTTTGCAAGATTATTACCGAGCCAAGTGGGGTCTTTTGGAGCGATCAGCGACGAAGTTTTTTCCGAAGGATGTCGAAAATGTCTTAAGCCTTCATTCGGACCTCGAGTTTTCGCAAGAAGAGAGCAGTCTTTTTTTGCTTCAGCATGTGGCTCAGAGGGTTGATCCCCAACTGGTCGAGATCGATCTCAAGCGCCTGCCGAGCTTAGCTCACCGGCAAGAGTTTTGGATGGCCTCCGACGGGCGAGCTTACGTCAATGATTCAAAGTCCACGACGGTGCAGAGCACGTTGGCTGCGCTTCGTCAGTTTCAGCCCCGGTTTGAGCGCATTCATTTGATCTTGGGGGGCAAAGACAAGGGAGATGATTTTTCTCGCTTACTGAAGATTTTAAGATCTTCGGATTCGGTGTGGATCTACGGAGTTTCTGCCGAAAAGATACAGAATGATTTGAAGTCTTTTTCGGGCACCATCGAAAAAAGAGAGCGCTTCTCAGACTTGATGGCGGCTTGCAGGCAAGCCTTGAAGATGGGAGAGCTCCTCCTCTTGTCTCCGGGAGCAACCAGTTGGGATCAGTTTGCAAACTTTGAAGAGCGTGGACGACAGTTTTGGAAGCTCGTCGGGCGACCCGCTTACTAGCTTTTTTCTGTTTTCGTTGATCCCTGAAAGCCGAAGCCTCTACAATACAAGCAAGAGGTGTTTCGGTGATATTCAATGACTCAGCAGGAAGTGAGACCCGCCAACCGCGATGGCTCGCTTTGTCGCGTCTCTCGGAGCGTCTGGGGGGGTTGGCTGGATTTTCTCATCGGCCTTTGTTTTTTCTGGGACTGATTTTGAGTTTGTTTGGGTTGATCATGATTTACAGTGCCTCAGCCGTCTTGGGCATGCAGAAAAGTGGTGACGCACTTTTTTATGTCAAAAAACAAGCTTTGTTCTTAGGTTTGGGCTGGGCTCTCTATTTTTTGGTAGCGCAGTTTGATGTTTCGAAACTTTGTCGCTTTCGATTGATGTTTCTGGTCATGGGGCTGCTGTTGCTCGTGGCAGTGATGATACCGGGTTTAGGTCAGGCCGCAGGCGGAGCGCAGCGCTGGTTGTCTCTTGGGTTTCTAACGATTCAACCCTCCGAGTTGGTGCGATTGCTTTTGGTGTTTTATCTGGCCGGTACGCTGAGCTTTAGACAAGATCGCCTTCATTCGTTTAATCGAGGTTTTTTGCCCCTCTTGGTAGTCACCTCCGTCTTGATGTTGCTGTTACTTTTTCAGCCTGACTTTGGGGGAGCCATGGGAGTTCTTTTATTGAGTGTTGCTCTTTGGTTTGTGGGCGGCGTGCCGCTGAGTTTTTTGGCTGGACTTGTGGTGCTAGCGATTCCAGCTATGATTTTTATTTTGTTCTCAGCCAGCTATCGTGCCGAGCGGGTCATGACCTTTTTAAATCCCTGGAAGGATCCACAGGGTAACGGATTTCAGGTGATTCAGTCTTTTGCCGCTTTTCATCAAGGGGGTTGGTCGGGTCAAGGTCTAGGCAACAGCACGCAAAAGTTGTTTTATCTACCTGAAGCTCATACGGATTTTATTTTTTCGTTGATCGGCGAGGAGCTTGGAGTCGTTGGAGTGTTTACAGTGGTGAGTCTTTTTGTGGCACGTCTTTTTTTTGGCGCTCGAATTGCAAAGTCTCAGGAGAGCTCAGAGTCGTATTACCTGGCGACGGGAGTCAGTATTTTTCTTTGCTTGCCAGCGACCCTCAACATGATGGTCACGATGGGCTTGTTGCCCACCAAGGGTCTGCCTCTTCCTTTTTTTAGTTACGGTGGAAGTTCTTTGCTGGTTTCGTTGCTGAGTTTAGGCATTCTTCAGAGCCTCTATCGTAAAAGTCAGATCACAGAGGCTCGTCGATGAAGCGAAACTCTCTTGTAGTTGCCGGAGGGGGCACCGGCGGGCACTTTTTTTGTGGACTCGCTTTTGCACAAAAATTTTTGAGTAAATATCCTCAATCAGAGGTTACTTTTATTGGTGTGCGGCGCGGAATTGAGGGGCGTTTTAAGTTTACCGACAAGCGGATGAAGGTCGAGTTTGTGTATGCTCTCGGTTTTAAAAATGTAGGTCTCGCTCAAAAATTTTCGGCTCTCTTTGCTTTTTTCATTGGTATTTTTGTATCGGGCTCAAAGCTTGTCAAAATCAAGCCTCGCTTTGTCGTGGGAGTAGGGGGCTATTCCTCGGCGAGCACTATGCTGGCCGCTTGGTTTTTAAAACCTTTTCTAGGCTTCAAGGTTTATTTACTCGAGCAAAACTCAGTGCCGGGGCTGACCAATCGAGTGCTTTCTTATTTCATCCCAGCTTTTTCTCCTTTTCCTTGTCGGGGTTTTAAGAGCTTTGAGCTTCCTCTTCGTGATGAAGTCGAGCGAGAGGCTCAGCAGGCGAGGCCTATACAGTGGCCTCCTCAGTCTTTGCTCATCATTGGGGGCTCGCAAGGGGCCACGGGTTTGAATCGGGCTTGGATTCGAGTGTTAGAGTATCTGAAAAAAAATCATCCTGATCTCAGGATCGTGCATCAGACGGGTGAGGGAAGCTTTGAGAATGTGAGAGCGGCCTACCAAGAACTTCAGATTCCCGCCGAAACATTTGCCTTCTCCAACGAGCTCAGTCGCTATATCAGTGAGGCCGATTTGGTGATTTCGCGTGCCGGGGCTTTGAGTATTTTTGAGCTGATCGCTTTTGGGCGGCCTAGCGTGTTTGTACCCTTTCCTGGGGCGGCAGATAATCACCAGTTTAAGAACGCTCAGGCGGTTCAAAATTCGGAGTGGGTGATTCCTGAGGCGAGCTTGACAGCAGACGCGCTCCGAAAGGTTCTTCAGAGTCCCCGTCCCTTTATTCCATCTCAAAGGCAAAAGCCCTTGACCAGCTGGCGAAGCTTGTTGCAGTAAGCAGCAAGTATGAGACGAGTCGAAGATATCCTGGTAGGCCTCGATGAATCGCTCGTCGATCGACTGCGTGATCTCGGATACACTTTTTCTCAAATTCGTATTTTAAAAAAATCGATTGATGCCCGTCGTAAGCGTCCTCGATTTGTTTATTCGGTGGAGCTTTTAGAGGATGGTGAATCTTCGGAGCCAGTGCCGATTCTGGTGGATCGACTCAGTTCTTCAAGCCAACGCCTTCGTCCCTTGATTATTGGGGCAGGTCCCGCAGGTCTGTTTGCAGCTTTGCGACTCGTGGAGCGAGGATTTCGCCCGATTCTTTTTGAGCGGGGGTCTAAAACCGTGCCACGACTTCAAGCGATTTCGCAGTATTGGCGTTATGGACGACTAGATCCCGACAACAATGTGTGCTTTGGAGAGGGAGGCGCGGGGCTTTACAGCGATGGAAAGCTGATCACGCGTATTCGATCTCCTTATATCCCTTATGTGATGGATCGACTGATTCGATTCGGTGCGCCAGAAGAGATTCGTTATCTCTCTAATCCTCATGTGGGCTCTG
>JBILFF010000177.1:0-3089 GCA_044351695.1 Bdellovibrionota bacterium
GAGCTCCGCCGTTATGCAGATAATTTCATACCGATTTCATTTGAAATCACGAGACGTCCCCCTCCTTGTATTTGTCGGGCATGAGAACTAAGGACTATCGAATGATGAAATCCCTTCGGGCACTGATTTGTTTTATTGTTACTTTGATCTCCGCTCAAGCTGCAGCATCTGATGCAGCACCCCGCAGGTTGGTGTTGGGATGCTTCAATCAGCTCAAAGAAATGAAGATTCTTAAACAATTAGTCGAATCACACGCCGAAAGTATTGCTCAAGGGGGTTCCCCCGGACTGGTGTTGTCTTTTGATCTCTCAGACCCTCACTCACTTGTAGTTTCAAAAGCCTTGGAGGGATTCGTAAGCTCCTGGACCACTCACATCCATGGCGCGCCCCGAAGATTTTTTCATTTTGATGATATACCGACCCAGGTCTTTGCACGCCTACGATCGGCTGAAGCAAGTGAACAACATTCGCTTGTGTTTAAGAAAGATGGTCTTCAGTCGGTTGAACTCATGAAGAACTATGCCGCTCGCTTAAGAGTGTTTTCAATGGCGGGCCTTGCAGATTACAATACGGAATTCACTAAGCCCTTCTGGAATGCTCAGGTACAAACCTTCATTCAGAATTTCAAATATCCTCAATCTACCGATCAATCTAGCGTGGATGAGTTTGAGCGAGAGGCTGCGAACTTTGGATTCTTGATTCTCTTGCGGGGGCCCAATGAGGGGAAAATATACTATCCTCAAAATATTCCTGCCGAGGGACGTTTTGCGGTGCGAGATGCCCTTGGGGGAATTCTCCAGGACCTGGCTCGAGTTTATTTTGGCAAAGCCGAAGAGTCTGGAGAAAAGAAAGGCCCTGCCGACAAAATCGAAACTCCAGAGGAGTGGATTGCAGCTTTGAATAAATTCTACTTATCGAAGTTTATGAAACGAGCGGACTGGGATGAAATGTTCACCGCCACTATTGCTCACCGTCTTTATGATTACACAGTTCGCGACAGAGACTTCGAAACACTCCCTTGGACTGAAATGGAAGATTGGCTGAGCATCAGAAGCCCTCGACCTCAGCTCGAAGGGCAGCATCATGCTCCAAGCAGACTTAATCCCCCCTTTCCCACCGATTATCATACTGATTTCGATGTCGTAAAAGGCTTCATGGCCTACATTTCAAAGCTGGGCCTTTATGAACACTTTATTAGAGAGGTTCTTTTACCTGCGGCTAAGTCAAGACGACCGATTTACGCCCAGCGAACTGAGGCCGGTCTGCTTACTAGTCTTCGCGAGAACCGTACCAAGTACCAAGGTGAGGTCTTGAGTTCTCTTCAGAAAATGACTGATCGAGTCATTCAACTTAAACAAGCCGAAGGCATTGTTCTTAAGAAATCTCGAGGTGAAAAGCCCCCTCGAGAGAAGATTCTGAATGAACTCCTCACCGAGCTAATACTTAAAGAGAGTTTTTGGAAAGATCCCTATTTTTCGCTTCGCGTTTTGCAGAATCAAATCGATAAACGAAAGGGCTGGGAGAAAAATCCCTATGCGAATGTGATGCATGCCGTGATTCTGGCCTTCAGTAGCTTTGAGCGAAATGGGCGCTTTGTTTTGCGCGATGAACTGAGTCCTGAAGACATCGCCAGTCTTCTGGTTGAGGATTTGCCTTTGTACTGGGACTTTATTTCGGTCGATGTCCGTAATCGAGAGCCCAAATCGGCTGGGGAATTAGAATCACTTCTTGTCGAAGAAATGAGGAGCCAGGAGCGACTTGAGCATTATCGAAACGCCTTAAGGTATCCTGAAAAGGCTTGGGCTCAGGCTGCGCGTCTGGCCTTTGAGATGAGACAATAGTCTCAGGGCTAAATCTGGTCGATAAACGAAAGATCCGTTAGGCTTCGACTCATGAATTTGAAGCAAGCGGTCTTAAGCATAGGCACCGCATTTTTGGTGGGGTGCAGTTCGATGAAGTATACAAAAACAGTTGAATACGTCGACATGAAGAAGTTCATGGGCGAGTGGTATGTGTGGGCGGGTCGAACGACCTTTCTTGAAAAGGGCGCTCACAACGCTATTGAAATTTACACTTGGAACGAATCCGAGAAGCGAATTGATATCGCTTTTGATTTTAAAAAGGACGCCTTTGACGGAAAGCCAAAAAGTATTCCTCAAAAAGGCTGGATCCATAACGACAAAACCAATGCGCATTGGAAGGTTCGACCCTTTTGGCCACTTTCGTTTGATTACTTAATCATCGCTCTTGATCCCAATTATAAATGGACGGCCGTTGGGGTTCCAAATGGCAAGTATCTCTGGATCATGGGTCGAGAGCCTGTGGTGTCTGATGTGAAACTGGACGAAATCACATCTTTGCTTCGCGAAGAGGGCTACCCGGTACAAGATATTCAGAGAATTCCACAAAAATGGGACTAATTGCGTGTACTAACTAGGTATTATGTCGATCAGTCTGATCTTTGGTAGCTTGCCCTAAGGCCTTAGGCTCTGCGAAAACTGTCGCATGGCAGTCGCATCGAACAAAAATCACTTTTCTTTTCGTAGTCCCAATGAACTTCGTTGCAAGGGCTGGGTTCAAGAAGCCGCGCTTCGAATGTTTGAAAACAATTTGCATCCCGATGTGGCCGAAGATCCAGAAAATTTAGTGGTCTACGGTGGGCGAGGCAAAGCCGCTCGAAATTTAGAATCGAAAAAAGCGATTATACAAAGTTTATGTAATCTCAAAGACACTGAAACTCTTTTGATTCAATCGGGTAAGCCGGTGGGGATTCTTGATTCTCACAGAGATGCTCCTCGAGTCTTGCTCGCAAATTCAAATTTAGTTCCTAAGTGGGCGACTTGGGAGGTTTTTGATGAGCTCGATCGGCAAGGGCTGATGATGTACGGCCAAATGACCGCCGGTTCTTGGATTTACATTGGCTCGCAAGGCATTGTGCAGGGCACTTACGAAACTTTTGCCGCAGTCTCTCAGCGCCTCCCCCGGGCGAGATAGCGGGCTTACGCCCGAAAGGGTCGCGATTCTCACGATCGCGAAGCATTTTTCTTAAGATCCAAAAAATAATCAGGAAAACAGCCCAGGAAAGATAA
>JBILFF010000157.1:0-3922 GCA_044351695.1 Bdellovibrionota bacterium
TTGCCACAGTTCCGGCAGCCAATGGAGCGACCAACGTCGAGTTTACGGATCCTGAGTTCGCAAGCCTTACGATCGGACCAGAAGGTCTCAATTATTTTGTGAAGGCCAGTGATGGGCTCAGAACTTCAAGAATCTCAAACCCGGTAAACTGTTTCGATACCACGAATGCGCGAAATGAAAACCATCAGATTCAAGTGATCGAACAGGGGGATGGCAGCACTCTTAGTTTTTATTTGATCGAACAAAATAACATTGCACATGCCTCAATGGATAATGATTCGCATCGAAAAGCCTATGTGCAATTGGTACAAAGCTCGGGCAGTTGCGATTCTGTTGTTTGGGACAACGACCGAGATACCAATGTATTTAGCTTTGATGCTCTTACTCAGATCACTGACCCGAGCCAGGGGCTTCGAAATGCGATTCCGATAGGGACCGCTAGCTTTGCGACCGGAGCGAGCTACTGTTCTATTGTTTGTATTACCGATACAAGCAACGATAGAAGTGCTCTTCAGCAAAGAGGAGATGACATCTCGGATTTTACGAGCTCGCTTTGCTTTAACTCAGGCCGCATTGCACTGAACCCAGACTTTGCCGGAATCGACACACTCACCGCACTTGATAACGGTACATCCATGCGGGTGACCTGGAATCCCGTTGCACAAGAGCAGAGCCTGGAGTTTATCGACTATGCTGTGGAGCTCGTAGAAATTCCTTCGATGAATGCTGTGCCGAATTGGGAAGCTCAAACCAAGATTGCCACCCGCATTAACAATATCAACTCAAATCAAGCCGTCATCACCGGCCTACGAAGTGGTGCCTATTATGCAGCACGAGTTGAGGCGATTGCCGTTGGATTTCAGCCCAACCAACGCTCAGGCGGAGATGTGTATTTGAAAGCTCAAACCTTCAACTTAAGCCCTCAAGTTTTGAGTGCAGAGTTGAGCTTTCCTTACGGAACGATGACCAAAGCCGTACTCACCATGCTAATCAGACAGACTCAGCCCACGACAGATATCTCGGGGCTCGGAACACGCGATCCTCTGACCGTACGATTTAGTGGCTTCTCAGTGCGCGGAGGACAAGCCCGTGAGGTGAGAATGAATGATCTCGAGCAGCGAGTGGTGAGAGGTTCTCAAATCGTGAGCGGAATGCAGCTCCCCTCAGAAACCGCGACGATGGCGGTAGTTCTAGATACCTCCGAGCTTCTCAACCAATACGATCGGTCAGGATTTGACTTCAAAGTAGAGGTTGAAAACAGTATCGGCATGGTCACTCAGTACACTGCGCGAGCTCTACCCGAAAAAGGTTTGGTGGCGGCTGGTGAGGGTAGAGGGGGTTGCGCACCTCAATCGGTAAGTGCGCATCAACAGTCCCCGAAAGCGTTGATCATTTTGATTCTATCTCTCGCTGCGCTTCTAGGACTGAAGAGGCGCCGACTATTGTTGCAAAGGTAAAACAAAAGCGAGGCGCTCGCGGGCGCTCATCGCCTCGCAGTAAAACAGATCTCCTCGTAGCTTTACCTGAGCTTTCAAAAGACCCGACTCCGACGCCAGAGGCACCAGTGACTTTGCACCCGCCTCTCCCACTTCTCCGCAGCGCGCCTTCACATCACTTGGTCCCACAGCCTCCACACTGACCTGGCCATTTACAATGCTGTCGTAGGCCTGCGGAGAAATCAAAGCAAACTGCGAGGCTGAAAGCATCACCTTCAGATTAATCTTTCGAACGGGATCTACTAAAAAAACGTTTCGATTAGAGTCCAAATAACTCACGCGCCAAAAAAGAGTGATATCTTCATGAAACAAACGATCGATGTTTGAGAACTTACTGAGGCTCGTGCCCGCATAGATCGACTTTTTGAACTCGGCATCTTCTGCGATCTCAAGACGATAAGAATCGGCACTCGCGCCAGAATCCCAAGAAAGCCTTAGGATCTCGGTCCAAGGATTGATCTGCAAATCCGTCTCGGCATAAGCCGATGAAACCAAAAGCTCTTTCTTCACGGCTTTGCTTCGAGATCGATACTGCTCCCAATCGATCAGCTCAAACTCTCCGGACTTGGATCCGGCCTTCCAAACAAACTTACCGACACTCCAGTTTTTCCAATCCACCCCACCCGATCGAAAGCGTCCTTCAAAAATTTTTCGGCCCGCACTGCTGGCTCGCGCAATCGAAAAGTCTTGGTCTCCCTCAAAAACAAATCGCAAATTAAAGTCGCGCCGATCTCGGTGAAAAATAATTTTTGATGAATCTGCGACAAGAACATAGGGCTCTTGCTTTAATCCCAAGGGAGAGCGCGCTGGTTTTGGTGCTGGCTCATTTTTAGGCAGGGCGAGCTCGGGGCGCGAATCGGCAGGAATCGGCTGACTGGTCGACGGAGCTGGCGCTGCCGGCACTCCAGTGGGTGGCGACTGCTGAGAAGTCACTGAAGGGGCCGGAGCCTTTGGCGACTCAATCGATCGCACATTTCGCTCAGCCCACCAGTCTTGCACGGGCTTGAGGTCACCCCTCTGCCACGCAAGCAGTGCTGCTATCGCCAATGCTAAAACAAAAACAGCAGCAGCCACCCCAATAAACTTCTTCTTTGAAACCATTGTGCCGGGAGCTGCTGCTGAAACCGGTTTTTCTAAAAAGGCTTTCAGCTCATCTTGATAAGGATAAGCTTTCATTTTTTTGAGAAGAGCTAAAATATCATCGGCCATCTGTTTGGCCGTTTGGTAGCGCTTATCTAAATCGACTTGAAGCGCTCGGCTTAAAATCTTTTCAAGATCCGGGGAGATATTAGAGTCGATTTCTCTGACTGCCTGAAATTTACCACGAACAATCTTGAACCACACAGTAGTGGTGGAATCGCCTTTTTGTTTAAAGGCATGGGCTCCCGTGGCCAGCATATAGATCGTTAAGCCCATACTAAAGAGATCGGAGCGATGATCGATGGGGCGCCCCTCAATCTGCTCGGGCGAAGAAAAACTGGGTGTACCAATAAAAACTCCCTCTCGAGTGAGTCCTGTGTCGACGTCTTTAAGTTTGGCTAAACCAAAGTCAGAAATTTTTACCCCAAGCTCAGGATGAATCAAAATGTTGGCAGGTTTGATGTCGCGATGAGTGATTCCCTTTTCGTGCGCAGCCCGAAGGCCATTGAGCATCTCAAGTCCAAGCATCAGAACATACTTTTCAGGTAGCCGCCTGGTGCCCTTGATGAGAGCCGAGAGCGTAGAGCCCGGCATGAACTCAGCGACTAAAACAGTTCGATCTTGATGCGTAAAAAAATCATACACATTCAAAACATTCGGATGACGCAGTGAGGCGACTACCTGCGCTTCGTTTTTAAATCTCTCGACCACTTCTCGTTTTTGCTCGAGATGTTCATGAAGGATTTTAACAGCCACTTCTCGATTCAAAACTCGATCTTTGGCTTTATAAACCGTCGCGGTTCCTCCCTTGGCCACACGATCGAGAATCAAATATTTACCCAACTCTTTGCCTACAAAAGGGTCTACGCCCGACGAAGAGGCATGGTCCGAATTAATATTGGTTGAAATATCTTCGTCTGTGCGTGACATGATTCTTAGAAACCCATGATTGCGGACAATTTTGTTTAAACTTACTTTCTATCTAATTTACACTGAAGAGGTGAAAATCACTAAAACTTACATCATTTTGGCTTTCCTCTTTAGTTTTGTTGCGCCGAATCATTTGCTTCGCGCCGAGTTTATTCCTAGCGAGACGCTCGACGGACGAAAAGGAGCCTTTCGTTTGATCTCGGCAGATGTAAACGACGAGGGTGAGTATTTTTTTAGAAGCTCCATCGAGTATTTTTACGATTCAGATCTTTTGGATGATCAAAGAAATAGCTCAGGAACCAATGCACGATTTGCATTTGGTTACGCTTTGTTTCCTGAACTTTTGCTGACGGGAA
>JBILFF010000107.1:0-7262 GCA_044351695.1 Bdellovibrionota bacterium
CGATATTGGCTCTCGATTGAATCTCGCAGCCGGTCGACTCATGGCAGGCGCGAGCTTGATGATCGACTTCACTCGTCCTGCTCGATTTTTTAAAGGCCTTGGCGTTCAACCACGTTTCATGCTCACTACAGACTACTCTGATCTTGAGCCCGTTGGAGTTCGTTGGCACCTGAATGTGGGCCTCAACCCTGCAAAGGATAATCGTTATTTTAATGCCAGTCGTAATATCGTTGTCGGCAGCACAGCAGAGCCCTTCTACAAAACATTTGATTACTTTGCGTTTCAAACCAACCGAAAGATCGCCGTGCCTGTCGCGACCGGGGTGGAGCTTCCCTTCTGGCTGCTCACACCCTCTCTCGAATTTCATTGGGAGTATGTTTTTGGAGCCAAGTTCGCCGATCAACCGAAGTGGGTGACGGTGGGAATGAAAACTCGCCCCTTCCCACAAAAAAATATCGAACTCTTTGGAGGAGCCGATATTGGACTCTCTCAATTCAAGAGAGTTCCTGACGGCGAGCGTCCCGATACTCGCCCCGTTCCCCTTTGGAATGCGATCTTAGGATTCGGCATTTCTCAGTTTGGTAAAAAGCCCAATGAAGTGGCGATTGATGCATCGGAGCTCGATAAAACTCGTGCCAGTCTTAAAGAACGCAACGATATGATCGGAGCTCTACGAGCCGATCTCGCCTACAACACCGTGACCGGACGGGTTTTGGATGCCGACACCAAAATGCCGATGTCTGGGGTGACCGTAAGCTTTCCGGAGCAAACTCAAATTCGACGAAGTGTTACCGATGAGAAAGGTGAGTTTACTCGCTACTTCCCAAATCTCGCCGGGAGTCGAATTGTTTTCTCGAAAGAGGGTTATGCAGATTCGACCAAGTTCTTGGCACTCAAGCCGGGTGAGTCGATTCGAGTAGACATTCAACTAGCGCGCGGCGGGGCTGACAAAATGGGAGATCTTAAAATCTCGGTGACTGACGCTCAAGGCAAGGCGCTGCCGAATGTAGAGGTCTTGCTCGTCAATCAAGATACGAAAACCGAGAGCAAAGCCGTGTCGGATGCCAGTGGTGCGGCTGCCATTCAGTTGCCGCAGGGGCTCTATTCGCTGGAGCTGAGATCAGAGGGCTTTGTGGTTCGTAAAGAGAGCATCGAAGTTCGCGCGGGTGCGGCCGTGATTCGATCTTTCGCTTTAAGTCCTCTTTAAGTCAGAACTCTGCTGTTTCGCTTTGACCTGGGGTTTCTCGCTTGAGCCAGAAACCCCAGGCTGCTACTTCTTCGCCTGATGAATATCTTGATCGACTGGTCATCGGCGGCGCTTCTTGGACTCGGGGTTTTAGGTGCAGGAATTTGGATCGGTGTTTTTATTCAACCCTGGCAAGCCTGGCGCTACCGAGAGTCTCTCGATGCCGATACTCAGGATGCCGATCAAGATCTCTCAAACGTGACGATACTCACGCCCGCACGCAATGAAGAAGCTGAAATTCAAGCCACTCTGCGGTCCGTTCAAGATCAAGGCAGCGGATTCAAAATGATTTTGGTGGATGACCAGTCGACCGATCAAACCCGCGCTCGGGCGCTTGAGGTGATGTCCGATTTGCAAATCATCTCAGGTTCGAGCTTACCCAACGGATGGGCAGGAAAACTTTGGGCTCTCGAGCAAGGTCGAAAGCTGGTTGAGACTGATCTGATTCTCTTGATGGATGCAGACATTCAACTCAAGCCCGGCATTTTAAAGACTCTCGTACGCCATCTTAAGCAAAATCAGCTGTCTTTTGTTTCGCTGATGGCCGAACTCCGAATGCAAAGCTTCTGGGAGAAGCTGCTGATCCCAGCTTACATTTACTTTTTTAAACTGCTGTACCCCTTTCGCATCGGGAACAGCCCGCGCTTTCGACATTTCGCTGTCGCTGCAGGGGGCTGCATCTTGATGAAAAGAGAGGCTCTCGAAAAAATTGGAGGATTTGGAGCGCTCAAGGAGGCGCTGATCGATGATTGCACCTTGGCTAAGACGATCAAGCGCGCAGGTTTTGATACCTGGGTTGGCACGACACATTCCGTAACGAGTCATCGCGCTTATGATTCTTTACAAGAGATTTGGAATCTCGTCGCACGCTTTGCTTTTACCTATCTCAGATACAACACAGCACTCTTAATCCTCTGCACCACTCTCATGCTAAGTGCTTACTGGGCGGCCCCCTTTGCGCTCTTGTTTCTCGAGATGAGTGATGGAATGAAGTATTTTCTCGCGACCGGTTACGCACTTCTTTTTGTTTGCTACTGGCCGAGTGCGCGGTTTTATCGATTGAATCCGATTTGGGTGCTCCTGCATCCTTTGGCGGGCTCTCTGTACATGGCCATGACCTGGTCTTCTGCGATCCGGTACTGGCGAGGGCAACGATCGGAGTGGAAGGGCCGGACTTACGATCAGAACTTATCGGTCAAAGACGATCGCGCGGCTTAAGAGTCAAAGCGAGCTCCAATTTTTTTTAAGAATCTCGACCGTTTTGATTGCGCTTTTTTGTGCCCAATCAGCATCCTTTTTCTTATAGAATTCGCTAGGGGAGAGATCTTCAGAGCCATAAAAGGCAAGCTCACGATCGCGCCTCAGCTCGCGAGAAATTTCGCAAAGCTTGCTTAAATGTTTATCGAACACCTTCGAGAATCTTGCTCGATGTTCTAAGAGGGCGCTTGAAACATCATGGACTCGAGGGACCTCGAGATTTTTTTTACGCATCAAGCCTTTGAGTGCAAGCTCTACGACCTCTTGAGATTCCCGAACCACATCGGCATAGGCAGCGACCTTCATCAAGGCTTCAAGGGCGACGAGTCTCTTCTCAGCTCGCATTAGATAATCATCGGCCAGATCTTCGTTTCTCATTTGCTCAACCCACTTTCGGCGCGCTCCCAATAAGAGTGGCCATGTGTCTTTTTTCTCCGCATTTTTCCTGAAGCGATCTCGCGTCTCAAAGCTAAAAGCTGATGATGGAGTCGATCCTCTGTATCAAAAATAATCTTCGCATCTAACGCAACCTCTAGCCACAAACTCGTGGGCCGCTGGCTCGTCTCGAAAAAGCTTACAAAATGGGGGGAAAGCTTTGATCCAAAAATCTCTGGGCTTTCTCTTTGAAGACGATCCCACCTTCGATAGAGATCTCGTGTGATTTCATGTTTTGAGTGGAGAACAATCAGCACATCGATGTCAGATGATTCGCGAGCCTCACCTCTCACCTGAGATCCAAAAAGGGCGATAGCGATCAGATCAGATTTAAACTCCCTCTGAAGAGACCTGATCAGCGGCATATCAGCGCTCGACTCGAGACCCATCGATCGATCGATCAACTGCACGCACAACTCATTGAGGGAGATCCCAAGATTCAGCGCCTCATCTCGCAAGCGAGCATGCCTCTCAGCCCCGACCCGAATCACAAACTTGCCTGAAGCATTTCTCAAAGTAGTACTATGATATCATAAACGCGATTACAGCGCTTAAAGTGGCTAAAAACACATTAATTTCAACACCTTATAAGGCGCCGAGAAAAGACTCGAGCAGCCCCTGATACCACACCAAAAAGATGTGAAGGGCTCCTGCCGTGTAAAGCAAGTAAGCCATGGGGATGTGAATCCACATCCAACGCTTAAAAAAGATATTCGCCACCTCCAGAGAGCGAATCTTTTGTCGGAGCTCAAATTCTTTGGCAATCAAGCTCGCAGCCAAACCTGCGGCGTCTTGGCCCAAGCCCAGACTTCGAAGCGCGCGTTTGATTTTTCGAGAACGAATCCAAATCAGCGGTGCACTCAATAAGTTCGCCCAAAAAGAATTCGGAAGGGGTTGAGACATTAAATCTACTGAAGTTCGAAACTGCTGATCATCCATTAAAAGCTCAGCCTTCTTTTTGAGTTTCTCTTGGTCTTTCAAAATGGTGTTGAGCTTCATCTTGTCGCCCGAAATCGTCTTTGGAATCCGCGAAGAAATCAGTTGGCCCACAAGGCCAGAGATCAAAACTACCAACATAAAATAAACAGCAAAGTGAGCAATGTTTTGACCTTGCAAATGCCCAGCCGTGTGAATCAACACCAACAAGCCACCTAAAATTCCAAAAAAAATGTGGAGCTGACTCGACGCCTTGTAACTTAGTTTTAATTTTAGTTTTCGAATCGCAAATTTTACAGCGGTATGAATACTCGTCGAAAGTAAAAGGATAAAACCGATGATCCCCATCCAGATGTTAAAGTGCGCCTGCTTTCCGTAAGGGCCAATCTCCTGGGTCAAAAAATAAAGCGGCGAGAGAGGCCACTGATAAATGCGAGCTGCAGCCTCCCAAGCAGCAGCTCCAAAGGCGAGAATGCCGAGCACCCAGAGAATATTCTCAAAGCGTTCTTCTTTTCTGCGCTTGCGTTGCTTTTCTTCAAGCGCACGCTTCTTCTTCTCGAGCTCTCCCAGCCAGGCCGTTAGCGTCTTCTCGCTTCCGTCCGATTTGATCCACTGCTCAAAGTGCTCTTCGCCTTGGGGATCACCCGCAATGAGCTCAGCTCGCTCGAAAATCGTCTCGTAAATCTCTTCGATCATCTCGGCAAAATTACGGGAGACACTCGAGAGCTGCTCAATCACCTCACGGGGCAAGAAAACAACAAAACAACTCGAGTACGCTGAGACAATTCGGTGAACCGCTTGATCTTCAATCGAAAACGCGCGGCCCAAAAAAAGCTCGTCCTGAAAAGCCATCCCGACGGGCTTGGCCTCTTTGGTTAAAAAAACTACGCGCCCCCTGACGACGTATCCGAAATGTTTTGAAAAATCAGAATTCGGGCCCGGCCTCAAAACCTCCTCGCCGCGCTCAAATGATCTCACCTTAATGTGCTTCACCAGCTTCTCAAAAGCTCGGTCTGGGAGCTTTTTAAATAAACGAGAGTCTCTTAATTTTTGAAGATCGGGATTCACGGGTTAATGCGACTTGCGCATGCTTCGAATTTTCTGAGCCTCTTGAGTTAAAGCATTCATTCCATACTTTGCTACAACATGATCAAAAACCTGACGCGGGCCCATGCCCTGTGCCGTCAGTTGATTGAGCTCCTCTTTCACCACTCGCGCCGCAGGAGAGTCGCACATGGCTAAAATTTTAGATCGATCGCAACCCTCTGGAAATCCCACAAGTGCTTGCTCAAACATGCTGTGACCCATCATTGGCGTGCTCGAGTTGACCGTTGGATTTCGCTCACTGCTCTGCACATAGGGTGGCATGATCGAGCTCGTGCGCGCTCCCTGCTCTGAGGACATACCATTTTGAATCACCTGAACCAAAAGAAGGGCTGCAATCACGGCCAACAAAATATTAGTGAGTAATGGGTTTTGCATAAGCTTAAGCTCACCTTGGAGCGCCCTGAAGGTCAACTCTGTATTCGAAATCTTGAAGAAACTGCTAGTAACAAAAAGATCACAAACCCAAAAAGAGCACCACAGGCGACCAAGATTGAATCAAACCACTTGATGTGAGCAGCATAAAGGCAGCTCAAGACGCCTAGAATCTGAAGACCAGAAGAAACGATCTTCCACAGGTTAGAACGCCACTCGGCACGATTAAGGAGGCTAAAAAGCTTGGGAATCGAAAGTATTTTTTCGGAGCTCGTGTAAACCATGGCAGGCGAGGCATCGGCTAGAGACTCAGACCCCAAAGCCACGCCCAAATAAGCTTCGCCGAGCGCGGGCCCCTCGTTGCGAGCATCACCAATGAAAGCAACTCGAGGAAACAAAAAATCTAATCCCTTCTTTTTTTTCTCGGAGAGTCGCTTGATGATCGTGATTTTTTCGCGAGGAACCACCCCATAGTGAAAAAACTTAAGCTGTAAATTTTTGGCGATTCTTTTGGCGATGTTTTCTGAATCACCAGTGATGAGCCCAACTTCAAAACCTTCATCGATCAGGTTTTGAACCGCTTGTTTCGCATCATCTCGTAGAGAGTCTTCGAGAATAGTGATTCCCAGAATTTTTTTGTCGACCGCCAGCCAAAGTGCCGTCTCATCAGCTCCTTCAGACTCCCATTTTAGATTGCCCGGAACATCCTGCGGCTCTATCCCATTTTCATAAATCCAGATCAAATTGCCCACGACCACTTCTTGCCATTTGCCGTCCCAATCTACTTGAGCTCGCAAACCCTTGCCCCCCTCAACCTCCAGTGATTTCACGACCTTCAACGAGCAACTCTGCTCCTGCGCGCTCCTCACCAGGGCATCGGCGTAGGGATGATCGACCCCTTTTTCGATCGAGGCCATGTAGGTTAAAACATCTTTGTGAGAAACGTTTTCAATACTAAAGATCTGACGGAGCTTGGGTTTGCCCGTGGTGAGGGTCCCTGTTTTATCGAAAGCAATCACTGTAATTTCAGAAATCCGCTCAAAGGCCTCGATGCTTTTAATCTTGATCGACTCGCCTAGTAGTTCGATGGCGGCTTGAATGCGAAAAGATGACCTCAGAAAGGCAAAGCTAGCGGGGGCAGCAATAGCAAGAATGGATGAGGCGAGCAAAAGCCTGTTTTCGAGCGTGTCCGAGAAGAAATAAAATCCGGGAGCCAAGGCCACCGCCAAAAAAAACAAAACCCAGCCGATTTCAGACCACCAAGTCGACTGCGGATGTAAACGCGCCAAAAGAAGGGCATGAGAGTCTTGAGCACGCGCGGTTTGACTGAGAACCTGAAAGCAAACCCAGGTGCTTGCTGCAGAAAAACCCAAAATCCACGGCACCAACCAATTGTGGCCGGCCCCCACAGCGAAGCCCGCCGAGAAAATGGCCAAAAGATGCTGTGCCAAAAAATAACGGGACTCCAACCCCCGGACCGCCGCAGGGATCAAGTAAGCCAAAAAAAAGACCCCCACCAGATAGCCCCTCCACTGTGGGTCCAAAAACATCTCGCCAAAATGAAGTGCTAAGCCTGAACTGAGTAAAAAGAGGGCCGAGTAAAAGTAGAAATGGGCTCGTTGAGCTAAAGACATTCTCGCATCTTACTCCCAATTTCGCTTTAGAATCAAAACTCTAGCCACCAATTCTGAGTTCAGGCTATGCCTTGAGCTTCAGGAGGAGTGGCCGAGCGGTTGAAGGCACCAGTCTTGAAAACTGGCATAGGGGCAACCCTATCGTGAGTTCGAATCTCACCTCCTCCGCCACGAATCGAGCCACACATGCCCAGTGAGATTCGAACTCACGAGTATCGTGTCTGGCAAAAGGCCAGCCTTCGGCTGGACGAATCTCACCTCCTCCGCCACGAATC
>JBILFF010000199.1:0-2791 GCA_044351695.1 Bdellovibrionota bacterium
AGTCATTCTTCAACGCGATACATGGGTTAGTCCTCCACAGACTTGCGCATCAGAACGGGGGGCATGTGCCACCCGAAGCGCCGAGCAAAGCCGCCCTTCTCCGGGTCCCATGTGTAGGTGAAAGGCTTACCCCGGGTGTCGCGCACCCTCCACGTCTCCGGGACCATATACCCCCGGTCCGCATGAACCTTCTGGGGGAAAAATCGGGCGACCTGCGCACACCCCTTGACCCCTGGGAACGTGACCCATTCCCCTGCCTCGGGATGGGGCTCCCCGTCGATTGTCGTCTTGTCACGAGCCATTACTATGCCTTCTTTCTTCCCGCGCTTCATTGAGTCACGGGATAACCCCTAGAGGGGAGTTGAACCCTCTACCTCGGCCGATTCCGATGGGGCTACGGGAACCAATGCCTATCGTGAGAAGATGGCCCAGAGGATGAGGATACCTGCGATGACTCCGATGCAGGTCATGGCAAACCCGGAAGATTTTGGCCTACGTGGGCTCTGAATACTATGGTCCCATCCCTCGAGGTCACGTATCCCCGGAGAGTCTTTCCCTTGTACCGGCAAGCGGAGGGTATGGAAAACCACGTATCGGCCTCGCCCGTGATATAGACGGTCCTCGGCGGAATATCCGCGTTTGCGACACGGCATTTCGTGACCTTGGCCAGCGAAGGCCCACCAATCCATCGGGCATACCAAGCCACGGACCCATCAGCCTGGACGGACGCTTCATCCGCGCGATACTTTTGCAGTCCCACGGCTTACCCGTACATCCTGGAACCCGCCTCAATAGCGATAAGCGGCTTCCTATTGCTCTTGTCGAGGATAACACGATAGGTAGCCTCTTTCATAGCCCGAGCCTTTCGTGGGTCTGGCGTACCAGGGACCCAATCGCGTCCAGAGAAGTAGCCCCGAACCCTTGTAGGGCCACGATTGCGGGACAGTCAATCTCCCATGTGGCCATCACACCGATGACCCCGGTCCCCGGGTCGATGGCGCGCCGAAGCCGGACTTCAACGAGTGTGAAGGGGTCCGTATGGTAGAGGCATCCCCACTCTTGGGTTCCCGAGGCTTCGATGGTCGCGAGATTCACGGCTCCACCCCCAAAACGGACGTATCCAGGCCGAACTCCTCGCCGAGGGCGGCGAGTTCTTGAAGCCACTCTGCCGGAAGATATGTATCATGGACCCATTGAAGCCGCCGCACGAGGCTATGATGCCCGATACGGTTCGCCGCGTCGTTCACGGCGTCGCGCTCGGGGTCGAAATCGTCAGGTATGGGCCATGACCATCCCTCACCATATGCCGATGCCTCCTCGTCGGTGAGAAGGACTCCGGCCGCACACTTCCGCCCATCCGCACCCCTGTAGGCGCATGTGTAGCCATCCTCTTGATAGGACTTAGCGTTTTGCGCGAGAAGGTGTCGGGCGACGGTATCGAAGATTGCTTGTGCTTCCATCAGTCAGGGCCTCCCATGCCCTTTTCGGGGTGTTGTGTCGACGCCCCCGGACGTGCCTGGGGGGGTTAGCAGGGCCAAGGCTCAATCATGGCTTGTCCTCGTCTTTCTGGCTCCGGGGTGTCCGGAGCGGGTTGGGGGGTAGGGTGCCGCGTTTTAGCTAGCGTCAACTTCCGAGGTAGAAGTCAACGACGACGCCGTGTTTCGTCGAGCGGTACGCGTGAAAGCTAGCGTCGCTGTCCTCGGCTTCCTGTCGCTTCCGCAAGTCACGGACCCACGCTTTGTCGTCTTCAGCGTCATCGTAGCCGTTTTCGCGCATATCCGACGCGACGTTTTGCGCGAGTAAGGCCAGGCATTCGCTCGGCTTCCACGCGTTGACCTCAGCGTCCGACCACGCACCAGTGTCCCGTGCCCACAAGCGCACGGCATCGCACGTATCCCGCAAGCCACAACGCAGCCAGTCACGCCATGACTCCGCGATGGACGTGGCGTTGTTCCACGTCAGCCGACCTGCGTGGTCGCCGAGGTTGGCGACACTGTTGGACACGTTATAAGGTTCGTGTCCCGCAAACATGCGGCTAACGTTGACTCGGACCGTGTTGTTGCGAACCTTTTGCTTTGCCATTGTCTCGCGCTCCCCTCGTTTGAAGTCTAGTCACGCATGGCGTGGGCGGCACGGATGACGCGCACACACTCGGCGCGCGCCGCCTCGTGCCCGTCGAGCCTGTCTAGTGCGATGCGGCACAAGACCGATTGTGCGAGGTCGCCAGCGTCGAGCGCCTCCTCGCGGAGGGCCTCGATTTGTTCGTTGGTGATGGTGGTGTCGGCGTGATAGGTCATCGTTTATCTCTGCTTTCTGCTCTTGCTTCGCTGCAAGCGCAAGCGGAGATTACCAGTTTATATTGTCCCGAGCAACCTGAATAAAACAAACCGCAAAGAAACCCACGGGTCGGAAGGGGGAAGGGAGCCCCGAGGGTATCCCCACCCCTACCCAGCCGAGCGGCACCCCGAGCGTGCCCGAGGTAGGATGAAGTGCGCGCCTGTGTGCGTCCCCCTCCCATGTAGGGGGGACGGGTCCAATGTGGGGCGGGGTAGGAGCGGGTGGGTCCCTATTAGGAACCATCTATCCACATAAATACCCAAATCGTCAGAGCAAAAGACCATACAAACACCACATAGACCCCGAGAACCAGACGAAGAACTTCAAGAAATGTCATGCATTATGCATAATCACCGACCCGGGGGAGTCAAGTGGTGTAGGTGTTTTGTCTACACGGGGGGGGGGGGGGGGGGGGGCACCCATGTTTTGGGGAAGGTTGGGGGGGGCCGAAACC
>JBILFF010000071.1:0-11121 GCA_044351695.1 Bdellovibrionota bacterium
ATCGGTGTTCTTGTTATGATCAAATTGAATCCAAGAAAAGTCTGTCGTCACATGACAAAAGCTACAGCCTTTATCTATTTGTCGCTCGGGGTGAACATTACGATGACAGTCCGAACACTCAGCGGCGGGTAAGTTTTCGTATTGCCCGGTAAAGTGACACTTTTGGCAGTCGATGACCTGATGTTTTCCGTCGAGCGGAAATGTTGTTTTGGAGTGGCGTTCAAGATCAAAAGTAGACTGCGTAAATCGTTTGCTCTCGACATGACAATCTGTACAGGCTTGATCTTTGAACTGCTCGCCGTGAGCCATGCCGTGACAATCCGAGCACTGGTCAAAAGCCGTCGGGCCTTCTGGGTACACGAAACTGCCATCGGGGTTATAGTGGCAACTCTCGCAAGCCACTGCTTCGTGATAACCCTTGAGAGGAAAGCGCGCTTTGTTGTGATCAAAGTTATTTGTTGTTTTACCGCTCTTCAGCTGAAGTTTGTTCCATGGACGGTAAACGCTATGACAGGTCGTACAATCTTTTCCGAATTTTCCTTCATGGACATCATAGTGACAATCCGTGCATTTCTGAAAATCAAGGGGTTCAAAGCGAGTCAGTTGTTTGAATTCTTCATCGGGGTGGTGGCAAGCGATACAGCTCACTTTTTCGTGAAGTCCCTCAAGCGGGTACTCCGTTTGCCGATCGTGATTGAACTTCATTTTTTTGCCAAGAGCCTCCCAATTCTCAATTCCAAGGCTATGACAGTCACTACATTCGATCCACTTTGAGGCCTTGGCTTCATGACGATACACATCTTGATGGCAGTCGTTACAAAGTGGTGTCCGCTCAAACAAATACGATGTCGTCTCTGTGGTCTTGCCGGTTTTCCAATGCTTTCTCTTCTGATCGTGACAATCGTAGCAATCCACCTTTTGATGAGCGCCTTTTAACTCCCAGCCTGTATCGCGGTCATGATTAAAAGCAGGCATCGTTTTTTTGGGCTTGTCTTTGAGGCCATAGGTGTAACCGTCGACCCAGTTCTTCTCAGGCGCAAAAATATAACCATCGAGTCCCTTGTGATCTCCATGGCAATGAGAGCATACGGTTTTGCCTCGGTGGTAGCCACGATTTTGATCAACACGCAGCTTGATGTCGGGGTGACAAGTCATACATTTGGTCTGCACGACTTCGCCGCCCAAACGATTATCATGACACTCAATACATCCGGTGACTTTGTCCCACTCACTATGGGGCTGACTCAGGGGCCCGGGAGAGTTGGTGATGAGTTTTTTTAAAAATTCTTGGCCCATGAGAGAAGACGAAGAAGCACAAAAGAGCCCGAATGAACTCATCAGGATCAATAAACTGACTCCACACTTGATCCGCTTACACAACTCTTGAGTCGATCTGTCCATTTCTCCCCTAGACGCTAGTACTTCTAAATTTACTGTTTACTCGGCATAAAGTCTTGTGACTAAAGCAACTAATTCTGATTTCTTTCAGTGAGGGCAGAAAAATTTGATCTTATATCTGGCATCAATTTAAAAATAGGTTCACAAAGTTCTCTTCGAAAGCTCGAGTAATTCATTTGAGGGCGTCCTTGTAAAAATTGCTCAAGGGTCTTCCATTCGGCTCGAGTGAGGTCCACACTCAGATAAGGGATAAGGGTCTCTTGACGTTTCCAAGTCACGCGAAGTTGAGCCTGAGGGTCTGTATTGGCTGGTGGGGGCGCGGGGCTTTGGTCCCAAAAAGGACTTGTGGGCTGATTCTTGTAAAGGACGGCAAAAAAACTAAATCGAATCCGATCGACTTTTGGGTTTTGAGAAAAGGCTAAACGAGGAGGCAGAGCTTTTTTGGAGGAGCGCAAAAGATTACGACCAAAAAGAAGGCTGTGCATAAAGCGGCAATAGAGTCTTCGATCGGGGGCCGCACCACGCGTGATGCTCAGATCCTCATACCAAGTCATCACTTGAAGAACTTGAGTTCCGTCAGCTTCGCTTAGAATCTGAATACCCTCAGCAGGATGACGGTAGATGCTGTGTGTAGGACTCAATCCCCAATCTTGATCGAGTGAGCTAGCGGGCGTTGCCCCTTCTGAAGAACTCAAGACTGTCCAAAAAATAAGCCCCCATAAAGTCGCGTGCCCAGCCCATTTCATTTTGTTATTTTAGGACTTTTCTGCACCTGGAGCTATCGAAAGAGTATTGTTCGAAGTCCTCTGAATCTGTAGATCGAGCGTTTGTCGTTTTAGATCAATCAATTGATCTTCCAGTTTCCAAACCGCCGTGAGGAGCTCGAGCTCAACTTGTTCGATTCGATCCAAAATCTGATCGAGGTCAGAGTTTCGCGGCAATTCTCTTGTTCTGAGCTTTGAGATTTTCAGCTTGAATTTTGTCATAAAACTCTCGGAAGTCCCGAGCTTCCTTTTCAGTGGCGTGGTCCACGCCGTAAAATCGGCACCAAGAGTCAAAAATATCTCTCCATAGTCGGCGCCGACGGGGCGCAAGCACCTGTGGAATTAAATCCACATCGATTTGTGGGGGAGATCGATGCCGGGCTTCTTGAATTCTTGCACGAAGACAGAGAAGCGAAAATTCTTCTGGGATCGGCTGATCAATGAACTGCCACCAGAGATAAAAATGAATTCGATCGAGGAGGGGGCCAGAGATTCGCCCACGGTAGTTTTGCAGTTGAGTGGCACTACACTCGCATCGGCGTGGGCTTTCAAAGTATCCACAGGCGCAAGGATTCATTGTGGCTAGTAGTTGAAAATCCGCGGGTAGCTGTGCAGCCACACCGCCGCGCGCGATGCTGATAGACTTCATCTCGAGTGGTTGACGAAGGCACTCTCTCACGCCTCGTGCAAATTCGGGGATCTCGTCCAAAAAGAGCACTCCCTGATGCGCTCGTGTAATCGCGCCGGGATCGATTCTCTTGCTTCCTCCGCCCACGACGGCCTGGACCGAGCTTGAGGAGTGGGGCGATTCAAAGGGGCTTTGAAAGCCCGTCATGGAGTTATCGAGATCTGACGGGAGAAAGAGGGGTGCAGCTTGGACTCGCTCCCTCCAAAGGTCTTCAGAGAGGGGTGGAAGAATTTCACGAAAGGCGAGGCACCAGGTACTTTTTCCTACTCCCGGGGAGCCTTCGAGTAAAAGATGATGTCGACCGATGGCGGCAAGGGCAAAAATAAGAAATTGATCTCGATCTCCTCGCAGCTGATTCCAAATCGATGAAGAGGGGAGTTTTTTGATCCAGTCTTCTCCGGTCGATTGGGTCTCTAAAGAGGATGTCTTTTGGGGATTTAAATCTGAAAGCAGATCCGAGATGCTCTGCAAGTGATAGAGAGATGTTTTCGAGAAAATTGGAGAGTGAATGTCTTGTGTGTTGAGCCAAAGTGAGGATGAATTTTTTTGGGCGGCAAACAAGAGATGAGAGAGGATGGCTTTGGGGCTCTGGATCTTGCCATCGAGTCGAAGCTCGCCCCAAAAGAATCTCTTCTCATGAGGTGGAATGAGGTAGTGACCCAGTCCCATGAGAAGGCCCACCAATATCGGTAGATCGAAATGAGCGCCTTCTTTGGGGATCTCAGCGGGATTGAGGCTGACGAGAATTTTTTGATTGTGAAGCGGAAGACCTAGATGATGAAGAGCACTCAGAATTCGATCGCGCCCCTCTCGAATCACATTTTCTGGAAGACCAATAATGTCAAATCGAGAGAGTCCTTTGCGAACAAGGACTTGAACTTCGATTTCTTGTAGTCTGCCTCTAGACCAGCAAGTGGTCCAAACACTTTGGCACGGATTCATCACCAGCGTTTTTGCAGAAATTAGTCTCAGGAGGGCGTCGCTGAGGAGGGCGGGCTTTTACGGTCGTGGTCTCGAAAGCGGTGAGAGAGGCTCAGGCTTCGAAGCAAATCAGCTGAATCAAAAAAGGGAAGGGCCCAAGTCTCCACCTGGGCCCTCTAAGGTCCACTCACTCACTAAAAAATCTACACAACTCGTTGCACAAAGAAGAGCGTCTTTAAGGATTCACTGCGGGTGCGACCATTCCGTAAGCAGCCATGGCCGACATGACATCCATTAAATCGTCTGTCGCTGATCCAACAGCCGATGGCTGACAATGAGGATCCATCGACTCTGCTTCAGACTTCGGCTTTGTGCTCTCGATCGCATTTTGACCGAATCGAGCCGCCATCATGGTCATAAAAAGTGTCCCCATCATCATCGTCTGACGGTTTTGTTGGCCGGACTTCATGATGTCGTCCATTTGCTTTCGTTGGGCGGCGGCCTCAACGGCTTCAATTTTGGTTTTCTCAAGTTCCAAAAGAGCTTTAAGATCTTCTTTGGGCTCTTTCTTACTCTTTTTGTCGGAGTCCTCCGAAGACATCTCATCGACGCCCTCAAGATCATCGCTTGGATCGATCGAATCCGAAGCGTTCGATCGAGGTGTGGGGCGCGCTGAGGGCTTAAGACCCGCTTGAGCCGAAGCCGAGTTTGATGGGCTGGTAGCCTGAAAGAGAGCGACTCTCTCACCGGCAAGACTCTCTTGACCTTCAAGATTTGCCTTTGTTTCTTCTTGGCTTGAAGAGCAAGCGCTGAGTCCTAGGCCAAAGATCGCAAGTGCTAAAAGAGATGGTTTAATCTTTTTCATAAAAGCTCCTATCTCCAGATGGCCGTTTCATTGTTTGAGGGATTCAGTTTTCCAGCTTGTTTAAGCTGCCAGTAAATTCCTTCTAGTTTAGGATCTACGGCTTCACTTCCTAAAATCGATTGAGCTGGGATGAGAGGCTCAGGCGCCTTCATCGCAAACCGAAGCACTTCAGGCCCTGTGGGTGCAGCGTCTGCACTCGTAGGAGCGGGTGGAGCCCCTGCTGCAGCTTGAGCTGAGCTTGGAGCTTGCTGAGCCACTGGATTCTGAGGCAGAGCGGCCCTTGGTGCTGAAGGAACTCCTGGTGCAGAGGCCGGCGGCATATTCGATGTGGCCGTTGAGCTGCCGGCTAAGAAAGGCAGTGAAGGATCAAAGCGCAAGATGCTCTCAAGACTGGCGCTCGAACTTGACGCTGGTGCTGCAGTTGTACCTGCATTTGCACTCACCGAAGAGTTCGAGTTTGCGGGCGCTGCGTGGGTAACAATCATCGATCCGTTACCCGAAGCCTTTAAAGCTCCTGCAGATCCAAGACTGGAGCGTTGATCTTTACTGTTCTCACTATTCTTCGCCGTACTTTCTTTTTTACTGTCGCTATTTCCACCAAGGAGAGCTTTGGCGCCCTCTGCGCCACCCTTAAGAATGTCACCGCCTTTGACTAATAGTCCGGCAACTAAGGCTCCTATCCACATACCCATATTATTGTCTTTGCCTGAATTGCCCATCAGTCCGGCGAGTGCATTTGAAAAACGATCATCGTTATTGGCTTTCTTTTTTGAACTCTCTTTGTCGTCTGCGTTAAAATCATCGCCACGATTTCTATTTCCAGAGGAATCGCGCTTACGTGATCCGCCTCCGTTGTCGTAGCCATAATCGGATTTCCCGTTTCTTTCTTTCGAATTTTGAGCTGATCGCTCTTTTTGCTCATTACTTTGACGTAGAGCTTCTCCTTGGCGAACTCGATCGCTGACGCTTGAATCTCGGACGATATCCGAGTCTCGCGTCGGATTGTCAGCGGCGCAGCCGACCAAACCGATAGCCAAGAGAGCACTCGTCACGCTGAGCGTGATCTGTCTCGACATGTGGACCCCCTATTACTCTTATGTTTCGAGAAAAGTTGAGCGAAGCTCGACGACACGTCGGTGCGAGTGAGTGAGAGAGTTGCACTCGCGCATCATCGATCTTTAAATGGAGGTGAGCTTTACAGGTCGACGCGGGTAAATGTGCCGGTCGATCTCAAGAACCCCTCTATTACTCTTGGCTTCGTGCAGATTTCTCTGCTCAAAGCCCCCTTTTCTCTTTGGATCGCCCCTAACGATCCGGTTCGCGTAGAGCTGCAATCACTGTGCCAAGACTCGTGATCGTGGAGAGGCCTTAAACTTGGAGTAAAGGCAAAACTTGTTCTTTTCGAGGTCTACAGTGGGGGCTCGCTGCCGCAGGTCTCTCGGCAACGGCATGAGAACGAAGTCTCTTTTCAATCGTTTGCTCCTTAAATCTGAAGACCCTAAGATGTCGAAGTGCTGAGCTGGATCGTCTGTCTTTCATTTTATTCGATCAACCTGAAGGACTCCGAGGGAGGAGTTCCACAGAGTTTGCAGTCCTATCTTGAGTGGGCGGAGCAAGTTTCGCCGGAACTGCGCTCTTTGCGAAAGAAGGAACGTGCTACTTTTTTAAAGCGGGGCGGGGAGTTGCTTGATTTGAGCCCGCGCTTCCAGGTCGAGTGGACGGAGACTTGGGATGAGCGCCAGAGAAATTCGGCCAATGCAAGACAGTTCGATCGAACAGCACTTTTAGAGCTTTCGACGCAGCTTCCGTCAGGCACAAAGCTCAGCCTCTCGTCAGCATACGAAAAAACCAAGTGGGGTGGGTTGGTTGCCGGAGGCTCTCATGATCTCGATTGGTCGGCAGAGTTAAGACAAAGTCTTTGGCGTGATTTCTTGGGGCGCGGAATTCGGGCCGAACTTCGAGCCGAGGAATTGCGCTACAAAATGGAGGAACTTGAGACGAAGATTCAGGTGGCTCAAAAGCTAGCGGATCTTGAGAATTTATTTTGGGAGCTTTCGGCTCTTAAGCAAGAAAGAACTCTTCGCTCTCGCAATCAAGAAAAAAGTCGAGAGCTGCTTCGTTGGGTTCGCGATCGGTTATCGCGTTCGGCGGCCGAGCGCGGAGACTTGTATCAGGCTGAGAGCTTGTTAACGCGAAGAGAACTCGAGCTCCAAGAGCTCATGGACCGCGAAGAAGTTGCTCGGAGTCGCTGGAGTGTTTTCTTTGATCAAGTTTCGCCTCCTCAAGAATGGAGTCCATCGGAGCTCGCAAGGCCTCGAGACTTGAGCTCGCTGGTTCAAGGAAGTGGAGAACAGCGAAACTCAGCCTCACGATTGGATTTGCGTCTTCGATTTTTACAAATTGAAAGGACGCGTGCACTTTTAGATTTGTCAAGAGATTCGGCGCGTCCGGATCTTTCTCTGATTGCTCGCGCAGGAACAAATGCGATTCGGCCAGAGTTTTCTCGGACCTTTTCAGACTCCTTTAGTAATCCCGTGTATGAGCTTGGGCTTTTTTTCTCAACACCGCTCAATTTTAGACTTTTGAGCCGCTTGAGCGAAGCAGCGCAAATCCAGAACGACGCCGCTCGCGACGAAACAGAGTCCCTCCGGTTATCTCACTTGAAAGATTGGAGCGAGTTTAAACGTCGTTGGCAGTCTCTTCGTGATCGTCTCGAAGTGGCAGAGCGCTTGGTGAGATTACAGAAAAACAAGAGCGAAGAAGAAGCGCGAAGATATCGACAGGGGAGGAGCACCGCCTTTCAGGCCATTAGTTTTGAACAAGAAGCAGCGGAGGCCGAACTTCTTCGGCTTCATCTCCAGTTACAGATGCGAAAATGGGAATCTCAAGCGCGTCTGTATGCGTGGGATTCAGGAGTTTTTCAATGAATTTGATTCGATTGAGTCTTACTCGATCCGTCTTTGCTTGGATTTTGATGAGCGCACTCATTGTTTTCGGGGCGATTTCTTTCAATCGGCTCGGAGTGAGTCAAATGCCCGATGTGGATTTTCCGATGATCTCCATCTCGCTTTCGTATGAGGGGGCTTCGCCTGAAATTGTGGAGAGCGAGCTCATTGATCCGTTAGAGGAATCGCTGCTGTCGATTGAGGGAGTGAAAGAGATGCGGTCCACAGCAAGACAATCCTCAGGCAGCATTCGATTAGAGTTTGGGATTGATCGCGATATCGATGTGGCTCTCCAAGAAGTGCAAACAGCTCTGGCGCAAGTTCGCTTGCCGACCGATGTGGACCCTCCGATCATTCGTAAGCAAAATCCCGAGGATTCTCCCATCATGTTTATTGGTGTCTTTGGCGATCGATCCATCCAAGAAAAAGTGCGTTGGGTAGAGGGCTATCTGTTAGATCAGTTGAGGTTTCTTGAGGGGGCTGGAGAGGTTTCGATCGCGGGATTTAGTCAGCGAAATCTGCGAATCTGGCCCAATCTTGAAAAGCTTAAACAGGCTGATCTGAGTGTGCTCGATATTGTCGATGCCCTTCAAAGTCAGCATCTGGAGTCCGCGGCGGGCCGGTTTACTGAGGCCGATCGCGAACTGCGAGTTCGCTGGCTTGGCGAAGCCCAAAGCCCCGATGAAGTGGGACAGATTCGCATTCTTCGTCGCGGGGGGAGCATCATTCAAGATGCGGTTTATCGAATTCAGGATGTGGCGGAAGTCGAAGATGGCCTCAGTGACGTTCGACGCTTGGCGCGAATTGACGGTAAAGAAGCGATTGCGATTTCAGTCAGAAAGCAGCGAGGGAGTAACGAGGTCGCTCTTTCAAAGGCGCTCCATGAAAGAATAAAAGAACTTCAATCGACCCTTCCGGCGGATTTGGGCCTGCAGGTGAATATCGATTTCACTCGATCGACGGAGGCCGTTGTTTCGACCACCTATGAGAAGTTGCTCATCGCGTCCTTGGTCACTATTTTGATTTGCTTTTTGTTTTTAGGAAGTTGGCAGGCCGCTCTGAATATTTTGTTTTCGATCCCTACTTCTGTTTTAGGGACGTTTATCATTCTTTATTTTTCTGGTTTTACACTAAATTTGTTTACGTTATTGGCTCTGACTCTGTCCATCTCGATTGTGGTGGATGATGCCATCATGCTTCTCGAGAACATTTACCGACACTTTCGAATGGGTAAGCCAGCCTTTCAAGCGGCTTACGACGGAGCGATTGAAATCCTTCCGGCTGCGACGGCAGCGACTTTAGCGGTTGTCGCGATTTTCATTCCTGTTCTGGTGATGGAGGGCGTGATCGGAAAGTTTTTCTTTCAATTTGGTGTCACCATGTCAGCGGCGGTATTACTTTCTCTTCTTGAAGCTGTGACGATTACGCCCATGCGAGCGGCTGCCTTTTTGCGGGGCAATCCACAGGCGACGCGTTTGGAGGTTTTATTAGATCGAATCTCGCATGTTTTGGGCAGGGCTTACACGCGAAGTCTTCGACTCTGTCTGCGCTTTCCAATCATGATCGTGAGTGGATCCCTGATTTTGTTTCTGGCTTCGATGATGCTGTGGTCAAAGCTCCGGCAGGAGTTTGTGCCACCTCAAGATCAAGATCTCTTGATTTTGACGGCGCAAACACCATCAGGCAGTTCTCTTGAGCTGACCGATAGAGCGGCTCAACAGATCGAAGAGATTTTAAAGACAAAGCCCTTTGTGGAATCCTACTTTTTATCGGTGGGTGCTGGCGGAGGACCTCAAGGCGGGTCTGATGTGAATAATATTTTTATGCCGATTTATTTAACGCCTCGAGAATTTCGGGAGCAGACGCATTTGCAAATTATGGAAGAGCTGCGGGGCGCTTTCAGGTCTCTCGAAGGGGTTCGCGTACAGCTTCGCGATAACTCTATCCGTAATCTGACAGCCGGTCGGCAATCTCCGGTCGCTTTTAATTTAACGGGCCCCGATCTAGAGGTTTTACGCCGAAAAGCAGAAGAAATGGCGCAAAAGTTAGAAGAGCTTCGTCTTGCCGTTGATACTGATGTCGATTTTAAGGCAGGAATCCCCGAGCTTGTTCTCCAGCCTAACCGAGAAAAAATGGCCGCCTTTGGAGTGAGTATCGAAAGCGTGGCACGCACCTTGGGGGCGACGGTTGCGGGCCAAAGACAGAACCGCTTCACCTTTGATGGTAAGCGTTACGATATCCGCATCAAGCTACGTGATGCAAATCTTGGGCGCGTCTCAGATATTGAAAAGATCAGAGTTCGAAATCAGTTTGGCAACTTGGTCTCTCTCTCTCAACTCGTCGATATCTCTGAGCGCCGTAGTTTTCAGAGTGTGACACGTGTGAATCGTCAGCGAGCGGTAAGTGTTTCAGGAAATTTGGCGCCTGGCTCCTCACAGGCCTTGACGCTCGAGAAAGCACGTGAATGGTCTAAGCAGATTCTCCCGGAGGGCTATGGCTTTCAGCTCGAAGGCGCAGCCGCTGGGCTGAAAGAGGGGTTTCAAAGCTTGGGACTGGCTTTGATTCTAGGCATTTTAGTCGCCTATATGATTTTAGCGATTCAGTTTAATTCATTCGTGCATCCGATCACAATTTTGATCGCCCTACCTTTCAGCTTATCGGGATCACTGATGACCCTTTGGCTTTTTGATTTATCTCTCAATCTGTTTTCGTATATCGGCATTATCGTTTTAATGGGGATCGCTAAAAAGAATTCGATTTTATTGGTCGAGTTCACCAACCAGTTGCGCGAGCGAGGAGTCAGGGAGGTTAAACAAGCCTTGATCGAAGCTTGTCCCACCCGTCTTCGTCCGATTTTGATGACTTCGGCCGCGACCATCGCAGCAGCCTTACCTTTGGTGCTGGGTGATAGTGTGGGGCAAGAAACGCGAACGCCTTTGGGCGCTGTGATTTTAGGCGGAACGGTCGTGTCGACGCTTTTCACACTTTTCGTTGTTCCGAGTTTGTATTGGGTTTTGAGTTTCTTGGAGCGCTCCAAAGCCCCCGAGCCTTCAGTTTCGTCATTCCGCTCAGCAGGCTAAAATAAGACGCGCTTTTTAGGGGTGACTTGGTTGCGCCAAAGCCTGCACAAAAAACTGAGCCATCTCCTTCACCACCGCATCAAAGTGAGGATTGTTTCGATAAACCCAAAGATCGTGACCGTAATCAAAAGATAAAAGCCGCCGTCCTGATTGAGCATCTACGTAGGAGCGAAGATGTTCTTCGTAAACCTCTCGGGGCAGAAGCTCATCGTGATAGGAGCTATCTTGAGAACTCAGCATGATGAGTGCGGGCGTGTCGGCAGTATGATCGAAGGCTTCAAAGTGCGGAGTAAAAAGCTTGTAAGCTTTCCAGGCTCTCGGATGAAGAGAAGTCTTAAAGCCCGTAAACACCCCAGGGCTTCCCGCATCTCCCACACGAAGCGAAGCATCCACCACATCTTGCCGAGAGGATGATGGATTTACGGCTACCACACCCAAAGCATCTTTGTACTTTTGAATG
>JBILFF010000072.1:0-11116 GCA_044351695.1 Bdellovibrionota bacterium
ACCGATAAAGAGAAAGAAGTCTGTCGCCTGCTCTTTAAAGGGCTTTCAAATAAAGAGATCGCTAATGTTTTGAATGTGACAGAGAAGACAATCAAATTTCATGTCACTGGAATTTTTGAAAAAGCAGGTGTGCAGAGTCGATCCGAGTTGAGCAGTACCGTCTTTCCGGTTTGATCTGCTTCGCGAGATTCGAAGCTCTAGTGCATCGGCTTGATTTCTATGCAAAACTTAGCGCCCGGATGGTTCGAAGAATCTAGCCAGACTCTTCCCCCATGGGCTTCTGCAATCCGCCGTACAATCACTAAGCCCAGCCCTTTGTTTGTGCCCTCGGCATGATCACGCGAGCGCTCTGTGGGCTCGTTAAAAAGCTGATCTCTAAGATCTTGAGCAATGCCGGGGCCCGCGTCTTGAACCTCAAATCTTAAGGCTTCTCGATGACGACTCACCGAAAGTCGAATCACTGCCTGTTCGGGAGAGTGGCTAATGGCGTTTTGAATCAAATTGCTTAGAGCTCGCTTGATCAGCTGGCTATCAAAAAAATAAACACGAGGTGCATTGAGCATCTCGAGTTCGATATGAATTTTTTTCTCAAGCGCTCGACCCTGAACTTCTTGCACAAAATCTCTCATGAAGTTCTCTAAGTGAATGAGTTCGCGATGAGCCGAAAATAGGTCAATGCTCTTCTTTTTCGCATGAACAATTTCGTCACTGAGGTTTAGAACTTGCTCGCAATTGGCGAGCATGAGCTCAAAGACTCTTTTGTGCTGAGGAGAAAGATCTTGAATAAAATCGCCTCGAACAATCGAATCCAGATAGGCAATGACTCCAATCAAGGGCCCGCGGATGTCGTGGGCACTCATGCTCAGAATTTCATCCTTGGTCTGATTTCTTTCGATCTCCGCTTTGCGCTGTTCTTCAGAGGCATTGAATTTCAGCTGTCGCTCCATCGCGGATTCAAAATTCCATCGAATGGTCTCGGGTGCAAGACGACCCTTGATGATGTAGTCCTGAGCGCCCAGTCGTAGGGCGCGACGTGCAGCCTCTCGGTCAGACCAACCACTCACGACAATCAAAGGAACATGAGGTGCCAGTCTCTTGGTGGTAATCACAGAGTCGAGATCCAGGCTGTCGGGAAGATGAAGATCGACGGTGATGATATCAAAGCTTTCCTTTTCGAGAAGCGCTTGAGCCGCTTGAAGGCTTTGAGCATGAGAGATTTGAATCCAAGAGCTTCCATAGGCCTTCTTTAAACACGATCGTAAAAGAGTCGCATCGCCCAGATTATCCTCAATCATCAAAATCCTGATGCGCTTGAGGGGAGTTTGGAGGGCCATGCTCATGTCGGACTCCCAGCTCTAGGCAAGCTAAAAAAGAATTGAGATCCTTTACCGGGGATGGATTTTGCCCAAACATGACCACCAAAGGTTTCGATGATCTTTTTGGTTATGGCTAGGCCAATGCCACTGCCGGGATATTTATCGCGAGCATGTAACCTTTGAAAGAGCTGGAATATGCGCTCATGAAATCGCATGTCAAAGCCAATACCGTTATCCTCGACACAAAACTCCCAATGAGTGTTCCGGCTGACTGCTGAAATCCGGATCCATGGGTCGCTTGTCGAGCGATACTTGATCGCGTTTTCGATCAGATTTTGAAAGACTTGGCTGAGTCGATTGAGGTCCGCTGACACGACGGGGAGTTCTCCAAACTCGATTTTGGCATGGCTTGCTTCTGCCAGAGATTTTGTATGATGGAGGGCTAGCCCCAAAGCCTCTTCGGAGGAAACCGCTACAAGATTCGGTAAGCTTCGCTCCACACGAGAGTACGCTAGAAGATCTTGAATCAAGCTTCTCATTCGGACTGCAGCGTCTTGAATGAAGCTCATGTATTCATCAGCAGTTTCATCAAGAGAGGCAGAGCATTCCTCGCGCAAAAGATCGATAAAGCTGGTGATCATTCGCAGGGGCTCTTGGAGGTCATGTGAGGCCACATAGGCAAATTCTTCGAGCTCCGAGTTTGATCGCTGAAGATCTCGAGAGGATTTTTCTAGAGAAAGTTGAACTGCCTTATGTCTGGAGATGTCGACCCCTGTCACAAAAAATCCAATCAGTGTTCCTTGATCGCTGATTCGAGGGGTTCCCCTCCAAAGAATCCAATGCGGATAGCCATCTGCCCTTTTTGCTTGAAGCTCGACCTCAAAGGCTCGCAAGTTCTTGATCGAGTGTTGAAGCTGAGATTCAAAAAGAAGAGCATCTTTTGACTCAAAGGCCTCCTGCCAGTCCGACCTTGGGTTGTTTCGATCCTTTTTTCGAAAGTCTATCCAGGCATTGTTGAGGTGAATACAATGGCCATTTTCATCAAATGAGAAAACAAAGAAAGGGGCTGCATTCAGAACTTCAAAGAAGGTGCGATGAGGCTCTGGACTTGGAATCATGACGACCATGCAAAGCTGGAGGTGAGCGGAGAGGTGAACAGGGGAGATGTGGACTTCAAAATGGCGATCATAAACTCTCAGTCGGCGCCGATAGCTTCGGTCTTCTTTCACGCTAGTCTTAACAAGTTGAAGAAGCTCGGGGTCGGGGATGACTTCGAGAACATTTTGTGAAGTCATTTGATCGTCGGTCCATTCACTTCTGAGATTTGAGATTCCAAAGCTTTGAGTCAGGAGGCCGTCGCCCTTGCACAGCATGGCAATCGAGCCTGTTTTCTCGGCTAAACAGCGAAGCAAGGCGGACTGAGAGCCACCCCAACTTTTCTCCAGTCGTGTTTGAATGTCGACTTCAGAGAGCATGGATGGCTCTCTATACACCCAACAGCCGGTGCTCACAAGGTGTCGGGACCAAGGTACAGTTCATCAAAAGCCTAGTGGTTTTAGGGGTTTAATGCCTCAAGTCGAAGCTCTCGTAGCTGCCACTGATAAAGGCGCTCAAAAAAAGGATTTCCTCGAGCAGAATTCAAAAAGTGCTCGATAGCTTCTGGTTGTCCCGGATCTAGAGAGTAAGCCAAACTCCAAAAGCGAGGACTCTTGGTGAGCTTGGCCAGAGCGACGTGGACAAGTGCTCGCTCGTAATGATTGTTTGAAAGTTCGAGCGCGCGAAACAAGTAATACCGAGATCGTAGGGGCTGATCCAAATTCTCTGCTCGTTTTAAAATTGTTCGGACGATTGTCGAGGCTCTACGATCTGTCGGTATCTTTTTTCTCCATTCATTGAGAGTTTCTTTAAACTTGCCGTCTGGAGTTGCTTCAGGACAGTTTTGGGGGTCTCGTAACGTGTAGCTTCGAGTCTGCAGAAAAGCATTTTCAGAGCACTCTTGTCTGCGAGCTTCTGCTCGCTTCGTCCAGTGGCCGACGACCTCCTGAGCTTGTAAATGATATTCTTGCAATGAGTTGGGATCGAGGCCGGGCGGCTCCGGCAGGGCTTTAATCCAATCAGCCAGGCCGCTACTGAGCTTCGCGCGAAATTCAAAAACGAAAGAGATAGCCAAAGGCACCGATTGCTTCTTGGCGAAATCCAAAAGCTCTGAATCCCATTTCTCAAAGGCGGTGATTGTCTTTGGAAGTTGTGTTTGAATTTGTTCGAAACGAATGGGCTTGAGCGTTGACAGAAAGCCTTCGATCTTTTTTTCAAGTGCATTCCAAGCGGGGCCAGCTTTTTCGGGTGGGGCCGATTCACCATTCCAGAGCGCAAGGGCTTCACGCGCTGATGCAGTATTCATGTTTTGGATTCGAGTTCGGCCTTGCGCCTCTTGACCCAAGGCTAATTCTAAAAGTCCAAGACGTAGTTTTTGGGGCTCTAACAACTTCCTCTCGTTAAATATCCAGTAACTATACTCTCGCTCGATATTCAGAAAGTGCTCAGCGAGTTGAATGCATCGCTCAAAAACGAGTTCTCCGGGGGCAAAGCTCTTCGGGTATTCCATTTTAAACCTATCGCAGCGATCTAAGACCGGCTCACTTCGACCGAGTGTGATTCCGTTTGTCAAAGCCTTGAGGGCTACATCCGTATCAGATTTTGCATCGTTAAAGATGGCAAAAAAAGCCTCAGACTTTTCATCATTCGATTTTCGAGACTCGAGGATCTCTTTGAACCGAAGCTCAGCAGAGGCAGTTTGCAGGTCCGAAAAAAGAGGATTATCTTTTTGCTCCGGAAACGGAAACTCCTTGATGAGGGATTCTAGCGCGCTTCGGAGCTGCAAAATATTGGGGTTTTTGCTTAAGGTGCCAATGAGCATTCGGGCGAGTGCTTCAAAAGCTTGTAGGGGGGTGACCCCTAAGTCGGGTCGTTGGTAGATCTTATTTGTTATTAAGGCATTCTCTAGCTTTTTTTGAAATCGTAAATCGTGCGCACTCGCATAAAGCTGATCGAGTTGTCTGAGCGTGCATTTCGCCTCTAGACTCGAGGCCAGCACTTCCACCTCAGGCTCCTTGCCCCCTCGATCATCGAGAATGTCTAGGCAGCCAGTGGCCTCTCCCTTCTCCAGCAATATTTGTGAGTAATTGATACGAAGAGCGTCCGCCTCGAGATCCTTGGGGTAGAGAGTAAAATATTTAGCATAAGTCGTGATGAGGAGGGGTTTCGCACTGAGCTTGTTGTTGGCCTCTTTAATGTTCTCGTAAAAAACTGCCGTATTATAAAGTTCGGTTCGTAAAAAAACGGTCCCTTGAGGATCGAGCTCTTTATTAGGGAGTGCTTGCAGAATTCGACTAACAGATGCGTGATCGAGACGTGAGCGGTATACTTTGATCCAGGTCGGTGCTGAGAAAAGCAAGACCTCTGTGGCGTCTTTTATTTCTTGTGTTAAGAAAGAGAATGCATTTTGCGCTTTTTCTATTTCTGCTCGATCGTTAAAACCTTCAACCAAAGATTTGAGTGTATCGATATAAAGCTGTTTCTGTTGAGCGGGGTCCTCAGGATGAACAATGAGCGCTAGAGATTTAAAGTTTTGCGCAGTCTCTTGATCGAATTCTGATTTCTGAAAGCTTTCTAGAAATGGGCGAATGCGATCTTTGTAAGCTTCGGCTCTTAGGCGCGCATTGGAGTTTTCTTTCTCTCTAATCGATCGATCAAAATCTTTGAGTGATTCAGCAAAACGTGCAAGCCGCATCAGTCCCCAAGCTCGCTTGTAGGTGGCTGCCGCTCTCAGTCGGGGCTCTCGGCTGGCGAGTTCGTAAGCATCTAGGGCTTCGACAGTGCGATCGACCGCCAAAAGAGCATCTCCGTACGAAAGGTGATCATCCGCCGTTCGATTGGCAATTTTCTCGAAAGCCGCGATTGAGTCATTAAAATTTCCTATCTCTTGTTGGCGATATCCGAGCTCACGATAAAGATTGACGATCGGTAGATCTGTTTTTTGAAAGCTCGGAAGCTCCTGATGAATGCGCGTGATAATTTCTTTCTTAGAGGTCTTAAATTTTTCAGCGCTGGGATCTTCGCTCGTTGAGATGAGGGTCTTGTCGACCTCTTCTTTTATCTTGATCCAGCGAAGTAGAAGATGAAAGCGCTTAAAAACATTGGTCTCAGACTCGAGTCGTCGAGTCGCTGTCTCCAGCGTGCTTGGCGGAAGACGAAAGTCTTGCGAGATGATCGGCGAGCCTAGCTCATCGGCGTAGAGTCCCCAGTCTCTTGAGTTCATCACCACAAGCGTAACGATAAGTGCTAAGCTCCGCATGCTGACTTCACCGGAACCGCGTAGTGACCGAGCTCGTCTTTCCAGTTTTCTCCAATAAACGGCCAAACAATTTGGGACTCGCTTTTTTCTCTTTGCCCCTGAGTCAGACGATCTCTCAGTTCAATTTCTAAGAGATCGAGGTCCGAAAGAGCTTGTCGTTGTCTCTCTGTGTAGCGCATTTTATACCACTCCGCTAAGCGACCACAGACAGCGCCTAAATTTTTTCTCTCGCAAAGAATAACCCAAGGATGTTTTTTCGGGTCGGGCATTGAGCTTGAAAAAAAAGTGCGACCATTCATAATCGTCTGCATACTTTGCTGGAAGAGACAATTCTCTTTCTCGATGAGCGCACGAAGAAAGAACTTATCAAAAAAAGGGACTGAGAAAATCAAGGGACTCTCTGCTGAAACGATGCTTCCTAGGGATTTATCAAATTTGCGAGTTTGATATTGAGCCCACGCTCTCTGCTGATGAAAAAGAGCTCGGCCCTTAAACTCATCGACAAGTTGATCAAATAATTCAAGAGCCTTCGAATACTGAGCCCGATCGTAGAGTAGCCGTGCCCAAAGAAGCTGAGCCTCTGCCCAAAGTCGAGCATCGATACCCCGGGGACGCTTTTTATCTAGTCCGAGCCCCACGAGCCAATATTCGGGGGCTCGCCCGACTTCGTAAAGGACGGTCGCTTGAAATAAAGTTTGAGGATTTAAGGGTCCCGTTGGCGGCGTAAAAAACTCTGAAGAAAAATCCACATCGGCGAAACTCAGCCGGTTAATCGACGGGCAGATCGGGTGTGCAAATTTCACATCGACACAATATTCGAAAAGCTTACTCGTGCCTTTGAACCAATCAGAGGGGGCTCGATCAATCACTGCCCGCTCAGGAGCGCTTGAAGTTAACAAAATGCTCAGAAGCGATTCAAAAAGCAAATCCCCCTCCTAAGCCCAACTGAATCATGTTGGATGGTGCTTTCGAATTGAAGCCAATACTATGAGCAAAGCGCAAATTTATCATAAAATTTTCATTTAGAAAAAATCGAGCGCGTAGATTTAAATCCGCCGCGTATTGTCGTTGAGCTTTTAGTTTCTTTCCGTCAGGACGAACGCTTGAGTCAAAATCCCAGAAGCTTGCACCCAAGCCTGCTTGCCAGTAATGATAAACGACGGCTTTATTAAAAAAATTGCTCTTACTGTAAAGCAAGTTGAAATAGACACTCGAACCAACTCGAAAATTAAATTTGTTCATTCGATCGTCTGTGGTCAGGGCCAAAGAGTTGTCTCCTGTTTGATCACGAACCACAGATTCGATTTGTTTATTCAGCTTTGTGTTGTGTTTGTAGATTGGAAATCCGATACGAGCAAACTCCCAAGAGATGTAGTTATTGAACTGATAAGAGCCGGCCACGTCGAGCAGGAGGGGCTTGTAGTAGGCGTCGAGCGGTAAGAATGAAAAATCAGTGTCGATGTTAAATCGGTTGTTGAGAGAAAATCTTGGGTGATCGAGAACCTCCACTTTTTCAAACTCGTCTTGTCCCAAAAGAGAGATCGAAAAACAGAGAGGAGAGATCATGGAGACGACAAACTTGGTAAAATTTCTACTCAACATTATTTTCATGTTTCCAGTTTAGCTTCCGAGAGAGCTAAAAACAAAAGGATATTTGACTTTCACGACGCCACCACCTTTAGGCTCGGGAAATTTCCATCGATTAATTCGATCGCGAATACAGCCAAAGATTTGTTGCATATTCGGATTGTCAGAGACGGCCTCAAGATTCGAGACGTCTCCATTGGAAAGGATCGTCCATGAGGTCGACACTTTTCCGGCGAGCAGCGTATTCGACAGAAGAGCGTTTTCGTAACAGTATCGAACTTCTGCTAAGCGCTCTTGAACAATTTGTTGAACGACCATGCTGTCGAGGCCACCTCGAATTTCAATTTCTTTACGAACAAGCTGCACTCCTGGCCCTCGACTGGCTGTGATCTGGCGAGCGATTTCTCCGCTCTCATAGGCTGCCACCGATGTGCCGTTTAATTCGGCTACCTGCTGTGTTTGAATGCCAGCGCGAACTCCCCGACTCAAAAGATTCAACCCAATGCCTGAATTCTTCGCGTGGGGATCTGCGTGAAGCACTCGAGGACTTTCGATGCTTAGGCTTCTCGACTCGCTCGTGCGTGCGCCGGCCACAGCAAGAAGTCCCATGGCCTGCACATTGAGCTTCGCTGGACCACTACCGGCAGCGGTGGCGGCAGAGCGAGAGGGAATTGACATAGAAGCGGGCCCAGCCTTTGTTTTGTTTTGGGAGAGAGTACGCTCAGTCTGCTTTTTGGGCGCGACTTCTTTTTGAACTTCGGGGGGCATGCTGACGGTCCGTTCTTCAGGAGCAGTGATCCCCTTGGGGGGCTGAAAGACATTCTTCACTTCAGCGATTGAAATTTTTTCAGCCTTGGCGAGCAAGGGGGTCACAGGCGGAGATTCAAAGTCTCGCAGGGCAATGCCTCCAACGAGGAGAACGAGTATCAGCAGAACGTGTGCCGCGCCAGCCATTCCGACGGACTGAAAAGCATGCTTTCGCTCCTGTGGATCTAATTCATTTTTATATTGAGAGAGGATGATTTTTTCTTCTCGGAAGAGCTTAAACTCACAATCCCCGATTTTCCATTCGGCAGGCTCTGTGATGTCAATCATTTCGCCCCGATAAAGTGCTGTCTTCCAGCTCTGTCGACAGAAGGGCGTTCCACGAAAAGAAGACAAAACCTCGTCAGTCAATCGAAGCCGAATAAAGCGCCTCTTTACTTGGAGCATGCGCAGTTTTGGGGGAATCAGAGTTGACGTCATACAGATCTCGTTGCCTGTGTCGTCGCCGATGTGCACGATCGACTGGCTGTCGAGGTTGATCAGCTCGCAAGCGCCGAGCTGTCGTTTGATCTGTAGACGCCATCCGTTCATTTCTTAGAATCCTAACTCATTAAAATCTCTCATTTTAAATCTTAGTCTTTCCTCAAGGAGGCTTGCTCCTTTTGGAGTGTTCATCTTTGTCACAAAGAAAGCGGGAGGCAGTTGGTTCTCACCTTCCACCCGCGCCTCTTCAAAATTCAGAGAGGTCTCTTTTTGATAAATGATTTTCTTTTCAACAGTGACACCACTGGAGTCACTGGTGGGTTCAGTGCCCAACAGCAGCAGACTCAAAAAAATCATTGCTCACCTGCTTTCGATTCTTCAGTTAAAAAGTAAATCTCAGAGTAGCCTGCAGAGGCGACTTGTCCGACTGTTCTATCGATCAGTTTATAAGAGGTTGCTCGATCAGAAATGACTAAGATCGGATGATTTTTTGTTTTCATATTCTTCAACTTCTCTCCCAAGGCGATCCAGGCATCGATCGAAGCATCTTGCGGACGGAGTCCCGATAATTCCTGACCATTGATCAGAATGCGCTCACTGGATACTTCAAGTTGAATCGGAGGAACTTTGTTTAAACTCAGCGGAGATTTAGGAAGTTGAATATGGTCTGATTTTTTGACTCTTGCCGCTTCAGGTGCAAAATTCACGATCAGATAAACAATAATGATCGTGAACATATCAATCATCGGAGTCAGCATGAGGCCCGTGGATTTCTTGAGGCGACGTCGATGAATCATCTATTGAGCCTCCGCAGCGAGAACAACGCTGGAAAGATAGGGGTTTCGACGAATACTACTGAGCCAGGTCATTGCTAAATCATAAGTCACAGCGCCCTCGGCCCTGAAAAGGCTGGTTCCGAGTTCTGGATGTTTTATTTTAAGCTCATCCAGCCATTTTTCTAATTGCTGGATTTCGGTCACACCAAAACTTTGATTGACTGACTCCACAGGAATAGAAAAGCGATCATTCCAGCCGGTCACGGAGACTTTATCGATGCTTAAATTAAAAATGAGCTCTAATTTTTTGCTTTTGGCTTCAGCGATAGCCTCCGATTTGCTGTGGTCCGAGAGAGCGGGTAGATCTGCGCTCACGCTTCCGAGTTTTTCAAAGGCAGCCGTCAGAAGAAGAAAAGGAATCAGGGCCACAAAGAGATTCATGATCGGAATCAGGTTAGGTTCTCCCGTCGCTTGAATCCTCTTGCGATGTTTTTTTGATCCAAACATTCTTTTTCCGACTGCCTTAAGCTTTCTGTGATTCGACGGCCCGATGGAAGGCCCCAGTTTTCGCCGGCGCACTTTCTTCACTGACATCGATATCAAAACTTGGAATGATTGTTTTTGCTTTGATTCTCTGAATTAACTGCTTTAAAGAGGTCGCGTAATGTTCAATGTCATCGATTAAGCTGTTGGCAAGATTTGAGAGATACATATGAGCGAGGAGCGCTGGGATCGCCACAATCAATCCAAAGGCCGTCGTGTACATGGCAATCGAAATACCGCTGGCAAGGGCTTCTTCTTTGGACACCGCCGCCCCGACATCTGCACCGCCCACAACCGAGAAAGCGGCAATCAATCCAGAAATCGTTCCTAGGAGACCAAGAAGAGTAGCGATGTTGGCTAAAACAGAAAGATACTCAATCCGAGCGTTAATTTTTGGAATATAGAAAAGTGCCTGAGACTCCATCGCTGTCTCCATTTCCTCCGTCTCAAGATCCGCATGCGATAGTCCCGCGCCTAAAACTTGAGCGAGCGGATTATGGGGGTGTTGTCTGCAAACTTCTTGGGCTCGACGCCAATCGTTCGCCGTGACATAGCGTTTCACGTCATTAAAAAAACGTTTACCATCCATTCGATAGCGAACTCTTAAGGCGAGATAGCGCTCGAGCCCGATGGCCGTGGCCAGAAAGCTCACCATTAAAATGGGCCACATAAAAAAGCCGCCATCTTGAAAAAATTGAACGATGCCAAGGTCAGCGACTTGACTGAGGTTCACTTGCGAATCAGGGCTCATAGACATTCCTTTCCCTCACTTAACCACTCCTACAGGTTCAAGAGTCGTACCGCTCGGCCAGTAACAAAGGTTACCTGGCTAAGTTCCCGAGATCTCTTGAGAAGCGGGCGGATTGAGGGCTTCGATGGAGCGGGGAGAATGATTTCTCTGAGCAAAACTCTCCCTTTCCTGCCATACCTTTTTGCTTGGGTTTGCGAATTTGGGCTCAGCTCTAGCTCTCCCTCTCAGCAGGAGGGGCTAGACTTGGGAGATATAATCATCGTCCGGGTGCGCTACCCGCCAATCTGTCAGCCCTAAGCATTCCATAAAAAGCTGTTGGAAAATTCTTTAAGCAAGGCTAGCACTGTGGATCTATGGCGAAGAAAGGCAAAAAACGCATTATTACTTTGGAGTGTACAGAAGCTAGACCTATCGGAAAGCCTCCTTCTCGCTATACGACGACCAAGAATCCAACCAATATTCCGAATCGTCTTGAAAAGAAGATGTACAATCCCTTTCTCCGCAAGCACACGCTGCATCGAGAAGTGAAGTAAGTTTTTCT
>JBILFF010000073.1:0-11073 GCA_044351695.1 Bdellovibrionota bacterium
ACGCTCCATCTCTGACTGAGCTAAATCGGCGGCTTGCAAAACTCTAGAAGAGGAATTCATCAGAAGCCCTCGCATCTCCGCAGACTCTCGAACAGAATAAAAATCCTCAGTTCCGCTCTTCGCATCATGGATTCTAAATCCTGCCTGTTCTTCTGTTGGTTTTGTGGTCCACCGCTCCCAGTGTTGCTCCACAAGAATCCACTGCAAGAGCCCAATCGACGACACCCACGTCTGCAAACTCGAGCGGCCGACTCGCCGAATAAATCCGTCAGCTACTAAAGCGGGCGTCAATAAATCATTATCTCCAAAGTAGCGAAAGCTCAGATTATTTTGAGAGGCTGCTACCGCCGCTGTTGAATTCGAACCCCCGATACGTACTCCATTCACAACCCAGGGCTCTGGGCCAGCGCACTCACCAGCATACGAGCCATACATGCAAGAAACAAAAACAACTGATTTTTCGTGAGCCGAGTGGGAGTCGTCAAGCGAAACACCCTTCAGCAGCTCCGAAAGATCTTTTCTTCCTAGCGAGATTTTTCCGGGAGCACCGTGAGCAACGACGTAAATGATGTCTGCGTCGCGACTTGAATCCAAGGCTATTTGCAGCTGCGCTGAATCACGCACCGGAAAATGCTTGGCTTCAACGGCGCGCGAACGAACAAACTCTAGCTCTTTTAAAACCTCCACCACATTGTCGTTTGCGGCCCGCGATTGATGCTCCGGTCTGGTAAACGTTGCCTCCGGAAAATCAGCATCTAAGATTAAGCTCACTTTTTTTCCTTCGGGATTAAATCTTGAATCGGCCTGCTCAAGTCGCGCTAGGTAATGTAAAGCATGAAACGAATCTTCTTGCACCGTCGAGGTGAAAAAAGAATTCACCCCAATCATCGGATGAAGACTCATCTTCTTTTATCGGCAGCAAATCAAGCTTCACATCGTTAAAGGCGTCGACATCCCCCCGAGATGTTTTGTTATGTCTCAACACGACTGAGGCCGCCTGCATCAGTCCGATTGCGCCCATAAAGACATCGTTCTCTTGCCGAGCCGAGTAATAAATCGAAAGAGCAAATCTAAGATCGTAATCGGCGATCTATTTTTTTTGTGAGCGGAGTAAAGATCTTCAAAAGGATGTCTCGACAAGTCCCCGCACTTGCAGGCTGACCCAAAGCCATCAAAAAAAGAGCAAAGAAAATCACTGCTCGAAAAGCAGATCTTGAAACACCCATAAAACGGACCCTTATATACCAAAAAGCCCAGCTCTAACTTTCCAGGAATGTATGGCTATGCCGATTACTCTAGCGGCATTGCCATCTGGCAGTGGGAGATTTGGGCTCGTTAAACTAAAGTCGTATCGATTCAAAAACAGGAAGCCTCGCCCGGGCTCGCAAAAGATTCGATCCTTTAAGATCTGCCACCAAGAGTGCGTCTCCCGTCTCAGGGCCCTCGGCCAAAATTTCTCCCCAAGGCGAAATGATGAGCGAATGCCCATAGCAAAACAAATCCTGACCCTGATTGTTTTTGTGAGAGCCCCATTGTCCGGCAGCTGAAACAAAACACAGGTTCTCAATCGCACGACTTCTGAGAAGCGAGTGCCAATGCGCTCGGCCCGTCTCGAGTGTGAAGGCCGCAGGGACCAACAAAAGCTCTGCCTGGTCCTCCACGGCCAATTTTCGGAAGAGCTCGGGAAACCTTAAGTCATAGCAAATGAAGAGCCCGATCGACTCTTCTTTCACCAAAGCCGTTTTCGTCTCGCTCCTGCGCCTAACATCGTTGGACTCTTTATAAATTCCTGCCGTTCCTTGAAAATCGAACAAATGAATCTTGTGATAGCTTGTCAGAGAAGCATCTTGGTCGACGAGGCAATGCGCATTGAAAGGCCGTGGATGGAGCGGATTCTTCTCAGGCACCGAACCTAGGCTCACTGCCAATGGAATTCTTGCAAGGAGTTCTTCTTCCGCCGATGTAAATTCTGAATGAGGCTCGAGCTTTTGCAAGTGAACCCGAAAAATATACTCATCAGTGAGGTCCGCTCGTGGTCTCCTGAAAAAAACATTCTCCGGAAAGCAAAGAAGACCCACCTTCTCTTGAGCCGCTTCTTCGATAAAGCTCTCGACTTGAAGCAGATTCTCCCAGGGATCAGCCGAAGAGCGCATTTGCGCAATAGCTAGACGAAGATCGTTCATGCCTTTTAGCCCAAACAGATCAGATCTTAAATCCAAGTGCTCGTCGCGCCGAGATCATCAATAAGAATTGAGCTTGATCAAATGAATAGCGCCTATTCAGTCAACTTTAGCTGGAATACTCCGAGCCACATTTTGCGTGAGTCGATTTATAAAGTCCTCGGAAAGAATCAATTTTGGCATTTTTTCGCTCGCGATTCTGTCAAGCACGGGCTCGATACGCGATAAGATAAGTGACCTGGCCTGGCGGATCAAGGGGGCGACAGCTTGAGCATGAATTTCAGCTTCCCGCGAAGCAGCCTCCTCGCAGGTCTCTAACACTTCCGAATTATCAAAATTTAAAAATGCTTCACTTTCAGCATGGAGAGCAACAACAGGAATTAGAAATACCACTGTGATAATTACAAAACGCACTTAACCTCCTAATCCGCCATCTGATATCGAACTGGCCAATTAAACCAAAAGAAGGAGCAACGGATGTGCCACAAATTGTCACTTTGAAAGTAGACTACTTTCAAAGCCTTACAACCAGCATGCTCGGATGAGGGCCTAAGTCCCCCCAAAAAGTGCACAATTCTATCAAGGATTATTCAAAGGCCCTCAGTCCTCACCAAGATCATCTTCATCTTCAAACTCATCATCATCAATCTCACCGTCGTCATCTTCGTCTTTAACAAGGCGAGCAGAGCTTCGGATTGCGCTGTAGATATTTTCGAAAATATCTTCATTACGATTCTCATCAATAAAAATGACTCCATCCGTTTGATCTGCTGCGTCCCAATCGACACCCTGAAACCACTGATCAACATCGAGTCCCACAATCAAACTTTGACCTGGACTCAAAACAAAGCCCTGACTTTCATTGCGAATCTCAAATTCTTCTTCGTACTTCACTCGAATTTCTACAGGAGTTGAATCGGTTAGGGCTCCCGCGATGTAAATTGATATATCGTTCATCTCTCCAGCGCCCTCAAACTTTTTAAAGTCAATACGAAGACGACAATAGCGATCGGCCTTCGGCACAAAGCTCGCTAGAGTTCCACCATCTAAAATATTTACCAAAAAAGGCTCTAACTCTTCTTCAACATCTTCATCATCATCTTCGTTGTTACAGCTTTCGAAGGGGCGGAGAACGACTCGACCAATAGAAACGCGGGCCTGTGAAATATTTAAATCTCCCACGCTCAACGAAGCCGCTCCATTAGACAGCCCTCGTAAGGCTGTTGGCGAAGCACTTGAGCTTGCTACTTGCATGCTTAGTCGCACCCCTCGCGGATTGCCCGCATCTGTGCCGCCGCATGCTTGCATCCACCAAGACAATACAAAAAGTAAAACCAACGCTCTCATCACTTCACCTTTCCCTGACTCAATGGAAATATTTGAAAATTCATTTGAAACACCTCGCTTCCAGAAGGACGCTTTCCATCAAACTGCGTCAGGATCTTTCGCCGAAACTGAAGAATCGATTTTTTAACAATCCTTAAATCAGCTTCACTCAAAGCCAGTGTCACTGAAGACACGTCTCGTGCCTCAGGACCCAGCGTTCGTAAAGCATTTAGAGCTTTTTGTATCATCTCTTCATGGAACGAAAACAATGCGGTCGATTGAATCTCCGGCGCCGAAGCAATATTTGCCTCGGTGATCACAAGTTCTCCGTCAGTATTTCGACCTACCAGTCCGAGTCTCTCCAAGCGCTTTAAAGCATCGACCACTTGGGCTTCACTAATCAAACCACCTAGTTTTTGTGAGATCCATGCGGGATCTTGACGAAACTCAGAAAGATTCATCAGCTCTCTTACTGCCGCATAATACCATTTTGAAAAGTACTCGTATTGATCAAGATCAATCTCTTTCACTTCTCTAAATTTTTTTACTCGGAGAAGCTTTTGAAGAATCTCACTTTTTGACTGAACATTTTGTGCCTGACTGAGCGCTACTGTATGACCAAAAAATTCCGCCTCTTGTTTGTTTAGCTTAAAGCCCTTCACAAAAGCCGGAATCATTTTAGAACTCAGGTTTCGTTGCCCATCCATGACCAGCTTTAGGTAGTTGTAAGATTTAATTCCGGCCAACCGAGCAAAGACACGATACGAAAAACCCGGGCAACTTGCCTTCAGGTATTGATACATATCCCGAAGATAGATTCGATAGTCTTCGTATCGAAAGATATCCGGCTTCTCGATCGTGCCCAGCTTATTCACTTCAATGCCTCCTTAATCATCATTCGAATCGTCATCCTCTTGACCATCCTCATCGTCGTCATTTTCTTGCGAATCGTCATTGCGTTCATCCAGATCGGTTTCGGCAAAGAAGCCCTCTTCAAAGGCTTCGAGAAAGTCTTCACAGACTCCCGAAGCCTCGTGCTCATCTTCGTCAACAACAAAAGAATGCGTACCCGTTGAGCTAAAAGCTCCAGCTGAAACACAAACCGCCAATTCAGCTGCATCAAAAATCATTCCGGCATTGATACTGGTAATGATTCGATTAGCAGCTCCTTCAGAAACCTCAAGTCCGCCTGCAGAACGAAGATCAATATCCTCATCCGATTCGATTTGAATCGCTAGGCTTGTAGGAGTGCCTTCAACATCGAATTCCGTTTCAATGTAGACGCTGTTTTGCTGAAGCTCAGGATAGTTGACTTGATCTTCATTGTTCTTCGCCTTGATTCGAATCCGCTGATAAATACCCGATGGAAGCGTTACGCCCTCGAGCGATGGATCCGAAGCTTCATTGACCAAATCAAATACGATGGGGCCATCAACTACGAGCTTGTCTGAGCTCTCTGTTTCTTCATCAAGGTCGTCCGACTCGTCACATCGAATTCGTGAATCTAAAGTGAAGTCAGCAAGATCTTCACATCGCTTGCCTTTAGGCAACCAAAGTTCGATCTTCTCAACATTCATGATCGCTTTCGTCACCTCAACGTTGCCACCCACAGTTAAGGCAGCTGAGCTTAAAGCCATTCCTGATGATGCTGTTTTCAAAGCCATGCCAATAGAAAGATTAGCTTCTCCACCATCAAGTAAAGTGGCATCGGTGCTCGACGAAGAGCTGCTCCCGAGACAGCCTTGCAGAATCAGTACGCTCGCTAGAGGAATCATTTTATTTTGAGTGAGCAATTTCATAGTTCATCTCCTTGTCTCCAAGGTAATCGAAAGCGTGAATGTCGAAGAGCCCCCCAAGCACTTAAATGTTAACATATGTTAACATTTAAGTGAGTTACAGATTCTTTAATATATGAGTTGATTATGGTATTTGCATTGCGCGTTAACTTTACTAGCTCTTTATTTATTTTACTTACACAAAGTTAACGCCCGCGAAGGGTGGATTTCTGCCACTAGGGACGTCAAAATGTGAGACGACTGGCCACAGAAGAAATGGAGAACGGACGATGCTTTTGGATGAACTTTTAACACGTATCCGCAGCCGTAAACGCTTTTATATAATTCTGTCTTTTATTTTAGCTCTCGTTTGTTTCGCCACTTTTTATGTTTTTTTCATGCGCAGCCCCAGTGAGCAAACAGAAGACGCCACGGCCGCAGACCCAAATGTGAAGAGAAAGACTTCGCGAGAGTCGGCAAAGCGCCCCCAAGTGAAGTCGGATCCTCTGCCGACTCGAGAAGACTTGATGGCCGGTCGCGATCAGCGATGGCAGCTTGAGACGGTGAAAGGGCGTATTCGCAATCTGTACGGGGGCCGCCTCAAGGTGTCCGATCTTGACGAAAGTCGGATTGCCTCAACCGCTCAGGCGATGTTGCCGACTTTTGGATTGAGCGAGGGGAGTCTTGCAGATCGAGCAGAACCCGCCGGCGGCCGTCGATCGGAGGGCGTGCAAGTTTATTTTATTCAGCATCTTCATCAGGCCCGTCCAGTTTTCGGATCACGGATGAGAGTCGTTGTCGATTATCCAAAGAGTGAAATTCTTTCTTTTAATTTAAATGAGATGAAGGAAGTACACGGAGATTTGCCAAACGCTGTTCTTAAACCAGAATCGATTCGGCAGCGTCTGAAACAGTTTAGCAGCGAGGCGAAGCTTTTAGACGAAAAGGGACTCTTTGTTTTTCCAGATCGAGCCGGCCGAGCTCGCCTCGTCTACCAAGCACGAAGCACCGGGGAGGGGACCTACCGACCCGACACAGAGATTTGGCTTTTAGACGCCTCCACCGGCAAGATCATTCACCGCAATTCGATAGTCATCTCTGATGAATATAAAAGCTTAAAGTAAGATCTTGGGACCTAGTCACAAAGCCCCCCTGGATCCCGTCTTTGCAACTCAATATTGAAAGCATTCGAGAGGGCTTGGCTTTGCCACAGAGCGGCTTCAGCTTGTGAAACGGCCTGACGAGTTGAGCAAAAGTCGGATGCGGAATCTAAAAATTTGAGGTGCTCCAAAAACAGCCGCTCGACTTTACGTCGACTAGGGGAGTCCTGCTGCGAGTTTCGAAGAGTCCACCAAATCGAAGCGTACACTGAGCCCATCGCATGAATCTGGCCCCTGTAAGCATTTGAGCAGGCATCGAAAGCTTGTTGAAAAGTGAGAACTTGCGAAGGATCAAAAACGCCTCCGACAAAGCCGGCATTTCGCTCTGCATTTCTAGCGATTCCACAAATTCGAAGACCTTCATCACTTTCTGAAAATCCATCACCGACTGCCGGGGAGTCCGGAAAAATAATGTTCGAAACAAAGTCTGCTTGCCCTTCATCAATGGCACGAATGCAGCCGCGAGCTGTTTCACAGCAAATCGATTTCACTCCGCCATCCGTCCCACAAACCTCAGATTCTCCGTTCTCAATGATTCCAGACGCAAAATAAAGATTCGCATGCCCTAGTTCGTGGGCCACGACGGATAGGTCGTAATTAAAAGGTCGCCCAACGATTTCTTTTGCTGAAGTCGGTGAAACGAGAGCAATCTCTGGTCCAAAAACAAGAAATGGATCGTAAGCGCGAACAAAAGCAGCGTTGTTTTTAAAGAGAGGATCGCCCTGAATGACATTGAGCGATCGATTCTGAAAATGAATGGCCTCCGATCCAAAAAGATGAATGAGCTTTTCGGTCATGTATTCGAGGCCATAAAAGAGCTGCACTCGCAGCGTCGGGTAGTCTTTCGGATTATCTATCCACTGAGTCACTACAGGGTCTCGCGTCGCCTCAGCAAAAGGAATTCGGTGGCGATCACTGAGCACCTCGCCCTCATCCATTCGATCAGGCAGCATTTTAGCTCCGTAGCTTTTACAAAATTGCTCGGGGAGCGGCACGAGTTCCCACACCCCTTGGGCGTTTTGCTGCCATTCATGCAACTGGCCGTAGAAGAGGCTATCGATAAACAGCTCGGCCACTCGAAATGAAGAGGATTGCAAAAGACCAGAGAAGCTTGAGTCGTACCACGAAATCCCAAATCGTTGTCGCGCCTCAAGCTCGTACACCGGGCTCGAAGCGTAGCCGCCTAAGCCGTCAGCAAATGGATTCTTTGGAAACAAACATGCCCCTGGAGCATTTTGCGAAATGAGGCAAAAAAGCGCTTCAGTGAAGAGATCCACTTCTGTTTCGACCCAGCTCAATTGATTCGGCTCTAAGGTTCGGCAGCTGGTAAACTGATATTGCTTGTATTGAGCAGGCTCAATGGAGGGCCCAATGCGAGTACCCAATCCAAGAGGGGATACCAAAACCCATCGGGATGACATCTTTTGACGATTGCATGATCATCGCAGTGATCGTTTGGATCATCCGATTGATCAACAATTGGACGATCATAGAAAGTCATAATCGTTTGCGGACTGACTTGATAAAACCATTCGTGCTGAGGTGTTTGAGGAGGTTGAGGGGGTTGATATTTGCGAAGTCCGTAAGGGTATTCTGCTTGATTCGGCAAACCCACAAAGAGTTTGTAATTTTCGAGGTAGTTTTTAGTCCAATAATCCGGATCTCCCGACCAAGGAAACCGAGTGTGTGGTGGGCGCTCTTGATTCGACCGATACCAGCCTGCAGCTTGAGACTCGCTCTGCATACTCCACTCGCCAGGTAGCGAACAGGCTCGTGTGGGGTTTCCGCCCGTGGTGCATATTCCAATCGGATCGGCGCAGGCAGAAGCGGCATGAATGAGAGTGTTCATGCCAAGATTATAAGGGTTACCTTCTTGCACAAACTGAAGTGATGCAGTGTCCTCACCCGCATTTCGCCGGCAGTAAACGAGAGCACGTTTACTGGCGCAGGTTTCTCCACAGGCAATGACTCCCTCAAACGCACTCAGACTCAAATGGCATTCTTGATCGGTGGATGCAATCTGCTCGATCAATTCACCCATTTGATTCGGAAGATTGCAAAACTTACAATCGACCTGACACTGCTCAAAGATGAATTCCGAACTTCCTGAGAGTTCTCCCAGAGTGCAAGTTCTCTGCTGACTTTCACAAGTCGATTGAGCGGCAGAAGCGGCACTACAAGTGCCGGGCAGATAAACACACGGCACCTCACTTTGCTTCCAAAAAGTTCTGGTCTCGCCTTCACGTATCGGGTCAAAAGCGGAGCCACCCGGGTGTGCGCAGTCACAGTCAGCTGCCTCTGCATCGCATGTTTGAAACAAGTTATTCAAATCTGTAGTGAATGCGCCGTCCAAACAATAAACTAAGCCGGAATCGTTGTAGAGTTCAGAGGTGCAGCTTTGATTACATTGCGGAGCTGGGGCCTCGTATACTGGGCTTAGTGCGTTACCATGAAGAATTTTTTGACTCGTGTCCCAAGGATTGATGCAGAAGCAGTTAGCATTATCTTCAGGCTCAAGACACTGCTGATGAATAAAACCGGTTTCTCCCTGCAAAACCCCAAACGAACACGTCACCTCCCCTTTCAAACTATCGCATCGATCATTACAAGAAGCTGGTCGATCCGCTGAGTAGACCTCTCTTGGAGCTCCACCATGCGGCATAAACTCTCCACCCCAGGGCAACTCACATTGGCAGTTAGCCTGTGGATAAGCACAAGAGAAGCTGGGATTGGTTAGAAAGCCTTGCCAGTACGGACTCCCACCACCGGTTCCCCACCACGCGCCATCCACACATACCGCTGAACCCTGAATGCTCGAGCACTGCGAGTCACAAGGTGGAACTCCATTGTTCCATCGATTTGGGTTAGACAGATTATATTCATAGACTTGATGGTGTTGATGGCCATGCTCAAAAGAAGCAGATCCAGCACTACAATTGTTACATGGGCTCACTTGGCAGGTTTTAAAAAGCTCGTTCAAGGCCCACACTCTTCCTTGAGCGACGTAGACTCCGTTTTGACAAAGCAGATCCAGTTGAGAGCTCTCGGCACAACTTCCAGCACACCAGTTGGGGATGGGCGCTTGCGGATTGTTGCAAGATTTTACACAAGGGACACTTGGAGATTTGTAAGCCACGAGGGTCTCTCCGTGAGGCGTTGGTGCAGCACTAGCAGTCCATGGATTAGGGCAAGAGCAAGCGGCTGCGGTGCAAGTGGGATGAGAAAAGTTTTCTGCTCCAATCAACTCTCCATCATTGCAAGTGATACTTCCGCGATTACTCTCGGCTTCACATCCGCAAGCAGTGCCCTGGCAACTCAAATCACAAGCGGCTGTGGCTTCTTTGTAAGCAGAGATACTTTGTCCGTGAAGCAAAGTAGGACCCCAGGGGAGTTTGCAGGTTTTGCATTGATTTAGCCGACAGCTTGGAAACATATACTCGTTCGGTCCGGTCAGAACGCCGTTCTGGCAAGTTCGTAGGATTTTTTGACTCTCACAGTCGCTTGAACAGGTGGAGCTTACTCGATAAGCAGCAATTTTCTCGCCGGGCTTCAGCTGAACACCGTCAGCCCAAGGAGGAAAACAAGGGGCAGAGGCCAAATCTTGCAAGACATCCGCTTGCTCGAGGATTCGATCGAGAGAATCATCGGTATAACTCGTAGAACTACAGGCAGCGAGGCCTAAACAGATCATCGCCAGAAAAAAAACAGACGTCGCTGAGAGCTTTGCGATCATGGGCATAGCTCCTCAAACTGGGGATGATCTGGTTTGATGACTTCACATTTCGGAAAGATTTGCTCACCGGTCGAGAGCTGTGGTGAATAGAGGCGTCCATCGTAATCGCAGTAAAGAGAAATACGCCTTTGCTCGCAAGTTCCCTCGCCTGGACAGACCCGTTTTTTCTTAAATGCACTCAAGCGAACTCCAGGGGCAATGGTTCCTCCAATGTTAAAGATTTCCGGAATTCCAGGATGCGGAACCGAGAAAGAGGAGGGGAGCTTGCATCGAGCCTTCGAATACTGAACAATCAAATTCTCTTTGTAATCTCCTGGAGGAACATCGGACGGCAAACAAACCGGACCAGGACCTCCGGGCCCCCCACCACCTGGTGCACTCGCATCGCCGTAAGAGCCCAAACCTTGGCCATCGCCATCTCCACCAAATTCGCCTCCACCTTGACCGGCACAATCTGTTTTGGAGGTACAAGAAGCTTTGTTAAAAGCACCTTCTAGAGGAATGGAGGCATAAGTATCCCACAAGATCGTTCCCGCTCCCAAGGCATCGCACCGATAGGGACGTCCAAAGTTAGGATCTTGGCAAACATAACCACAGTCGACTTGCTGGGTGTTGTATGCCCAGCCCGTCGCACCGATGCTGACGACCTGCCCCCAAGGTAAAGTGCAGGAGCATTGGCTATTGGTTTGGCAGCTTTGGAATGGATAGTTCGCAATCAGATTAGTCGGAGGCAAGCCTACGATTTCTGTGCCGCTTGCTGTGTATCTACACAAAAAGCTTCCTTGATTTAAAGGGCAGGTGGTCGCTCCAGCACAGGGTGGGATGTTCACTTTGTATGCATAAAAAATTCTTTGAGTGGACCCTGCTGGAATCGCGGGACTGTTCCAGCCATGACCCGT
>JBILFF010000178.1:0-3026 GCA_044351695.1 Bdellovibrionota bacterium
TCACTCTCGATCAAATGGAAGAACATCAAATTGAATTCGCTGAGTATATACGCGCTCGCATCCAAGAATTTACCGCCAGGCTCGATCCTTCTCAGCGCAAGAAAATCGATCAAATCGATCGTTACTTTTGGCAGGAGCGAAGAATTGAACTCTTTCATGATTTTTTGGAGCAATATCTGCGGCGTTAATGTTGGTTTTTCTCAACAATTGGGGCGTGTTGGTCGCGACTTTCGGTTGGGATATGCGACAGAAGAACGCAGTTGAGGCAAGACCCTAAAGCCGTTACTGATCGGCCCGAATGCGCGGGCGACGTTTTATTTTTATCCTGTTGATCAGCTCGGCCCTTTGGATGGCCCATTCCATGGAGTCGGGCGAAAAGAGCTTTGAACAGGCACATATTCGAATCATGCTTCAAGAAGTAAAGCCTGAGATTCGCTCTTCACGCAGAGAGATCAAAAAAATGATTCGAGAGCTTGAATCCAAAAACCAGCGAGACATTTACGAGCAGAGCCTTTTAGAAGAACTGCGTCGCTGGCTCAAAGATCCAAGCTTTAAGGGACGAAATCAGCGCGGCTAAAGTCCTAGCTCTCCGATAGAGCCTAAACCAAAAAAACCAAGGTTAAAATAAAGCACAGCTCCAAATAAAGATGAAGCAGGGTAGGCAACCAGAGGCTTCTCGTTTTTAGGGCTAGATAGCTTAAAAGCGGCGAAAAAATCAGAAGCCCCCACGCCTCAAGGCCAGGCTTAATCAAGTGGTAGAGCACTTCAAAACAAGTCGTCCACAAAATGGCGAGCCCCGCAGCCGCGGACTCTGAAATTTTAAGCTCTCGAATAAGTAGTCGTCTCATCCCGCCCAAGAGAAAGCCGCGGTGAATCAAAGCCCACGAAAAAAAAGTCGAAAGCGTAAACAATCCAAACCGCTCGAGTCGATCGGCTGCGGGGATCTCATCGTTCGTGTACTGGGGATAAGCAGCAAGATACGAAGGATCCCAACGAATGAAGGAAACCACCAAAGGGATTACAATCAAAGCGACAATAGTCCAGACCCAGGCCACTCGCGACATCTGGGGAAGGCCCAGAAGCAAGTCTTTAGATGATAATTTGAGAATAAAAAAAGCTAAAACAAGCGGGGGGCCGAGGCGCGCCAGAAAGGGAATCCAATAAAAGTGTCCCGTTACCCAAAGCGGCGATGCATAACGCGCAGACAACTGTACGATCAGCGTGCAGAGAATTAAAATCGAAATTCTTCTCACGCCCCAGTGTAAAGTCGATTTAGTCTGGTGACCATGATTGAATGGAATGCTTCACCTGAAATTTTTAGCTTAGGTCCGATTACACTCCGATGGTACGGACTTCTTTTTGCTCTTGGATTTGTTTTTTCATACTTCTTGGGAAGAAAAATTTATCGCGATCATCAGCTAAAAATAGAAGCCTTAGATAGCATGCTGGTTCACTCGATTGTCGGAACGATTGTCGGGGCGAGGCTGGTTCATTGTTTATTTTATGAGCCCGAGTATTATCTATCCCACCCTCTTTCGATTCTAAAAGTATGGGAAGGAGGACTCGCATCGCATGGCGCAATCATTGGTATTGTGACCAGCATGTGGATCTTCGCCAGAAAACAAACAAAAATAGGATTTTGGTGGAGTGTGGATTTTGTAGCAGTGGTCGGGCCCATTGCCGGGGCCTTTATTCGGCTTGGCAATCTCATGAACTCTGAAATTTACGGAAAACCGACGGGATCTGACTGGGGATTTGTTTTTTTAAAAATCAACGAAACGCCGACAGCACGGCATCCCGCAATGCTCTACGAATCACTGGTCTATTTTATTTTAGCGGGTCTCATGTGGATTTATTACCGAAAACGAGATGATCTCGGTAGCCGCGGGGCTTTTGGCCTAATGCTTTTAGTCGCTTTCAGCCTGCGATTTGTCATCGAATTTTTTAAAGAAAACCAAGAAGCCTTTGAACTCGGCTTGCCTATCAACATGGGTCAGCTCCTGAGCCTGCCTTTGATCATTTTGGGAGCGGCTTTCTTCTTTTTATCTTTCAAGAAAGGAAGAGTGCGGTGACAGCGAGCGAGATCCAAAAACTGTGGGAAAGCCAGCGCCGATATTTCTTGACCGGAAACACGCAAGATCTTCATTTTAGAAAAAAGCTTCTCAAGGACCTGCGAAACAAAATAGAGGCAGAAGAACGCTCGCTCATCGAAGCCTTGATGCAGGACCTCGGCAAGCCCCCGTATGAAACGATTGGGGCAGAGCTTCTGCCTTGCTTGGATGAGATTGATCTCTTCGTCAAAAACCTCGACTCTTGGTCTGCTCGTCAAAAAAAATTCACGCGCTTTTGGACCCACAATCATTTACTTGCCAAAGCTTATGAGCGCCCTGAGCCGCGCGGAACTTGCTTTGTTTTGGCACCCTGGAATTATCCCGTGCATTTAGCGCTCATCCCAACCATAGGAGCCGTGGGAGCTGGCAATACCGTTTTGCTCAAGCCTTCAGAGTACAGTCCGCACTCTTCAGCATGGCTTGAGAAAATCATTGCCGATGTTTTTGATCCCAAACACGTTAAAGTGATTCACGGCCCGGTGTCACTCGCTGAAGAGGCCCTGAAGCTGCCTTTTGATAAAATTTTTTTCACAGGCAGCACAGAAGTTGGCAAAAAAGTGATGAAAGCGGCGGCCGAACATCTCTCGGATATCACTCTGGAGTTAGGAGGAAAGTGCCCCGCTGTGTTTGATGCGCTTTCATCTGTGCATCCTGTGGCGGTTCGAAGATTGATGTGGGGCAAAGCGTACAACTCGGGTCAAACGTGTGTGGCCCCCGATTTTGCACTCATCCCCCGATCAAGCGAGGGGCAGTTCTTGGAATTGGCTCGAGAGACTCTGAAGAAGTTTTTTCCAAAAGACGTGCAGGGTAGCCAAAGCTCTCGTTTGGTGAATGAAAAACACTTCGACCGACTCGAGGGTCTTCTCGGCTCGGCAGAGCTTTTAGTGGGGGGGCGCAAAAGTCGGGATCATCTTT
>JBILFF010000059.1:0-12629 GCA_044351695.1 Bdellovibrionota bacterium
GTGGCTTTCCTTACGATCTGCAGAACTCCAAAACGAATACCTTGCCCGTTTTTTGCCATATGCTTTTTTACTCGAGGGCTGTGAGACGCGACGGATCAGCGGCTCTCAACTTGGCCTACACCGCAGCGGGACGCTTTGATGGATTTTGGGAATTGGGCGTGAGCCCTTGGGATGTAGCCGCGGGAATTTTAATGATTCGAGAGGCTGGGGGAGAAGTGCGAAATTTGGATTCACACTCTCACTCCATCGAATACCCCCAAAAGTTCGCAGCCGCTTCACCCGAAATTCTAAAGCAACTGCTTAAAGAAATTGAACGCGCTCAAACTCCTGGGGCTGAGCTCGAGTGGAAGAAGCTCCTTCGATAACACAGAGGAGTCATCCATGACTCGGCAAGCACTCGACACTCATGAACCACCGCTCTGTCGCCAGCTGAAATCGGTCATGAGTCAAAATCGTTGAAATCTCAAGGACTTAGGCCCCTCTATCCCAAAGTCGCTCTCAAGGCTATGGTGCCCCGTGTGTGTCAGTGGATCAAAACCGTGAGGGTAAATGTCTATGGCAGAGCTCGTGAATCAAGCTGAGAACATCGAGGCGACAACCGATCGCACCGAGGACTCTATGGCCCTGGGCGAGCTCTTATTGAAGCGCGGCCAAGTGCGAAGATATCAACTGGATTTTGCACTTCGGCTGCAAAAATCTTATCAGAAAATTCAAAAGAATTTATCGATTGGAGAAATTCTCGTTCAGCACCGAGCCATCTCGGATCGAACTCGAAACGAGATCTTAGATATTCAAAAAGACATACCGCTTGAGGGCAATACGGAAATTATGAAGGCGGTGAACGAGACGAATGAAACCTTTGTAACCCAGCTCATTCCGATGGTGACATCTTCGCCCAGATCTCTCGGGCAATAATCTTTCCGCGCTCAACTCCTGGCTGATCGAAAGCATTGATCTCAAGTTTGATCGCTGCATACTCAATAAAACACTGAATCAAAACAATCAACTCCGTGGCATCTAAGCTATCTCGAATGCAGCTCTGAACAATCGACTGAGAGCGATCAGCAGTCTCAACGCGCTCGCAAAAACTTTGAAGTGTAGATTCAGCCAAAACCCACAGAGACTTTTGCAGTGTAGAATCATCGGCCAAAGGTTTCTTTGGACCAATGAACCACAGGACAGAGTCCTGAGGCCCATCCATGAGCATCTGCAAAATGGAGTGCTGATCCTGCGGACCACGAAGAACCATCGGCATCACTCCCGAACGCTTTGCACCCGCATTGATTTTTCCAAGACTCTCACCCAAAGCCTGAAGCATCCACTCTGCCATTCCCAAGCGATTCGATCCATAAGCCCACAAAACATGGCGCTTCACCACGGGATCAAACAAAACTCGAAACAAATGCTCTAGAGCTTTCGCCTCTTTTTTAAACTCATCTCGAAGATGCTTGGCGCGTACAAGCAAGGAGTCAAAGTCGACACCCAGCATTTCGGCCAATGCGCGATGAAAAATCGTAAAGTGAGTGAAGCGACCACCGATGGTGGGTGGAATCTCTAAACTCAGCCAGCCATTCGCTCGCACCTGTTCACGCAAGGCTCCCCTGCTGGGATCGGTGACCGCTAAAATCTTTGCTTCTGGAAATCGATTTAAGATTTCAGCCAACAAAACCTGAATCTCTAAAGTCTCTCCACTTTTACTCACAACACAAAACAAAGGATTTGCAAGAGAAGCACAAACCTGATCAAAGATTGCAGGATCCACACTGTCTAAAATTCGTATCTTCGAGACTCCCGGTGCGGTCTCTAAGAGTGCTCTGAGTGGCAAAACACTCCCACCCATCCCTACGACGACAATCTCTTGCGCACTTCTCATCGCTGAGGAAACCTCGGACGGAACGGAGTCTACCGAGTACTCAAACATCGGATGCTTCGCTTCGAAACGCAAAGCTCCTTCGGCCGGAGGTGACGAAACACGAGAAAATAAATGCGACTGCGTGAGTAAATGAAAGTCCGATTTCACCCTCTTCTTATCGCAACTCTCCTCACTTTTGAAAAGCCTGGAAACGAAGTTCTCAATCTTGCTCTCAACAGAGATCGGCTCCCTCTTTCTCAGGGCTCTGTGCACGGATTGGTCACGTTTCCTGGCAAGAGATAGCTGCTCGAGGGAACCACACTCCATCCTCGATTCAGCATTTGCTGATAGTGAGTTGTAGGCGCACTCGGCGAAACATTGGGATTAAAAAAGAGCGAATTGCCCAGGCTTTCGCACATCACATCTTGTCCCGCCATTTGACCCGGAGCTAACTTTCTCCACATCAAGAGGAGCGACACATGGTAGCGAGGCCCTTGATGGTAAAAAAGCTCGAGCGGAAAACGGGAGTCTTCATCAAGCGTCACCTTGCTCGTCGAGCATTTCATCTTGGTGGGATGAGTTCCATCATTGTTGATCACGAAATCGGATTGATTGGCCTGAGCGCCTCGAATCTTAAGAATCGCTCCGTCATCGGCAAGAAGTGCAAACTCGTACTCACCCGGCTCGGCCTCTCCCAGCACAAGATTTGATTGATAATAAAGTGAGAAGTTTTCGTAAAGAACTTGGCCATCTTCGCGAAGCAAGGGCACATCTTCGCCGACCACAAAAAAGCCAGAATCAAATCGCCGCGTCGGCGTATTGATCCAGCTGCTGAACAAAGAAATATCGACGGGCTTCACCGGATTCACCAGACCCTCTGAAGTGATTTGCCAAAAATTAAAGACCGATTGGGCAATAGGCGCACTCGCATCGAGATAGGTCAGGCGACCCAAAAGACCATGGCGGTTATCGCTGCCCCCGTCTTGCTGAGAAAGAGGATCACAAATCGGGTCACCAGGAGCCACAGGATCCACCGGATCGACCGGATCTGCAGGATCATCTATTTCCTCACCCGGATCCTCCTCAAAACCATCCTCCGCTTGGGGCTGGATCTTGGACATGAATGATAGCTCTTCTGTGCATCCTGTCAGGACCCACAGGAACCCGCTGAAAAGGGCGATCGATGAAATCGGATATCGGGTGATTCTTTTCATGGCTCCGTGAGAGAGAGCATTTTAAGTGCCATCAAACTGCAACAATTTTTGCTCATGAAATCGTGTATTAAAGAACTACGCCCCTCTCCTAGTCTGATTTTTTTGCCCGAACTCCACCCACATCAGCCAGAGCAGACTCACCGGACTTTGGCTTGAACGAACGATCAGAATTGACAGATTGCGCTAAAGAATCGCACTGATTTCGGGGACTAGCTTTCGTCCCATAAATGCCTCAAAATAGAGCTCAGTGGGGTGCGACGAGTGAGTCTCTGGGTCATCGCTTTCTCAATTATTTTAGAGTCGACGCCGACTTCAGCTGTCGCAGCGACACCTTCTCCACAGTCGCCTCAGGTTTCCTTGTCCACTTTGAGCGAATCCGTCGAAGCTCGCGATTGGGGCAAAGTGCTCTCACAAATTCCGAGCGACACCAAGGACCCTCTCTTTATTTTGCTCCGAGCACGCGCCCTGTTTGAGCGCGAAAACTGGCAGGAGCTGTCGAAAATTCAAAAAGTACAAGACGATCGTTTTGACTCTTATTTGGATTACCTTCAACTCTCGGCCGCTCATCAAAGCAAAAAGCACGAGCAGGTCATCTCGTGGAAGATTCCTACAGATCTTCCGGTCGTTATGCAGCAATCTGCACACTTTTTACAAAGCCAAAGCTTGATCGCTCTTGAGCGCTGGCCCGTGGCCAAAGATTCTCTTCGTGATTTTTTAAAAAAGTTTCCTAGAAGTTCTCTACGTAGCGATGCCCTCCTGGAGCTCGCCCAAATTGAATGGAAGCTGGAAAATCGCTTTGAAGCTCTTCACCTTTACGAAGAAATCTACAGCCAGCATCCCCTTTCCGACCCCGCAGATAGCGCGTCAGAAGCGCTTCGAGCTGCTGGTCGATTTCAAGAGCTCGATGCAGGAGTTCATCTTCTGCGTGCGGATCAACTCAAACGCTCGGCTCTTTTTGCAAAGGGCATTGAGGAGCTGAAGAAACTTCAAAACATCGTGGCCGAAAAAGATCGGGGTAAGATTCGACTTGCTCTTGCGGGAATTGAATTCGCTCGGAGAGAATACTTGCAATCTGAGACTTTGGCAAAAGCCGCACTCAAAGACAAAACTCTAGATCCCGCCCTCAAACTCGACTGGCAATCTCTTCTAGCCTTCTCTCACGTCCGGCAAGGGGAATACGATGAAGCTCGGCCCATTTACGCCGAACTTCTTCAATCCAAACTCAATCCCTGGGAGAAAGAGCTCATTACCCTGCGACTCGCTCTGATGGCCCTGGACGATAAAAACTTTGAAGAAGCTCGAAAGCATTTTCGATCGCTTCGGGCAGACTTTTTAAAGGGCCGTTATCAAGAAACGGCTCATTGGTTCGAAGCCTGGTCCATTTACCAAATTGAGATGCAAAAGCGTCGAGCTCAGGCCGAATACGCTTTTAATTCGCAAGAAATCGAAAATGCCATTGAGCTTCTACAGCGACTCCCCAAGCTTCCCGAGGGAGAGCGACTTCATGCTCAAGCGCTCTACTGGCAGATTCAGCTTGCCGAACTTCTTCAAGACGCCGCACAAAAGAAAAAATTTGAGCAGCGCCTACAAAAAGAGTGGAGAGCTAGCTTTCATGCACAACTTTCTCAAGCCCACGCTTTTGACTTTTTAGATTTTCATAGCGCTGACGTCACCGATGAGGTGCGAGATAATCATTCGGCTCCGCAGGGCATGCAGGATCAAAGTTTTCAGAGTGTGAGCTGGAGGCGTGTCGAGGCTTTTGCAAGCCTTCGCTTATCCAATTGGGCACGTTTAGAGCTTGAGCGATTTAGAGAGGGTCTAGGCGCAAAAAATGTGGCTCTCCGAAATGCAATCGCCTATCGACTTCGTGATCTGGGCGACTGGTTTGATTTGGTTTCTTACGCGCGCATGGAATTTTCGTTCAGTCTTCAAAATCTGAATATTGACGATGCGGTCGCTCGCTTTCACTACCCCCAAGCTTTTACCAGTGACGTTTTAAGAGCGGCTCAGGAATTCAATGTTTCGCCCTTTTTGATCTGGGGTGTGATGCGGGAGGAGAGCCGATTTCAAGCGGACGTTCTCTCGGGTGCAGGAGCAGTTGGACTACTACAGCTCATGCCGCCTCTGGGTGATCGAATCGCTACGGCTCTCAAAGAAAAACCGATGGGTCGTCGCGGGCTCACAGACTCTTCGAAAAATATTCGCTACGGAAGCTTTCATCTTCGCGAATTGATTCAAAGAGTACAAAGTTTAAAAGTTCCACCAGAGTTCCTCTACCCACTTGTCGTCGCTTCTTATAATGCGGGTTTTGGCCCTGTAAAAAAATGGGTCGAAGAAATCGGGACTGAGCGGCTCGATGTTTTTGTTGAAAGCATTCCCTACACTGAAACACGAAACTACGTGAAACGAGTGCTTCAGAGTGCAAACGTTTACTATCGCCTCTATGGGGAGCGGGTCCGAGCTCTCTCAAAAGCGAAAGAGGAGAAAAAGTTATGAACAAAAAAGAAGACACTTCAACAGGAAAGACGAAGGTCATTCGATGGGAAGAACAGCCCACTCGACTCACTCTTTCTCGATGTAAACTCAATGTCGTTTCGGGCGAAAATGCGGGCAAAGAATACTCTCTTGCACAACCTGTCATTCGCGTAGGAACACGCTCCGATAATGAAATCGTCTTCAAAGACGATACGATGTCACGACTTCACTTTGAGATTCTTCAGCAGAAAGAAGGCTGGCTCATTCGAGATCAAGAGTCATCCAACGGCGTATTTGTGAATGGAGTGAGAATTCGAGAAGCCTTTTTGACGCAAGGAGCTTTAATCCGAGCGGGCCGCACAGAAATTAAATTTGTGTCTCAGGACGAGACCTTTGAAATTATACCTCACAAAAAAGATCGCTTTGGATCCCTCATCGGAAGTTCCACGGCCATGCGCAAAATCTATACGATCATCGAAAAGATCGCTGGCACCGATGTGACGGTCATCATTGAGGGAGAATCAGGCACCGGTAAAGAGCTTGTTGCTGCTGCGATACACGAAAAGAGCAAGCGTTCAAAAAAACCTTTTGTGGTCTTTGATTGTTCGGCGGTCGCTGAGAATTTGATTGAGAGCGAGCTCTTTGGTCACGAGAAGGGGTCGTTTACAGGCGCCACGGGCCTCCGCCACGGCGCCTTTGAGCTGGCCGACTCAGGCACAGTGTTCTTGGATGAAATAGGAGAATTACAAATCGATCTACAACCCAAGCTTCTCCGCGTGCTGGAATCGCGAACCATTCGCCGCGTCGGCGGCGATCGACCGATGCCTATTGATGTTCGTGTGGTAGCGGCCACCAACCGCAGCTTGGAGCAAGAAGTCAAAAAAGGCACTTTTCGTGAAGACCTTTTCTATCGTTTGAATGTGGTTCCCATTCATCTCCCTCCCCTTCGTAGAAGAAAAGAAGACATTCCCCTTTTGGTCGAATCCTTTATCGAAAATCACAATGAGCAACACCCTGAGAAGAGGGTTGAAGGAGTCTCTACCGCAGCCATGGAGTTATTGATGGCTTACGATTGGCCAGGGAATGTGCGCGAGTTGAAGAATACCATTTTCAGGGCCATCTCTTTTATGGACGGGGCACAGATTCAACCCGACGACATCCCCGACCGAGTGCGCATCCCTGTGGCGAAAGCGGAGCTGGAGATTCGAGAGGATCTGGGATTTAAAGATGCGAAAGAGCAGTGGGTCGCCTCTTTTGAAAAGCAGTATCTGACCGATCTCTTAAAGAGAAACAACTTCAATATTTCGGCCGCTGCCAAAGAGGCCGGAATCGATCGCAAAAGTGTTCAGCGCCTCGTTAAAAAATATGGAATCAATACAGGCAATCGACGATTTAGCGAGGAGGATCTGGATGAACTTGAGGATGACGGGAGTGAGTCGGGCAGCAGTGAGGTTCAAGAATAAATCAATGTCCCCTTACGCGGTTTTTGCTTTTACAAGCTTCATTTTTTTGGTCGCGGGTTGCGCTACGAAGTCCGCGTTAGGCCCGCGAGAGTTTGTTCGCCTTTCTCCCAACTCCACGAAAATTCTTTTTGGCTCTTGCAATGACCAAAAACTCGATCAAAGATTTTGGAAAAGCCTCACCAACGAACGAGCCGATCTGATGATTTTGATGGGCGATAACGTCTACGGTCAGGGTAATGACCAAGAGTCGCTTCGCAAAGCCTATCAAAGTCTTGGTCTGAATAAACATTTTCAACACTTTCGAGAGAGCACTCCTATTGTCGCCACATGGGACGATCATGATTTTGGACGTAGCGATGGTGGCGAGGACTTTCCCGAAAAAGAGGATTCAAAGATTCAGTTTTTAAATTTTTGGCAGGAGCCCAAGAATTCTAAACGACGCGCTCGCGAAGGGATCTATGACTCTTTTGTCGTGGGACCGGCAGGATCCGCTCTGCAGGTGATTCTTTTAGATACCCGATATTTTAGAAGCCCACTCAAGAGAGCTGCCGCTCGAAAGGCGGGGCGCGGCCCTTATGTTCCCAACTTCGATCGTCAAGCCAGCCTTCTCGGCGCAGAACAATGGACCTGGCTAGAAGAGCAGCTCAAAGTGCCTGCGGATGTTCGACTGATTGTTTCGAGTATCCAGGTTTTATCGAGTGAACATGGCTTTGAAAGCTGGGGAAACTTTCCGCTGGAGAGACGAAAGCTGGTGAGCCTCCTCGATCGATATCCGACTAAAGCAACGATTTTCTTGAGTGGAGATCGTCATCATGCCAGCTTGTGGGAGCGCAAGCGCGCTTCTCGACCGACTCTTCAGGAGATCACCTCTAGCCCCTTAAACGCGACCATGCCGCCAGAGTTTCAAATTGCTCACTCAGAGCCCTTTCAAGACGGCAAACAAATCTTTAGCGCGAACTATGGAGTTCTCTCCATCGATTGGCAAAAAAGATTTTTGATTGCTCAGATTCGATTAGCCGACGGCAGCCTCACTCGGCAAAAGCGAATTGATTTTGACATTCGCTATTAATTTTGGCTTTTAGTCTTGAACTTGAAACATTTCGAGATCTTTTAGATCGACCTCATTGCTATCGATATCCTTAATATAATTGTGCATCGCCTGTTCAATGGCATGCTCGAATCGATCAAGCTCTTCTTCTTCACCCTCAATCCAGAGCTCCACTCGACCGTCCTCTAAATTTTTAACATAACCAGCCACTTCGTGAGTGCTTGCCAGCTTTAGAGTGCGGGTGCGAAAACCTACTCCTTGAACTTTGCCACTAAAATAAATCTGCCTTGCCAGTCTCATGCGATCTCAATCTCAAAACTGAGCCCTTTCTGCTGAAATCACGCCATCAATCTTTTCAATTCTAATGAGTAACTGCTGCAGCTCCCGAAGTCCGCGCAGCCCCACTTCTAATAGGATATTCGCCTTTCGATCAGAATGCATCTGCACTTTGGCATTACTAATGTTCGCTCCTGCCTCTGAAATAATTTTAGTGATATCAGCCAACATCCCTGGTCGATCCACAGTGGTGACGCGCACTCCCACTTGAAATTCTTTGGCGCTTTGCGTGTCCCACTCCAGCTCAAATCGTCTCATCGGATCCAAATCTAAAGCTTTTTGACACGATGCTGCGTGCACCGAGATTCCCTTGCCTCTTGAAACAAATCCGACGATCGGCTCACCAGGAATGGGGCTACAGCACCGAGCAAAACGGATTAAAAGATTATCCATGCCCTGAACGATCACCGGTCCAGAGCCTGACCTAGAACTCGGAGATCGAGTGGGCGTGCTCGAGATGTCGGATCGAGCCTCCTCGACCGTCGTCGACTCGACGAGACCCAAAAGTTTTGCCAAACTTTTGTAAGCGTCTGAGGCCAAAAGCTTGCCGTAACCTACCTTAATTAAAAGATCCTCTTCGTTGGCCGCGCCCACTTGACGAGCAGCTTCTTCAAACTCTTTGGTCTTCAGATGCTTTTGTAGGTTTTGTTTTCCTTTTCTAAACTCCCTTTCTAGTAATTTTTCCCCCAGCTCTCGCGACTGATCTCTTTCAGCCTTTTTAACGAAGGCTCGAATTTTTGAACGCGCCCGAGAGGTCACACAAAAATCGAGCCAATCCTTTCGAGGGCTCTGCCCCTCGGATGTCAAAATTTCTACAGAGTCTCCGCTCTCGAGCTGATGACGAAGGGGCACCAGTCGTCCGTTAATTTTTGCTCCAACACACTTTGATCCCACCGCTGAATGTACGGCATAGGCGAGATCAATCGGACAAGCCCCTTTGGGAAGAGCCACCACATCTCCTTTGGGAGTAAAAACAAAAACCTCTTCTTCAAAGAGATCCACTTTGACCGTATGTAAAAATTCAGAAGCGTCCTCAAGAGATTCGTGCTCTTCAACCAGATTTCTCACCCAAGAAAATTTTTCGATATCCTTACGATCAACACTGCCATCTTCTTTGTAGGTCCAATGTGCAGCAATCCCTTGCTCTGCAATTCGATGCATGTCTTCCGTTCGGATTTGAATCTCTACGCGTTGACCCTTTGGCCCAATCACCGTCGTGTGAAGAGATTGATAGAGGTTCGCTTTGGGCATCGCAATATAGTCTTTAAATCGACCCGGCACCGGCTTCCACATCGAGTGAATCAAACCCAAAGCTTGGTAGCACGATCGAATGTCTTCAGTGACAATGCGAAAAGCAAGAAGGTCATGAATCTGCTCAAAGGTCAGTTGCTGCTTTTCCATCTTTGAATAGATCGAATAGAAATTTTTGGGTCGACCCGTGATTTCGTACTGCCCAAACTCATTTTCTTTCATTTTTTCATCGATGATCTTGATGACTTCTTGAATGTATTTTTCTCGACTGTCTCGAGTCTGGGCCACGAGTTGCACTAATTTAAAATAAACTTCAGGCTTGGTGAAACGCAGAGCCAGATCCTGCAACTCCGTCTTGATCCAGTTGATCCCGAGACGATGAGCGAGGGGCGCGTAAACCTCTTCGGTCTCTTTAGCGATGAGCAGCTGCTTCTCTTGGGCCATAAACTGAAGCGTACGCATATTGTGCAAGCGATCTGCCAGCTTGATGAGAATCACTCTCACATCTCGACTCATCGCAATCATCATTTTTCGAAAATTTTCAGCTTGGGCGGCTTGTTTAGATCTAAAAGAGAGCTTTGAGAGTTTAGTGACGCCATCCACTAAAAACGCCACGTCTTTTCCGAAATCCTTTTCAATCTGATCAAGCTTGATCAGCGTGTCTTCGACAGTGTCATGAAGCAGTCCCGCCACGATCGATGGAAGGTCGACGTTCATTTTTAAAAGAATTCGGACCACCTCAATGGGATGCACAATGTAGGGCTCACCGCTTTTACGCAGTTGCGGGCCATGTGCATCGTTAGCGAGTTCATACGCTCTTTGAATGGGCTTCAGCGGAAAGTGAGGATGCTCTTTTTTTACATCCTGAAGCAAATTATCGAGGAGATTCACCACCTTATTCTACCACGAGATCCAGAGGCCGGTGGCGCCAGAAATTAGGGCTTACGCTTTACGTTGCCCGCGGCGATTTCTCTAAGAGCAACAACTACACTTTTATTTTGAGAAAAAGTGTTGTCGACAAGAGCCCTTGAGCCCTTCATCAACTGACGTACTCTTTTCGATGCGAGATGAACTAACTCAAATCGGTTTGCCACATTTTTCAGACAATCTTCAACGGTGACTCTAGCCATTCCTTTTAAATAGCCTAAATCATGGCAAATTCAAGGTCTTTTATCGATGGGTCCTGGCGCAAAATGAAGAGGCCTTCGCCTCATCCAAAAGGCTCGAATTTCTAGAGTCTTTAGTGATTTCCGCCCAAGGCCCGGCCCATTCGCTCGGCGTCATCGATATACTTTTGCCAGTCAAAATCGGGATCCGAAGGTTTATTGGACGACTGCTTTTGAAGAGCTATTTTAGCGCAAACTTCTCCTTCAACCAGCGTGAAGCCCGTTACTTTTGAGCCTGCATTTGCCTTCAGAGCGCTTGAGATTCTTGCGTTGGTCTCGGAAACCAAGGCGGAGTCCTCAGCAGTGGCTTCTTCGAGAGGCAGCCCGCAAACAATCAGAGAATTTTCTTCTTCGGCCCTGGCTAAGCCCGATAGAGCAAAACTGCTAAGACCCAACATTAAAGCTAACTTCCAATTTTTCATGATCATCTCCCTTTCCTTTTAAACCCTAAAGAGCCCTGTTTTAGCAGAAAACCTTAAATACGCAACTCGCTCTAAGGCGTTGAAATCAAATCATTTTTTTGAAGTTTAAACGGTCTTTTGCCGCTCAAGCTCGACCAAATCGCTGAGCTCCTGCAGAGCCCGATCGTAATGAAGGTTGGTGATTCGATAATCGTAGTCTGCGGATTCAGAAATCTCGCGAGCGGCCTCCTGGAGCCGACGCGCCAAGTCCTCGGGCGTATTTTGTTTACGCTCCCTTAATCTTTTTTCGAGCTCCTCCATCGAGGGAGGTAAAATAAAAACGCTGACACAGTTCTGCGCAAATCGCTCTTTCACATGACGAGCGCCTACCGTATCGATGTCCATCACAATGATTTGATGTCTTTGGAGTGCTTCCTCTACAGGCTTAAGAGGAGTTGCATACCAATTCCCAAAAACCTCCGCAGACTCTAAAAAATCGCCCGCCTCAAGCCTCTCACGAAACTCCTCGTGCGAAACAAAAATATAATCTCGTCCCGAAATCTCGCCTGGGCGACGGGGCCGAGTGGTCACCGATATCGATCGGCGCGCATAATCTTTCATCTCAGTGAGCCGATCACAGAGACTGGTCTTTCCACTACCTGAGGGTCCTGAAACACAAAGAACAAAGCCGCGCATTCGCATTCCTCTTTATTTTACTCGACGTTCTGTACTTGTTCTTTCATTTTCTCGAGATAACTCTTGAGCTCGACCACTTTAGCGGTCAAAGCTTTTTGATCGCACTTAGAACCCAGCGTGTTTACCTCGCGATGAAGTTCTTGAAGCAAAAATTCGAATCGACGCCCCGCTTCACCCGACTGAGCCATGATTTTATCAAAGACTTCTAAATGATGACGAATGCGATCAATTTCTTCTTGATAGTCGGCGCGCGAAACCCAAAGCACCAGCTCTTGCTCTAAACGATTGGCGTCTACGCGCACATCGGGAGCGATTTCTTTGAGGCGCTTGCTCCAACGCTCTCTCAGAGTGGGGACTAACTGTTCGTTGGCTTGAGCCAGCTCTTGAAAGACTTTCTCAAATTGAACACGATGATCGTAGAGAATTCGATGAAGGCTTCGGCCCTCTTGCTCTCGCGACTCACTGACTGCTTCTAAGGCTTTCTGTGCGAGATCTTGCAAGAGCTTCCACTCGGTCTCGCGATGGATCTCGGGCTCTTTAGACTGAAGCCAATCGGGCTGCGAGAGGAGATCCGCCAGAGTCAAAGCGGTGGGAATCTCTACTGCCATCTCCACTCGTTTGAAGGCCTCTGCCAAAGCTCGTGCTTGCTGCACATTGACAGCGAGCTCTTGTACCGGCCCTTGCAAAACTCGCCGATACACTGAAACCTCGACTCGGCCTCTCTTCA
>JBILFF010000038.1:0-17995 GCA_044351695.1 Bdellovibrionota bacterium
TGATCAGACCAAGATCTCGCTCCAGCGAATTGTACACACGAGGCAAGCGGCACTGTAGATCGAGATACTTACTATTGAGTGTTTTAATTTCGACACTCAATTCCAATTCAAAATCAGCCTCCCGCAAAATCCCTGCGGCCGAGCCATAACCAGTCATCGATAGGAGCATGGATCAGACATAACGGAGTCTGTTTAGAACGTATATCGAATATAGCCAGAAGCTTGAATCACTGGGGACTGAATATCATTGGTGATGAATCCCATCGTTGGATCGAGACCAATGACGACGCCCTTGATTTTTGTAAAATATTGAACCCCGACTCCCCCCACAAAAATCCCGCGACCGTTTTGAGTCACTGCTGGCTTAATATTGGGGCGTGTTAACCATAAGCCCCCGCCCGCATCGATTGAAAAAGTCCATCGACGCGTTAATGGATACATTCCGCGGATCACACCTAACATTTGATGAGAAAAATGACTGCCCGGCGAACTTTTAGCAACCACCCCACGGGCTGCATTTTGATGGCCAGAAAATTTATACTGAAGTTCAACACCTAGGTACTTAAAGACATCGTAGCCCAACTTTAAGCTCGTCACCCACGCGTCGCCATACTCCGCGCGGTCATCAGCTCCAGTAAAATACCACCATCCGGCTCCCATCGCGAGGTAAAGACCTCGAGGCACGTCTCGTTCATCTGAAAAATTGATCTCTGGATTTTGAAGCTCAGCTTCTTCTTGAGCAAAAGCGCTGATCGATCCCACAAAAAGAAAGGCCAAAAGACTCAGAGAAAAAAATGCTTTCATTTAGCCTCCCTTTTGAAAAACAAACGGGAACGATACTTGAGCTCCACTGCCCCCGCGAGGTTTAGGAAACTGCCACGACTGAATTTGTCGAGAGATACAATCAAAGAGTCCCGCTTCTGAACCAAAGGGAGAGACGCGCTGAACATTTTGCGCTCGACCCTGAGTATTTACAAACCAAGCCACCACCAATCGTCCGCTGAGCTCGAGATTTCCTGATTGAATCAAGGCTCGATCATAGCAAGCACGAATCGCACTTTGATTGGCACGCACGACGCGCTCAATTTCTTCGCGTGTTAAACCATCGCGGACTTCGACTTCCTCGATGGTGTAACTGACCTCGGCTTCGCCCTTCTCTCCCGAGCTTCCTAAGCCAAATCCGGTCGATCCACCGCCTTTGCCCTTGGTTCCAAGACCTCCCACCTCAATGGAGTCCCCGCCTCCCCCGTAACCGCGCCCACGATTTCCGCGACCACCGAATCCTTTGGCCCCCACAAGAGCTCCGCGCTCAAGGCCTTGCTCGAGCTGTCCGTCTTCTCTGCCCCCAAGACCCGTGCCCGCAAGCTCCTCGTCTCCTGTGGCTGATCGACCGCCGCCTCCACGAGATCCTAGAACTCCAAGCAATCCCTCATCCTCTACTCGAATCTTAGGTCGGGGTTTGGGTGAAGCGGCCTGTCGTCCAAAGCCCGGATCTTTTGGTTTACCGGTGCCCGTTCCTCGATCTGGTCGCAAACCCGCACGCGCTTGATTGGGATCTTCTTGCTTACCCATTGCTCCTCGAGGGGGCACGGGCTTAGGCGCTGGCTTCTTGGTCAGAATTCCAATCTCTCGCGCCTTCACTTTTGCACGACCCGTTTCGCGTCCGCGCTGACCTTCTTCTCCCTTAGCTCGCGCCCCCTCTCCTTCACGACCCTTGAGTTGCACTGCTTTCTGCTTTGCCGGCCCGACCTTCACAGGCTCTTGAGGAGCTGGAGGAGGAGGCGGCGGTGGTGGAGGAGGCGGCTTCACAACCTTCACTTGATCGGGGGGCTTTACCGTCGGAGCCAGAGTCACCTCAATGACATCTTCTTCTGACTCTTCAATCACTCGCGGAGGGAGGGCCGCTAGATAAACCAAGAAAACTAAAAAACCCAAAGTCGTCAGACCAAAAATGGTCGCAAAAAGTGGCTCGCGAATCAGTGGAGTTTCAAGTGGCTCCGCCAGCTTCAGCTTTACGCTGCGAATGAAAAATGAAAACGGCCCGAGCTCAAACAAACATCGATCTTGAAAAGGAAAAAAAGTGGAAGATCCATGCTCTGAGGGTCTCGCTTTTTGTCGAAGAGTCTCTAAATCAACCACTTGACCGCGGGTTTCTACTAAACCCTTCATCGAAGGATGCAGAGTCACTTCTACCCCTTGCGGATGGATTTTTAAAAAAGGAAAGCGATCGGGCAGGCCGCTCGACTCAATCACAAAGTCATTGCTACCGTCTTTTCCGATGCTCACAATCTCGCCTCGATCGAAGCACTTGATATCGATCAACTCGCCTTGCCAAAAAAGCGAAACTTGAACCCAGTCTTTAGAGCGCACATAGCTTCGGTCTTTCGGAAGACGAAGAGCCACTGGTGTTTTAAGAGTAAGCTCATCGCTAAGAACAATTGGAGCCTCTTGTTCGGGGGCTTTGGTTTTCTGAGGCCCAGATCGTGGAGCTCCGACCGCGGCGCGAGTTGCACTCGTCTGATAACTTTCAGTTTTTATGGGAGTCGCTTCAGCCGGGGTGGCGTCGTAGGATGTGCTTTCTTCTTGAATTTTGATGGCTTTTTCAATCGTGATTAAAGTGTCGCCGATTTTAAACTCATCTCCGACTTGAACCACTTCTTTTGCAATCTTCTTGCCTCGAAAGGATGTCCCATTCGCCGACTCAAGATCTACAAGCCGAATGCGGCCCTGGTCGTCGGTTTCAAGAACACAATGTTGACGAGAAGCCACGGCATCGTCGAGAACGAGATCACAGATCTTGGAACGCCCAATCAGAACAGGCAATCGATCAAAGACTGCCTCTATTGCTTCACGAGACTGCTGTTTTCTAATTTGAAGGACTAGTTTCACCCAAGCTTAAGATTATCTTAAGGATTTTGAATTTCCTACAAATTTGAAAATTTAGCTTATCGCGTCACCGCAGTCCGAAAAAAAACAGACCTACTTCCACTTCCAGTCTTTGAATTGAATTCGACTCTCCCCACCCAAGCGATCAAAGACCCGAGCCTCATCGATTTTTGATTTTGAAATTCGAAGCTGCATTTTTTCAAACTGTGCCTTTTCAGAATCCAGAGGTCGAATCTCCACAGAACCCTCGCCCAACTTTTTGACGCGAAACTGCTTTAGATCCATTTCGCCCCAGAGAAAACCAAAACTCTCCTCGACACCCAGAGCGCGAGCATTGGGAATTTCTTCTTTCTCTTTTCCTCGAAGGATGAATCCCTTGCCCTGTTTGAAAACAATTTCTTTTTGATCTGGACTCTCATAAACCCAACGCAACTGGTTAGGCTTTTCATAAGAAACAAAACCTCGCGCCAGACTCGGCTGTTCCGGAAAAAGCTCCTGCTTCACTTCTTGCTCAAAGCGAACCTCAAAACCTTTTCGGCCCTTAAAAGCTTCGCGAACGCCATCCAGCGGTGTTGCCCCGACGAGCACCCATAAAATCCAAAACATAAAACAGACTCTACTTATTGAGCGTCGTCAGCGGAAGCCTTGAGTTCAGGCATAAATGATCGACCGAGATTTAACTGACTCTTAAACTTCACACGATCTTTTCGAAAAACGTTCAAGCCCCCAGGACCTTCACGATCTCCACGAATCAAAGTGTCTTCAAATTCATAATAAGATTTTTCGCGGTAAATCACCCGGGTGCGGACCTCTTTTTTGGGGTCTGATGCCGGCGCCGCAGCGGGAGTTCCACTCTCTTGCTGAGCCTGAAGCCCAGTGCCGGGAAGAACAGACAAGGCGACATAATTAATCGCCGTTGCCATGAAAATAAAAGCCAGAATCTGCATTCCTCGATTCATACAAGCTTTCTGATTTCTTCTCTCGTTTTTGAAAGGATCGACTGGGGCCCGCCTTTGGCTTTTCATCACACACCTCATTACACACACCTTTGCACTAGTTTAAGCGAAGGCTTCAAAGATCGTCTAGCGAGTCTTCAATGGCCCTCAACCCCCAGGGTTGAGGCGAGCCTTTTCTTTCAACTCACGAGTTCTTTGGGCCCTGGCATCAAACTCCTTGGCTTTTTCATTCACCGCTGTTCGGTAAGTCTGAAGATCCTCCCCGACTAAAGTTTTCGGCTCAGGAGCGTTTCGCATCTCAAAGGCCAGCTGCTCATTGGCTTGCGCCAAGAGCTCAAGAGCTTCGACCGAAAGATCTGCCACACCAAGCTCCACGAACTTTGTGACACTGCCCTGAAGTTTGTCGAGCTGAGATATTTTTTTCTTCGTGTTTGAAGCCAAGGTCTTCAGTGAACTCAGATTGATGGCATCATAGGTTTCTTTAATCTCTCTCAACTCTTTCTTTTTGCCATAAGCTAAAGCGATCCGATTCGCAGGAGAAAATGGAAGACTTGCAAACTCCTTCTCGAGAGCTCGCTTTTGCTCGTCAGAGCTTAATTTATAGACAATCATGCCTAAGGCCCCACGATCAGCAGCGGGCTCAGCGCGCATTTGGCGAGCCCAATCGTCTCGATAGTCTCGGTAGGCCGACAAAAACGACTCGCTGGGCTGGCGATCCGCTAAGAAAAGTCCAAACAAGCGGATTGCCTCTTTTTTGAATCTCGAATTCGGATACTCGCGCACCAGCGTCTGAAAGCTAGCGCGCAGCTCTCCAAACTCGGCATCTTTTTGAAGATCAGCAGCATTGACATACAACTGAATGGCTGCCCAAATCGCTGCATCCACAAGCTGCGCTCCAGGATACTGTCGAGCAAAATCATTGTACCGTGCCGCCACTGCCTTGAGCTCAGAAGCTCGACCCGATTCTGGTGAGGCCTTGGCCGAGACTTCAGCATCTTGAATCGCTTTGAAAGCTGCCTTTTGCTCTAAGGACTGGAACTCATTTTTTACAGAACCACTGGCACTCGTCTGGAAATCCCGCGCATAGCGAGCCACAGCTTGATAGTCTTGACGAAGATTATAAATGTCTAAAACGAGTTGAGCCGAAAGCTCTGCTTCTTTGGTCCCCGGAAACTTCTCGGCCAGCTCTTTAAAAATAGGCAGAGCGCGATCAAAGTCGTTCAGCTGGTAAACCAGTCGAGCACTTTGGTAACTGGCGGTTCGTCTTCGATCCAAAGAGATCGAAGAATTCTCGGCAACTTTTTTAGCCACGATCAAAAAATTCTCATCGCCAGAGGATAGCGCTTGGCGCTCTTTGCCTTGATAACGAAATCCAGGAGCTAATTTTTCAGAGGTTAAATACCAAGACCACAGAGCGTCGAGTTGCTTGTCGTTCACGGTCTCTGCAGAGAATTGATACGCTTTGATAGCCTCGGCGAAGCGACTTCGCGCATAAAGCGCTTCTCCAAAAAAGAACTGGATCTCAGCCGCCTTCGCTCCTGCTAAACCCACCTGATTAAAAGCTTGGTAGTAAGCAATCGCTTGATCGTAGAGCTGCGCCTTTCGCGTGGGCTCCTTTTCTTGCTGGGCCATGCCATGAAACTTTTTGGCACTTGAGTAAATCATCGCTTGCAGTTCTTCAGACGATCTCGCGCCTCCCTGGCCAAGCTTCGCAAGAAGATGACCCACACGATCTGATCTCCCGAGTTTTTCTTCGATCTTCAGCTGAGCCATCAGCCAGTCGTTGGTTTTCGCGTTTCCGTTAAAGCGATTGAGGAGCTCATCATAAATTTGAGAAGCGAGCTTAAATTCATCACGCGCTTCTAAACCTGTTGCAAGTCCCTCTAAACTTTTCTGAAAGAGATCTTTATTTTGTAATGCTTTTTCTAAATAAGCCACGACACCCGAAGCTCGATGCACTTCGAAAGCCGGCCAAACGATTTCACGAGCTGCATCATTGGTGTAATCAAACGACTCTTTTCCGGTGCCCGCCAAGCGAATAACCGTTTCAAAATGCTGAAGCGCCTTCGCTGGCTGAGACTCTTTAATCGAAACCCAGGCTAACTTGTAGTGAGCATAGGCTCTCGATTTTTCTTTGAGAGTCGCCTTTTCATAGAATTGTCGCGCCTGCGGATAACGACCGCGTTCGAAATAAAAATCCCCCAGTAAAAAAGAGGCTTGATCCATAATGGGAGAATTTGGAAATCGATCGGCGATTTCAGCCAAGACAGGGCCCGCTTTGCCCTGATCTCCATTTTCGAGATAAGTCGAAGCCAAAACCAAGAGCGCCTCATCGATTCGATCATAGTGGGGATGAAGTTCGCGCAGTTGCTCAAGAATATTCACTGCCTTTTGAACATAGAGTGAAGTACGTGAGGCTTGACCCAGCAGCTGATAGTACTTAGCCGTTTCAAAATAAGCCTCTCCCAATCGAAACATCGTTTGGCCCGCTCGAGGACCCGTCGGATATTTTTGCGCATATTGCTCTAAAAGCGGGATCTGTTTTTGATAAAGCTCATGAACCTTTTGACGCCTTTCAGATTCAGACATGCCGGCATCGGGCAATCCAGACGTTTCAGATGCGACGGCAACGCCCCATGAACTCCAAAGATATGTCATTAAACAAAGAGCAGCCAAGCCCCTCAAAGACCTGAAAATACGGCTATTTAACCCCAGCATATGGTCCTCTCATCAATCTCCCAGTTGTAAATCCATCACCAAGTTTGCAAAGCCCGTGCCACGAGGCAGCAGGCTCAAAAGGCCCGTATACTGGTTTTATGGCCCTCATCGAGAACGACACGACGCGAGCGTTCCTCACCCCTATTTTGGGTTTTTTGGATGATGATTCGGTGACGGAAATTTTGGTGAACGCACCGGACGTGATTTACATTGAGCGAAAAGGAAAGCTGCATCGAGCGGATAGTGCGTTTCGAGATGCTGACGCTCTCTTAGCAGCGGCTCGAAACATCGCTCAGTACGTCGGCCGACGAATCGACGAACTCAATCCGATTTTGGATGCGCGACTTCCGGATGGAAGTCGAATTCATGTGGTGGTTCCACCATGCGCTAAAGATGGCGTCTACATGGCGATCCGAAAATTCGGGAGTGAGCCTCTTCTTGTCAAAGATCTCATCAAAAATGGGGCGATGTCGGTTGAGATGGGAAAGTTTTTACATATCGCCGTTCAACTCAAAAAGAATCTGATCGTCTCGGGCTCGACGAGCTCTGGTAAAACGACTTTGCTAAACGCGATTTCTTCTTTCATTCCGCCTGATCAACGGATTGTGGTCATCGAAGATGCCAGCGAACTTCAGCTCCAGCAAGAGCATGTGCTGCGCATGGAGACTGTTCATGGCGACAAACTCAAAGTCGAAATTCGAGATCTCGTTAAAAGCTCACTTCGACTCCGTCCCGATCGAATTGTGATTGGAGAGGTTCGAGGTCCCGAAGCTTTGGATTTGTTGCAAGCGATGACCACTGGACATTCGGGATCAATGGCCACTCTTCACGCCAACAATCCTAAACAAGCCATCTCGCGCATCGAGACTCTCATTATGATGAATCGGCTCGAAATGCCTCTTCTTGCGATTCGATCTCAAATCGCTAATGCTATTCAAATCATCGTTCAGGCTTCACGCCTTCGCGACGGAACTCGGCGCCTCACTCACATCTCTGAACTGGTGGGTCTGGATGAAGCCGGCAACTATCAAGTGAATGATATTTTCGCACTCGAGATTCTGGGAACTCGATCGGATGGACGCTTAGAGGTCAGTCATCAACCCACTGGGATCCGACCCAGCTTTCTTGAAGAAGCGCGAAGATCGGGCATGAAACTTTCTGAAGAAATGTTTGATAAAAAAGCCACTGAGATTCAATAGATTATCCGCACCTCTGCTTTTTTCTTGGAAGCCCTCCTATTTTTTTGTAATGTCGCGTCGAGGGTTAGGGATTGAAACCAATCATTTTTGCAGCAGCGATTTTTTTATTTCAGATAGTCTGTACGCCGAGTGCTTGGTCGAGCGAGAGCTGCTCTTCTTTTTTAGCTCGACTCACACCGAATCCGCCGGGCGCCCACCCTCATCATGTCCATTTAAACAATCAGTTGGCTGCCATCCCCTCTTTACTTAAGCCCATCACAGGAGAAGACACTAAAATTCTCTACCACCCCCAGTGGCGAGTAAAGAGTCATAAGAGTGGAAACCAATTTTTAGATTTCTCTTTTGCAACAGAGTCGAGCGGCCCTCAAAAAATCTCATCTGTTCGAGTAACCCCCTCCATTCAAAAAGGCGGCGAAGCTTTGTTATCGATATCTCTTTTGAAGGATAATGATGGAGCCAGCATGGACTGGAATTTGATGATTCCTGTTCTGGATTATCTGAGTCGATTTACACGTGCAGCCGACAAAGAAAATAAAATCACTGGAGATCGATTTGAATGGTTTGTGAAGGATCGTGAGATTCGTGATCTTCTTTTTAAGCGCTTCGATCAGTCTCTCAATGATATTTTTCACACGGGCTCTCGCCCCGTTCCTGTTTTCACAAACGAAGACTCTTATGTGGCTGACCAGGATTTGAGATGGCCCGAAATGAGTCGAGGAGATTTTAACGAAGTGATGCAACGCTTGGCTGATGCGGGCCTGCATCACCAGTTGCTCGACACTTTCTTACAGTCGCGCATGGGAGAGATCATTCAGGATACTCAGGCCTGGGATATCAAAGTCGAAGTCTTGTATATTCGTCATCCTCATCCAGCAGCTGCAGAAAGCTTCGCGGAGGAGGATTTAGGTGAATTCCAAATATTTTTTAGGCTTGAGCTTCGTCCACGCTGGTAAGCTGCGACTCCGCGAGAGGACATGGGGTGAACCGATAGGATCTTGAACTGAGACTCTCCCATGGACGCCCGAGTCGACTACGCAAAGACTGAAAATTGTTGGTTTGCAGAAGACTATCGTAAAAAAAGTTACCTGAGATTTGATGGGGCTAAGCATGCCGCTGGAGTGGTGCGTCTTTTGCTGTTTCTCTGAGCAGGAGTAATTGTCATGAGGTCCGGCTCACACCAATTTTTTGCTCTAGGCTTTAGCATCGCGATGGCTTTGATGATCTCTGTGAAGCTGGGGAGAACCGAGGCCCAGAGCCTGGCGCTCAAGGCCCAAGAGCAAGCCAAGCGACTTCATGCCCGCTTTACGGGAGTTCCCCCCTCGCGTGCCGTTCTTGAACAACTCACGAATCTGCTCGAAGCCGATCGAGTAGTAGATGCCGCATTTGTCGCCATGCAAAACAGTCACTTCTATCAAGTCGTTCTTTTTAATCTTTTTTCAGGCGCGTCTAATGTTTCTGGAAATGCCGACATTGAGCTCAATGACTTCACGGCTCTTGTTTTGGGCTTGATTCGCGACAATGAAAGGTTTGATCAAGTTCTCTATGGCGACGTCTTTTATACGGCCAATGATGAAACGATGACGTACAATGTAAATTTTTCGGGAGTCACCACTCCTGTGAATCTCAATGGAGCGGCCTTTCCTCTTGTTCGAAATGCCGATGGCACCAATGATTTTAATCAAAATCCCCCAGCCAATCGCGTGCGTCCTCCGTTTCGGCTGGCCGACACCAACAACGCAAGCAACATTCGATACGATGATAATAACCATTATGTGGATCTTCAGCGTCTAAGCAATTGGATCGACTTGCTTCAAAAGAGAAGCCAGGCAAGTACTTATGGTTTTTTAAACCCCGATCAAAGACCTGTGGCCGAAGATATTGCTGGCGCACTGACCACCCGTCATTTCGGATCAGAGTTTATGAATATGGGAACGAATCGAAGAGCCTTTCGATTCACTGCCAAAAATTTTCTCTGCAAAGACATGGAGCAATTGGCCGACTCCTCGGCACCAGACTTTCGCGCGCGACAAGACGTTGATCGCAGCCCCGGCGGAAACAGCCTCAACTTTAAAGCCAAATGTGCGGGCTGCCATGCGGGGATGGACTCTTTTGCAGGAGCCTTCGCTTACTTTGACTACGTCAATGGACGCCTCGCTTATAATCGAAACGCTCTTCAGAATAACAATAACAAACAATTTCGACAGTCCAACGTCTACCCCGAGGGCTTTCGCCTTCAAAACAACAGCTGGATCAACGTCTGGAACCGAGGCCCTAATCTTTCTTTGGGATGGAGAACACCATCCACGGGAGCGATTGATCAAGGCATAGGCGCAAAGGCTTTAGGTTCGGCACTCGCAGCGACCGAGCAATTCGGAAATTGCATGGCGCAAAAAGCCTTTCAACGAATTTGCTTTCGATCTCCGACACCCGCCGAAGAAAATCAACTCGAAGATTTGGCTCGAGAGTTTGAGTTGGGTTGGAGCGAGCTCTCCTCTTACAATGCATCGAATCCTTACAATATGCGCGCCTTGTTCGCACAAGTCTCATCTTTATGCTTTGGAGTCGGAGGTCCTTAAGAAATGAAGACTCTAAACTTTTTACGAATAACTTTGTGGGGTCTCTTGATGGCCAGCTTGTTTTTTTTGGCCACAGCTTGCCAGCCCGCAGGTTATGGCCGCGTCGGAATTAGTGTTGACGGGCAAAACACGGGTGATGAAATCCCTGGGGACGATCCCGATGAAGCGAGCTCCGATGCAGAAGCGGCTTTCGGACTCGCCGCCTTGGGTGTAAAAAACCATCTTCAAATCTACGAGTCGATGTGGGCAGCGACTGCTCTGGAGACCATCACCTCACTGCCTCGATCGGATGGCACTTTCAGCAGTATTCGAAACTTTTACAACTCGGCAAAGCCTATCTTGCCAACGAATAACGACATCAAATCCTTCACGCCTTCTCATCGATTGACCATTAGTAACTTGGCCTGGGAGTTTTGCGATCGGGCTCTTGAGCTGAGCGTTGTTCGAGCCCATTGGTTTTCAGGAACGATTTTTGCCGAAATGAACAACAACACTCTTCATCGACCCAGCGAAATTCTGGTCAATCCCAATCAGCGTGAACTCCTCGCCACTCGTTTACTCCATCAACTCTGGGGCGAGGAGATTGTGGCTAGCCCTCACCGATCACAAGCCGTGTCAGAACTGGCAAACCTGGCTGCTGATCTGATGGTTGGAGCATCGGCAGATGCACAAAGTTCTCGCAGTATCGTGAAAGGGGTTTGCACGGCTGCTCTCTCCAGTGCAGCCGTGAGTTTGCTTTAAAGGAAGGCTCGTATGCGAATGATACAAAACTCAAAAAGAGCTCTCTCGGAACGCGAAAAAAGTGAATTCCTTCATGAAGGACATCGTGACTCGCTCAGTCGTCGCCGGTTTTTAACGCAAGGACTCGGGGCCGGCTTAGGTTTTGTTTTAATGCCCTCCATCGTGAGCCTCATTTCTCGTCGGCTCGAAGCGCAGAGCTTAAATTGTCCCACTTTGAGTGCCACTCCGAGCTCCATGATGCCCATTCTTTTTATAGACTTTGCTGGGGGTGCTGCTCTGGCCACAGACTTTACCGTGGGAGGGATGGGTGGTCAGAGAGACTTCATCACCGGTGCAGGCGCTTATGAAAATTATGCTCTCCCCAATGAACTCAATTACAATGCGTCTGGCATCACTCCCGACTCAAGCCTTGGAGTCGCTTTTCATCCCAGCGCTCCCTTAATGCTGGGGATCAAATCCACGCTGCCTTCACAATATTGGAATTCCGTCGATGGCTTTATCATTGCGGGAGTCACCAATGATGATACTCAAAACAATCGAATCGGTGGCCTGCAGTACGCTGGAATATTAGGTCGTCAAGGCCTCATCGTTCCAGGGGTAGGCACTGACTCAAAGCCCTCTGGCGGATATCATAGTCCCGCCGACAATGCCGATGTTCCGAGTCTGACGCCCATTCGTGTGACCGATCAAAACTCTGCACGAAGAATCGGGGGATTTGGCAATATGTTTGAAAACAATCGATTAGGCTTGGCACGTGCGCAGAGAGTTCTAGACAGTATTGAAAACCTAAGTGCTTCTCAGCTCGACCAATTCAATCGCCTCTCTCTCGACGCGCAGACCGAGCTTTTGATCAAGTGTGGCTATCTCAACGCGATCGATCTGCCCGCACTGCGAACACCAGAGACGATTTTTCCGCAAAATCCCGCTGCTGAAGATCCGCTGCGTGTTGCTTTTGGCTCAAACTTTGCTGGCCGAAGCGCATCGCTCGCACGTCTTCTCATGAATGACTTTGCGGGCGCTGCTTGTGATGTTCTAGGCGGCCACGATGGTCATAACGGAACGGCCATTGATCCTAACAATCAAAGATTTCAAGCGGGCGCTCTGATTGGACGCTACATTCACTATGCAGCACTTCTCAATAAACCTCTCTACCTGATTGGCACCACCGACGGTGGCATGGGAGTTCTGCGCGAGAATGGAGTTTTGCAAGTCGATTCTAGCGAGGCTGTGGCTGGTGGAGTGGGCGGACAAGGCTTTGCACGCTGGCCTGGTGACAATGAAAACCTATCCACACATTTTGCTTTGGTGTTTGTGCCTGGATCCAGTCGAGGAGATCTGGTGGCCCAAACCGGTCGGCAAATCGGAGCTTATCGAGCACAGGGGGTGATTCGAGATTATTTGATCACGGCAAGCAATCCAACGCGAGTGGCTCAGGCCTTCATGTATAATTATCTGATTCTTCATGGTCGCGAGTCTGAGATCACGCAGATCAATGACGGTACGAATCCTTTTGCGGGTTCAAACGAATCTAAATATCAAATCCTGAAGCGCGTGCCAGGAATCTAGGAACTCCCCATGGTTAAAATCCTCGCTCCCACTCTGCTTCTCTCTCTTGCGCTCATGAATAGCGCTTGCCTGAATCAAATCAGCGGCCACGGACCTGTAAACTCTCCTATTGTTCCTGAAAGCAGAGTTGATCTCTCTCCGTCGGCTCTATCGTTTCAAGAACATCTTCAGCCTCTTCTTGAATCTCATTGCTCAAATTGTCACGGAAGCCTTCAAGCTCCATTCATTGCTTACACCGATGAGGTTTTGAAGAATCATGATAATGTTTTGGCTGCGAGCATTGTAAATTTTAAATCGATCAATTCTTCAAAACTGGTTCAGCAGCTACGTTTGGGTCACAATTGCTGGTCTGGAGATTGCAACACCGATGCCAATGAGATGTATGGGGCCATTGAGCAATGGGCACTTGCTCGAGAGATTACTCCGCAACCCGAAGGCTTCACGACCCTGGCGCAAGTGGTGCCCGCAGCTGCGGCCAGCGGCTTAACAACGATGAATTTTGATCTCCGCGAGGCGAATTCCGATCTTCCGATCGACAGTCAGATGAGCCTTCAGATTCGTCGCTTTGACACTTTTAGCTATCAGATTCGCAGCCCCAGAATCATTTCTCCTCAGGCTCTTCGAATAAAAAATATCAACATACTGATCAATGGAGTTCCCGCTCACACTGGAGGAAGCTTTACTTTTATCGATAGCACAACGAGTGCGTCAGCAGCTCCTGGTGTTTTACTCTCCAGTAGCTCTATTCTTGTGAGTGTGGGCCTCGGTCTCGACTTGAATCCGGACAACACGCCTCAAGGGGGCCCGGATGAAGATGACATTCAAATTCACTTTGAAGTCCTTGAGCCCTATGCCGAACCAGACGAAGTCAAAGAATTTTGAAACGGAACAGGGCGTTTGGATTTATAAGGTCCGGCTTCTTAAGTGCGCGTGAGATTACTGTGCCCGGGCACAGTAGACTTCCGCGCAAGTAAGATAAATCAAGGCGGTCACCCGAAATCCTTATGGACCAAACCCTAATCAATCTTTGCGAGCGTCCCCTAGAAAGTAGACGCTGATACAAATCTCTCTCAAAAAAATCGTGTAAAAACGAGGCTCTTCAGTGGTCCCAGTTTTGCATATTCCTCCATCAGAAGCCAAAAATTTGACGATGATTAGGTCTTGTGGCTTCGGGAGGCAACGGTGCGCTTTATTCGGATCTCGCTTACTCTTCGAATGCTTTTTCTGGGCTCAGCAATCGGACTCGGAGCTTGTTCGTCACCCCCTGAAGAGAAAAGAAGTTTAAATTCCGTGAACGGCAACACATTAGAGGCTGGAGATCCACCTACCGCTTCGCCCTTCGTCTTTGAGGTCGCTGCAGGGCAGACTTTTAACGGAATGTTTGAGGGCGATGATGATAAGACCCCGAAGAGCAGCCTTCGCTTTAAGGTCACTCAAGCTCCCTCAAAAGGAACACTCACTATTGCCGCCAATAAGATAAATTTTAGCTACCGAGCTCGATCTGATAGCTCCGGAATCGATAACTTTAAAATTGTGGCGATCGATTCTGCAGAGCAGACTTCTGCACCCGCTTTGATCAGTGTCAACATCACTACAGACTCGTCGGCCGATACAACCCCTCCTTTACTCACTCAATTGGGCCCCACAGGCACTCTCCCCCTAGGCACCACTCAAACTACTTTGACTGTTACCACGAATGAATCGGCCACTTGCAAATACTCTACAACAGCTAACCAAGCTTTCTCAGCGATGAGCTTGAATTTCACCTCAATCAACGGAACAACTCATACTGCGCCGGTTTCAAACCTCGCAGACGGACAGACCTACAGCTTTTATGTTCGCTGCCGTGACTCGGCCGGTAATGCAAACGCAAGTGATGCCCCCATCACCTTCTCGATCGCTGAACCACCAAACACTGCCCCCACCGCTCAGCCCTTCAGCTTCAACGTCAAGTCGGGAGAGAGCTTCTCGAACACCCTACCCGCAAGCGATACGCAAACCCCCTCCTCAAATTTAAGCTTTCAAATCTCTTCCCAGCCGAGCAAGGGAACCCTGACTATCTCCCCTCTTGGCGGAGCATTCACCTACACTCCAAATGTTGGCGCCTTAGGTGCAGATAACTTTAGTTTTACAGCGACCGACCCGCAAGGGCTGCAGTCTGCGCCCGCCCAGGTCAGCGTCACCATCTTGCCGGCAGACAGTACCGACGACACCTCTATTATTGTGATCGTCAATCCGGGCTCCGTGACGGTCATTGATGGGGAAGGGACCGTGGTATCCCCCAATGGCGGCATTTTGTTTCAGCCCAATCAAAAATATATGAGTATTGTTTTGGTCAACAATACCAATGCCACCATCAGATCTGAAAATTTTTGCTTTGGTGGAAATGTTAATATTGGTGGCCATGAGATCGCCATTGATGGTGAGTTTAACGCGGTCATCCGAGGAAGCTACGGAGGTGGCATTACGCTCGGTGATTTACTACCGGGCACTGCCTCAGCGACTTACTACTTCTCAAACTTTCACCCCCAAAACCCACTGCCTCGATTCCAGGTCGGCCTTAACACTTGCGGCGATATTGTTAATATGGCTTTCGAAGGCTCTTTGCCTGAAGACGCTGAAGCAGAAACCCTCCCGCTGCGTGATCGTGTTCGAGTGGCAATCAAAGGAATGGGCGGAGGCGGCGGCCTGCCATTACACGTAGTACCCGATGGCGCAACCTATGGCCTCATGATGGATCGCTACTACAGCATGACTCCGGCCTTTGCTGGGGTGAACATGGATACTATGACTAGTTCTGAGTGGAGCCAATTTATGAACTCGCAGTATTTGCCTTGGCTTCGATTTCAACAGGCAACAGCACTCACAAAAACACATGCACAACTACGGTCGGCTGCCGCGACGGCCTCCACCATCGGCTTTGGATTTCAGTTTCAGGATCTAGCCACATACAATTCTTGTTTATCCAAATTTACGCAGTCGAGCACCAATACAGTCCTTTTCTCAGGCGAACTCGGTCGAATCTCGAATGGACCTTCTGCAGGAAGCACCAGCCTAATCAAGGGCACACCGAACTGGATTGGCTACGTCATCGAATCGGGAGCCGACTTTAGTTGCACGCCGCTCTGATGATCTCAAAGAGACTCTGGATTAGCCTCTCTCAAATCTCTTTCAAAATGTTTCGAGAGATCACCAGTCGCTGCACCTCACTCGTCCCCTCCCCAATGGTGCAAATCCGACAGTCTCGCCAGTACCTCTCTACCGGATACTCTTTGATGTAGCCGTAACCCCCATGAATCTGAATAGCTTCATCGCAAGCCTTCAGTGCCGCTTCAGAAGCGAAGAGCTTTGCCATCGAAGCTTCGGTATTGATGCTCTTGCCTTGAGCGAGCATGCTGCAGGCTTTGAAAATTAAAAGCCGCGCAGCCTCAAGCTCGGTGGCCATGTTGGCGAGCTTCCACTGAATGGCTTGAAAATCAGCAATGGGTTTTCCGAACTGCTCACGCTCTTTGGCATATCGAATACTTTCTTCAAGCGCTCCACGTCCAAGACCGAGCGCCATCGCCGCAATGATAATACGACCACGGTCCAGAATTTTTAGAGTGTCAATAAAGCCCATATCGCGCTCTCCTACGAGATTTTCGCGAGGCACGCGGAGGTTTTCAAAACTCAAAGTCGAGGTGTCTGATCCGCGACAACCCAATTTATCCTCAGGCTTTCCCGTTGTAAAACCGGGCATTCCTTTTTCAAGAATGAAGGCTGAGATTCCTTTTTGCTTTTTCTCTGGTGTGGTCTTTGCCAAAACGACATAGACATCTCCCACAGATCCTTGAGTGATGAAGGCTTTTGAGCCGTTCAAAATAAAATGATCGCCTCGATCCTCAGCTATGGACTGCATTCCGCTAGCATCCGACCCACTGCCAGGCTCCGTGAGAGCCCAGGCCGAGAGTTTGTCTCCGCTGGCAATCGAGGGCAAATATTTCTGCTTCTGCGCTTCGGAGCCAAACTCCAAAATATGCTTTGAGCCGAGTCCATTGTGAGAGGCTAGAGTGAGGGCGGTCGAACCGCAGTGGCGAGAGACTTCTTCCATAATCAGAGCACACGAAAGCAAATCAAGCCCTGCCCCCCCATATTGCTCAGGAATCCCCATTCCCATAAAACCTAAAGCCGAAAGCTTTGGAATCAGCTCAAAGGGGAATTCTTTATTTTGATCCCATCGATGCGCCAATGGTTTGAGCTCATTTTCTGCAAATTGCCGAGCTAAATCACGAATCGCTTTTTGATCTTCACTCAACTCAAAGTTCATTTCTTCTTTCCTTTACCTTTCTTTTTAGAAGATTTGACCTTCTTTGTGCTTTTCGATTTCTTAACGCTGCTTTTTTTACTGCCTAACTTTCTCGAAATCTTTGGTCCGCCCTCACGAGCTGCTTGCGCCGCTCCTCTGACCTGATCGACAATCGACTCGAGCGAAGTGCCGGGAGTAAAGACTTCAAACACCCCTATTTTTTTTAGCCTTGCAATATCCGCTTGAGGAATGATGCCTCCTAAAACCAAACTTTTCTCTGCAATGCCTTGACGCTTCATCTCATCAAGCACTCGCGGCACTAGATCATTGTGCGCTCCCGATAGAATACTGAGACCGATCACCTCGACATCTTCTTCGACTGCCGCTCGCACCACGGCCTGCGGGGTCTGATGCAGCCCCGAGTAAACGACTTCCATGCCGGCGTCTCGAAGGGCTGTCATCACCACTTTCGCTCCTCGATCGTGTCCATCGAGCCCCACCTTCGCCATCAGAACCCGAATAGGTCGCTGAGTGGAGGGCAAAGAACTATTTTCAAGTGACATCAGCCTTCTCCTTTTTATTTGTCTTTTAAAAGCTCTCGCGAGATCACTACTCGCTGAATTTCACTCGTCCCCTCATAAAGCGCTGTGACTCTCACATCTCGATAATAACGCTCCACAGGATATTCCTTTATATAACCATAGCCACCAAAGATTTGAATCATCTCGTTACAAACACGAATCGCCGACTCAGTAGCAAAAACTTTGGCCATCGAAGCGGCGAGTGTTACGGGCTGGCCACTGTCTTTTAAATAAGCCGCTTTTCGGATCAGCAATTCAGCCGCGCTCAGATCTGTAGCCGCGTTGGCCAACTTCCACTGAATAGCCTGAAAATCCGCAATGGGCTTCCCAAACTGCTCCCGCTCCTTCGCATAGCGAATGCCTGCCACTAAACTCGCTTGCGCACAGCCCAAAGCTTGAGAAGCCACCGAGATACGGCCCCCATCCAAGGCCATCATGGCAATTTTAAATCCTTGGCCAAGTCCCCAAACCATACGATCCTCTGGAA
>JBILFF010000034.1:0-18916 GCA_044351695.1 Bdellovibrionota bacterium
GCTTAGGAACGGTGTTAAGACTCATCACTCCAATTTTCTGGCTGCGAGTCAAAACACGAATCACATCTACCACTAGCTCCTCTGATTGCGCAGAGCTGCGTTCGGATGGGCTGAGAATCTGCTGAAAAAAACTACGGCTCGCAATGGCCTCGTTCCATCGTCCTAAGCTGTCATTGAGATTGGTGTACCGAGCCGACAAGGTATTACTCTCTCTTTTAAAATCGAGAGTCAGATTTGCAGAGCTACCGCTTGGCGTCCAATTAACAGCAGGCGCTTGGCCCGAGCTAAAGCAGTTAAACAAATCAGCATCCTCTAAGCGAGGGGGGCTCAAAGGATTCATTAGGGTTCTTCCGTTAAGATCAATCGTGCTCCCTAACATTTGATTGTTCGATCTCTGAAGATTGACCTGAGATTCAATCAAAGCCGTGACATTAGAGGCGCTCACTTCAATCGATGCTGTTTCATAAAAGCTTCCTTCGCGATTCAGGCCCATGCTTTCGTTGAGCGTGCCCCACTGAATGTCGATCGAATCTCCAAAATCATTCTGAACTTTTTTGCTGGCACTCGTCTGGCCATTAGAGAGGTATGCCGAGAACAGCCAGTCCGATTGAGACGCGCTGTAAACCACGTTCTCTACTCTCAAAATCAAATAGGACTTACCTTCTTCAATAATATTTTCGCTGGGCAGGTCTGGGTTGATGGAAACAAGAGTGCGAGCGCCATCGCCGGCCTTGCAGCCCCCTAAAAAAATGATGGCTAAACTAACCCAAAGACTCTTCAAGCTAAGGGATCATAGAGCAATTCACATACCCCACAATGGGGGTGTTAAGTATTTGAAACTACTTCTAAAATTCCCAAGCATCCGAAACAAATTGAGTCAAAAGAGTCTCAATCAGGATTTCGGTGCCTCAGGCCCTGAAGTCGGCTTAATAGCGATAATGCTCGGGTTTGTAAGGACCCTTTGCCTTAACGCCTAAGTACTTCGCTTGTTTGTCACTCAACTCGGTGAGTTTTACGCCGATCTTGCCGAGGTGAAGTGCTGCAACTTTTTCGTCGAGGTGTTTAGGCAGTCGGTAGATCTCGCCCGTTTTGTAAGCCGAAGTGTTGTTCCAAAGCTCGATCTGAGCAAGGACTTGATTCGTAAAACTGTTGCTCATCACAAAGCTCGGATGCCCGTTGGCGCAACCCAGATTGACCAGTCGCCCTTTAGCCAAAACAATGATCTTGCGGCCGTCCTTGAGAGTGTGAATATCGACTTGAGGCTTTACCTCATCAATTTTTGAATTTTTGTTCAGCCAAGCCATATCGATTTCGATATCAAAGTGGCCGATGTTGCAAACAATGGCTCCATCTTTCATCTTTGCAAAATGATCCTTGGTCACAATGTCACAGCAGCCGGTCGCGGTGACTACAATGTCTGCAAGTTCAACGGCTTCATTCATGGTGGTGACTTCGTAACCTTCCATTGCAGCTTGAAGTGCACAAATCGGATCAATCTCGGTAATCAAAACGCGGCAACCGTACTGACGAAGAGATGCCGCTGAGCCTTTGCCCACATCGCCGTAACCCGCAACTACCGCCACTTTGCCGGCGAGCATGACAGAGGTGGCTCTCTTTAGGCCGTCGGCGAGCGACTCTCGACATCCATAAAGATTATCGAATTTGGACTTAGTCACCGAGTCATTCACATTGATCGCAGGAAGCTTTAACTTGCCGGCGAGTTTCATTTTTTCAAGAGCGTGAACACCCGTGGTCGTTTCTTCAGAAAGTCCTTTAATCTTTTTGAGCATATGCGCATAGCGAGGCTCATGCATCATGGCGGTGAGATCACCCCCATCGTCGAGAATCAAATCGTAACCCTCAGCGCCCCAGCCTTCGATGGTTTGCTCAATACACCATTTGAATTCTTCTTCTGTCTCTCCCTTCCAAGCAAAAACGGGGATGCCAGCAGCTGCCATCGCTACGGCAGCATGATCTTGAGTGGAGAAAATATTGCACGACGACCATCGAATCTTCGCTCCCAGCTCTACCAGGGTTTCGATGAGCACAGCTGTTTGAATGGTCATGTGCAGACAGCCCGTAATTTTGGCGCCTTTGAAGGGCTTCTGCTTTCCATATTCGCGCCGTAAAGCCATGAGCCCAGGCATTTCACTTTCGGCGATTTCAATCTCTTTGCGTCCCCAAGCGGCGAGTCTTTTAAACTCTGCGGCATCTTCCATCGCTTCTCGACAAACTCGATAGTCTTTGGTGGCTGCTTCTAAGGATCGTAATTCTTTTTTTTGCGCTTTTCCCACAGATGCTCCCTTTCTCGATTTCATAATCTGTTTAAAATTTCAAAACTCTCTTCAAATCTTGCACCTTATCTGTTTTCTCCCAACGAAATTCTTCACGTCCAAAATGGCCATAGGCGGCTGTCGGAGAATAAACAGGCTTTTTCAGATCCAAAGCCCTAGTGATTTCAGCGGGCTTTAGGCCGAAGACCTCACGCACCGCAGCAGAGAGGCTAGATTCATCGACTTTAGAAGTGCCGTCGCAATGAACGAGTACCGACACGGGCTCGGCCACTCCAATCGCATAGGCCACTTGAACAAGGCAGCGATCTGCGATTCCTGCAGCGACGATATTTTTGGCGATGTAGCGAGTCATATAACAAGCCGAACGATCTACCTTTGAGGGGTCCTTGCCGGAAAAAGCGCCGCCTCCATGCGGAGCCGAGCCGCCGTAAGTATCGACGATGATTTTGCGTCCTGTCAGGCCACAGTCTCCCTGAGGTCCACCAATCACAAAACGCCCTGTTGGGTTCACTAAAAATCGAGTCTCCTTGGCCAGCAAATGAGCAGGAAGAGATTTTTTAATGACCTCTTCGATCACGGCCTCGTGGATTTTAGACTGAGTCACTTCGGGGGAGTGCTGAGTAGAGACCACGACTGTCGTGATGCGTGAGGGCAGCCCGTTTTCATACTCGATCGTCACTTGAGCTTTGCCATCAGGTCGCAAAAATGGAAGTGTTCCGTTCTTGCGGCACTCCGCTAATTTTTTTGTAAGCGCATGAGAATACTGAATGGCCGCAGGCATGAGCTCGGGAGTTTCTCGGCAAGCAAAACCAAACATCAGCCCTTGATCACCAGCTCCTTGCTCTTTTTCTTTTGTCGTATCGACTCCCATGGCAATATCGGGGCTCTGTCGGTCGATCGAGGACATGACTGCACAGGTGTTGTAATCAAAACCCATCTCAGAGCTTGTGTAGCCAATTTCTTTTACGGTCTTTCGCACGATGTCGGGCAAATGCACATAAGCTTTAGTGGTGATCTCACCCGCAATCATGACTAGTCCGGTCGTCACTAAAGTTTCGCAAGCTACTCGAGCCTCAGAGTCTTCTTTCAGAATGGCGTCTAGTACCGCGTCCGAAATTTGATCGGCTACTTTGTCGGGGTGACCTTCTGTAACGGATTCAGATGTAAATAAATGCTTTCCTTTTTGCATCGACAACATGAGCTAAACTTCCTCTCTTCGATTGAAACTGAAGCATTTTAGGCTCTCTTTGTCGATGCGAAGATGGCCAGGGAATCTAGTGTTTTTAACGCTTTAAGCCCCTGTTCGAAGATGAACGTCTTGATGCTCCACGCTTATCGCATACTCCGATTGCAAGCGTGCTCGTAAGCGGGCCGCTAGCGTGATCGCACTAAAAACAGAGCGGTGTTTGCCCCCTGTGCAGCCTATGCCGATACCCGTATATTTCTTACCCTCTGAGTAATACTGTGGGATCAAAAACTCTAAGTAAGAGCATGTTTTTTCAATAAACTCTTCAAAGCGAGGATCGGTCTCGATGTACTGTTGCACATCGGCGTCTAGGCCTGTGTTTGCTTTGAGCTGAGGTACAAAGTGCGGATTTTTAAGAAATCGAACATCCAAGAGCAGATCGCAGTTCTTGGGGTTACCATACTTATAGCCAAACGAAACAATCCGAATCTGAAGTTTGTGAGAAAGCGCTCCACCGAACTGCTCAGACACCCGTTGCTTCAAGCGGTGCACATCCATTTCAGAGGTGTCGATGACCGCGGTAGAGAGTTCTTTGAGTTCATGGAGAAGCTCGCGCTCTTTACGAATTCCCTCCGTTACGGATTGAGACGAAGCGGGATGCTTGCGCCGGGTTTCTGAAAAACGCCTCATCAAGCATTCATCAGAACTCTCGAGAACTAAAATCTCCAGCTCCGGATGTGTTTGCAGCGCGGACTCAAAAGTGGAGCGAAAGTTAGTCGCAAATTCAGGATCCCGCAGATCCATCACGAGTGCAAACCCTCGCTTACCCTCAGTCGAGGTGACCAGTTCTACGAGCTTAGGAAGAAGTTTGATGGGCAGATTGTCGATAGCGTAAAAATCAAGATCTTCGAGTGCATGCAGAGCTGTTGACTTACCAGATCCTGAGAGGCCGGTGATAATAACGATTTTTGTCACGGGTCCAGTATCTCAACCACAATCACGGTGATGTTGTCGTCACCACCTCTTTTGTTTGCTAGGTCGACCATCGCTTTTGCTGCAAGCACGGGCTCGCGCTCGCGAAGTTCTTTTTCCATCTCCGTCGCTTCAACCAAATTACTGAGGCCATCAGAGCAAAGCAAAAAAGTATCGCCGGCTTTAAGCTTTTTAGAAATCAGATCGACATCTACCTCGGGAGTGACGCCCAATGATCTTGTGATGATGTTTTTAAACTGATGTGTCTTGGCCTCTTCTTCGCTAATCAAGCCGCTCTTTACCTGCTCGTTGACGAGGGAGTGGTCCTCGGTCACTTGCTCTAAAACTCCGTCTCTAAAAAGATAAGCGCGCGAATCTCCTACGTGACCCAAAATGGCTCGCTTGTCTGCCAGATGAAGCGCGATGACCGTGGTGCCCATGCCTTTGAGCGCGCGGTCTTCATCAGCTTTACGAACAATTTTACTGCCCGCGTCTTTAATCGAGCCCTCTAAAATTTTTTCAGGCTCCGACCCATTTTGAAGTGTATTTTTAAAGTTTTCTTCGATCGTTGTGATGGCAATACGAGATGCATATTCTCCACCAGCATGACCACCCATCCCATCTGCAACCACGAACAACGCTAGCTCGTCATTAATGAGGTACGAGTCCTCGTTTTTTTGTCTCTTCTTTCCAACGTCTGAAATGGCACAAGATCGAACACGCATACTTTATTAAAGAAATCTCTTATTAAGTTATCATGTCGAGGGAGCCTCTACCAATCCCCAGTTCAACTTTTGACGCAGAGAATGAAAAAAATGTGACTTCACTTCGCTTTTGGGGGCTAGAAACCGGATGCTTTTTTCGGATCGCGTTATAACAAGGCGGTCTTCGTCTTTGACTTGTAAGCCGCGTTGACCGTCGAAGGTCAGATAGACATCAGAGGAGTGCTTGCCAAGGCGCAGCACGATTTCGTTCTCATCCGAAACAACAATCGGTTTGTTTGAAAAATGCTGCGGGCAAATGGGGGTGAGTTGAATCGCTGGGATTGTCGGTTGAAGAATCGCTCCTCCTGCAGCCAAATTGTAAGCAGTCGAACCCGTCGGCGGCGAGATAATCATGCCATCGGCTCGGTACGAAGAAATAAACTCGCCGTTGATATCGAGATGAAACTCAAAAAGTCGCGAGAGTGATCCTTTGCTCAAAACGCAGTCGTTGAGCACATGAAAACTCTCAAAAAGTTTTTCGTGACGATAAACACTCACTCGAAGACAAGATCTTTGTTCTAAATGAAAGAGCTCGGGCCGTCGTAGAAGAGGTGCAATTCGTTTGGCCGCATTACTTCCCGAAAGGGCTGCTAAAAAACCAATCTTTCCAGCATTCACTCCTAGGACAGAGCAGTTCTGCCATCCCCGTCCTTCGAGCATCGCACGAGTGCATCTCAGAATCGTGCCATCGCCTCCGACCACAATCGCCACCTCCACTTTGTTCAGGAGTGTCTCCACGGGTAGGCTCGGAAACTTCTTGGTTTTGGTCCGAGTATTTTTTTCAATGTAAATCTTCGCTTCAGGAACAATTTTTAAAACATCTTTGATGATGCGCTCACCCAATTGCTGCGCTCGAGAATCATTTTGCTTGATCACGAAGCCCAGCGTCGAGAACGGAGCTCTTAGCTTTGTGCGATCGACGCGTTTCGTTGTTCTCATGATGCGCCATGCTGCTGTAAAATGACTGAAAAATCTATGTCTCTCGCAGAAAAAATTAAAGAAATTCAAACTCGGGTCGTTCAAGCAGCCAAGCGGAGCCCATTCGGCAATCGAGAGGTGACGATCATGGGAGCCTCAAAAGCCCAAAGCATTAATGCGATTCGATCAGCAGCAGAGCTTGGTCTTTTAGATATGGGCGAAAATTATGCTCAGGAGCTGATGGCTAAGGCGCCTTTATGTGCCGACGTTGGGATTCGCTGGCACTTTATTGGCCAATTGCAGTCCAACAAAATTAAACATCTCATGCCTTATGTGAGCTCGATAGATTCTGTCGATTCTTTAGAGCTGGCTCAAAAAATTGATCGACTGCGAGAGGCTGATCAAAGAAGTCGTGGACCACTTCCGATGATGTTGCAAGTGAATCTCGGTAGCGAGAGACAAAAAGCAGGACTCCCGCCGGCGGTACTAGAGGATTTGTTTCCTCAGTTTGTATCGATGCAGTCGGTGAAGGTGGTGGGCATCATGAGCTTGCCTCCTCTGCATAAAGATCCTGAAAAGATGAGGCCCTATTTTAAAACCCAAAGAGAGCTCTTTGAGCGATTAAAACAAAAGCATCCCGAGCCTCAAATTTTTAGGTTTTTAAGTATGGGGATGAGTAATGATTTTGAAGTCGCCATCGAGGAGGGTTCTAATTTGATTCGGTTGGGGGAGGCTCTCTTTGGCCCGCGACCTAAAAAAGAAGAAAAATAAGTCGATGAAAAAACAAATGCTGGTGTTGGGATCTGCCTCACCTCGTCGCCGCGAGCTCTTGGCTCCTTACTTTAAAATGAGAGTTGTTGCTGCCGATATTGATGAGACTCCTCGTCGATCAGAGAAACCCGTGGCTTATGTGAAACGGATGGCTCATGAGAAGTTTCAAGCTCTGAGTGCTCGGTATCGTGATTCTGATCTTCTCACTGCAGACACCGTGGTGATTTTAGGAAGTCGAATTCTTGGAAAGCCCGAAAGTCGTCAAGACGCGCGTAAGATGCTTGCGATGCTCTCGGGCAAAAAACATTTAGTCGTGACTGCGGTTCAGTATCGGAGGCGTGGCGTGAGTCAGTCCTTTGTTTGCAGTACTTCGATTGGGTTTCGATCACTTTCAAAGAGAGAGATTGAGGACTATCTGAAGTCTCAAGAGTGGAGGGGTAAGGCGGGCTCTTATGCCATTCAGGGTCTTGCTCAAAAATTTGTACAAGAGATTCGGGGCTCACTCACTAACGTGATTGGTTTGCCCCTCGAAAGAATTCTAAAAATAGCCTCCTCTACAAGTACTGAGTCGTGACTTTCACAGATCCCTCTTGCCCTGTGCATGCGAGTGCACAGGGAGCTGCTGAAATCCCACTGTTTTTTGGTGGGCGTCAGTTTTGCATTAAAAAAGAGTATGTTGACGGCATACGAGGTATTCAACCTGAGTTCGAATTTTAACCCCTTGGAGCTTCGTCGGGCGTATCGTTCGAGGATGCGATTGCTTCATCCAGACTTGTTTGGGGATGAGGTCCTTGAGTTGTTTTTTGAGCTGGAGCAGGCCTATCGCATTCTCTCGCAGACTGGGCTTCGCAAAGCTTTTGCTGAACTCAAGATGTTTAATCCTCGGCTTAGTTTATCGAGAGCTATCGAGCCGCCCACGGCCCGGGCTTTAGACAACTTTCATCGCATTCAAAAGAGAATGCAGTAAGGAGGTTAGAGTATGAGCCGAGTAGATTTTAATGCTTACATCGAGGCGCCGAGCGCGGGGGAGACTCAAGAGAGCTTAGATCCTTCGGCGAGCTCAAAGGAACTCTCACGTCCCGTGTTTGTCTACTCGAGGCGTGCCGAATTGGCTCTTTCAGGTATGTTGACGGTGGGTGTTGAGGTCGAGAGATGGGGCTAAAACGCCTCGAAGTCTTAATCGATTATTATTCTGAAACTGAATCAAAGATTCGGTAGTAGTTGTTTCGAATTCTTTCGGTAATCTCGTGGGCCAGCTTGGGATCATAAGTATGAACCGTTAGAGTTCTATCGACGAGCATTTGAAGAAGAGTGGGCTCCATCGATTCAGCCAGTAGGCCTGAAGAGAGAGCTTGTTTAAAAGTCTCTCGAGGAGATCGCGCCTCTAGGCCTTCGCTTTCAAGGCGTACCTGAAGGTACTTCCAAAACATCTCAAAACTAAACTCAAAGGCCTTAATAATACCCGCTTCGTCTCGATCTGATTGGATCGGCTCATCCAAAAAGATTTTGAGTCTCTGCCGAGCCTTGAGAAGATTTTTATAGGCCTTCATCTTTTTCGAGTTCTCGGTCATAGATCACGATCCCTTCGTTTAAGATTGATTCCCTAATCTCGGCTGAACATTCGTCTTTCGAAAGTAAATTGATGGGGAGGAGGCTCGAAACTTCTTCATCCACTGCCAGCTGCAGTTCAGCCCATGCGGTGTCTTGGGTATGGAGGCCTTCAACGGCAAGATCGAGATCCGAGTGCTCTTTTTGATCTCCACGCGCTCTTGATCCAAAGAGATAGAGCTTTTGTACTTTGTGCTTCTGTTTTACAATTTGAATAATCTCTTGAAGAAACTCAGGCAGGGCCTTTACTCGATCGCGGTAACTCAGTTTTTTTCACTCTTCACCGCTCCACAAAAAGCTACTTCGCACGACTTGTGATCTCCTCGTAGAGTTGATCGAGTGCAATTTGAGTTTGCGGCGAGAGATCGACAAATTGCATTCCCACTTTGTGAAGTTTTTTACCCTCTTCGACGATGGTCATTAATCGAACCACTCGAGCGTTGAGCTTAATAAGGGGATTCGCCTCTTGAGGCAAAATTGATTTGAGATTCAGCACGAGCTCTACACTCGCATTGGGATCAGGCAAGATATGCGTTTCTAAAAAAATCCCACCTCGAGAAATATTTTGGCTGTAACAAACTTCGAATTCTTTATGGGTCGAAATCTGAACTTCGATGCGAGCGTCTACCCGTGGGAACTGGCGTTTATTGGAGTCGGCAAGTAAATCATTCACAGGCACACATTCTCGCGCCATTTGCGAATAAAGTGTGAGTGATTTTTGGTCTGGTGATTCAAAAACGAAGATGCTGAGAGGACTAAGCGGCCTCTTCGCCGTCGTTGCCGATGGCTTCTACTGGGCACTGGGCCATGGCCTCAGCACACGCAGCTTCTTCTTCTTCGTTTTCGGGTTGCTTGTAGACAAAGTCGTGGTCGCCCGACTCGGCCTCTTTGAAGTTCTTCGGAGCAAGCTCAGAACACAGACTGCACAAAATGCACTGCTTGTCCGTGTACCACTTGCCTTGAATGTTTGTTTCCCACTTATCTGATGGATTTGCCACGTGATGCTTCCTTCAACGCAATTCTCTTAAAGTCGTTTTAATAGTCACTCTCGCGTCGGAGCACAAGCTCCAAGCTCGACGGCCCCATTACAAAACCTGAGGGCCTACTTGCCGCAAGCTCTTATACATTACTAAGTAGTAATGTATTTGTCCAGTGAAGCTGCGGATTTGTGGACATCCGCCTTTCGGAGTTTATTTTATCAAGGCAGACACGTAGATAGAGAGGTCAGTTATGACAGTGCAGCACGAGAAATTAGTGATTATGGGCTCGGGCCCCGCCGGTTTAACGGCGGCGATTTATGCGTCCCGAGCAAGATTGAATCCTTTGGTCATCGAGGGCTTTGAGCCTGGCGGTCAGCTGACGTTGACGACCGAGGTTGAAAACTTTCCGGGATTTCCCGAGGGAATTATGGGCCCAGAACTGATGGAGAGGTTTAAAAAGCAAGCCGCTCGTTTTGGAGCAAAGTTTGTTCTGGGAAATCTTGAGTCGGCCGATCTTTCAAAGAAGCCCTTTCAATTGACTGTCGCGGGGAAGGCCATGACTTGTGATGCGCTGATTGTGGCCAGCGGGGCATCGGCGAAATGGTTGGGGATCGAGGCCGAAAAGAAATACAAAGGTCGAGGAGTGAGTACTTGTGCCACTTGCGACGGGGCTTTTTATCGAGATCGAAAGGTCGCGGTGGTGGGTGGGGGAGACTCGGCCATGGAAGAGGCTAATTTTCTAACCCGCTTTGCCTCGGAGGTGACGATCATTCATCGCCGAAAAGATTTTCGGGCCTCCAAGATCATGATCGAGCGTGCTCAAAAAAATCCCAAGATCAAGTGGATACTCGACTCGCAGGTAGTGGATATTCAAGGATCCCAGGGCGTTGAGGCTGCAGTCGTTGAAAACGTGATTTCAAAAGAGCGAGTAACTCTGGCAGTCGATGGTATTTTTGTAGCGATTGGGCATGTACCCAATACCTCGGTCTTCAAAGGCCAGCTTCCGATGAACGAGCAAGGCTATTTGATCGTGCAGGGAGAAACCACCATGACCAGTGTGCCCGGTGTGTTTTCAGCCGGTGATGTCCATGACTTGCGCTACCGTCAAGCCATCACCGCGGCCGGCTCGGGCTGCAAAGCCGCCATGGATGCTGAAAAATGGTTGGAGGGTCATTAAGATTTGGTGCAATGCCGCGAAAAAAGATCGTTCGCTTCGGATATAGGGTGCGTGTAAACTAAAAAAAGATTGTGATGGATTATGAGCGGCAAAAACTTTGAAACCCAGCTAATCATTACCGAAGACGAACTAGATTTCGGGAGGCTTTTTCGCGCTCTTTTTAGAAACAGCATTTTTATCGCACTCTGCTGCGTTTTTTTTGGAGTGGCGGCTTTCGTTTATTCAAAGCTTTTGGTTCCACAACGCTTTGAGTCTGTTTCGACTGTGATCCCCACTAAAGCCATGGACTCCAATCCTCAGGGGCGACTGAGTAGCCTAGTGGGCGCTTCTGGCTTGTCTGCGTTTGTGTCGAGCAATTTACTGGCTGATGAACTCTCTCGACTTGAGTTGATTTTTCGAAGTCGTACTGTACTACACAGCGCCATTGGCGATGGTAATCTGGTCGCAGCATTTGAGGCAGAGGATCCTGAGCGCTTTGGGAGCATGAACGAGGAGGTAAAAAAAGAAGTGCTCATCAGCATCTTGGGTGCAAGAATTCAGATTGAGAGAGTGCTTCCAGGCCTAGTGTTGAGGTTTGAATCTAGCTCCCCCCAACTCTCGGCGTCAGTTTTGGAGTCTGTTGTGAGGGCAGCCCAATCGTTTATTGAAGGACGTATTTTGACCCAAGCAAGAGCAACTGAAATTTTTGTGGGTGAAAGGCTTGCTGATGCTCGCGCAAGGTTGAAAGAGCTTCAAAACCAATTTGTTGATCTTCAGGGTTCCAAAGGTGTTGTGCAGTTATCTTCTCAGTCTAGCCTTACCTTGAATCAAGCTGCAAAGTTACGGGCCAGAATAATGGATAAAGAGATTCAACTGGATTTGTATAAAGATGTTCTCAGAGACTCCGGAGAGCTTGTGCGACTTAAAGCTGAGAAAGATCAACTGCAGGCACAGTTGGATTCACTCATGGGAGGAGGTGCTCAACGAAACGGATCAAGAGTCAAAGAGAAGGTGATGGATGTATTCACTCCCTTGAATTTAGTGCCATCGATGGAGAAAGATTTTGCGGCGGCTACTCTTGACCACACAACTCAGGCAAAGCTTGTTGAATTACTCCAAGAGCAGTTTGAGTTAGCGAAGATTGATTCAAAAAAGAATCAGCCAGGATTTGAGGTAATTGATCCCCCGCTCGTCCCAATGTTTCCCTCAGGACCAAATGTAAAGCTGTACGTCGTTGTAGGAACGTTATTCGGAGCTTTTTTCTCAGTAGTGAGCGTTTTGACATTGAATTTATTTGGATTGAGTAAACTACCTCGGCATGTGGGGCGTCTCATTGTGGTTGAACAAAGTAAACCACTTACATCTGATAGGTTAAAAGCTTCCGCGCATCGATAGTCCTGCGTGAAAAAAAAGAGGTTTCATCAGGTCCACAACCCCCCAATAGTATTTTGTGCCAAGAAAGGTTTGCAGTCCCAACTCATGATCTCTGAATCGCGAGCGTTCCCTCCAAAGAGTGATTCCAATCTCTCCTGAAACTGGGGCGATCCACTTGCGTTTGATCGTCTTTCCAGCATCAGTCACGCCAAAGCCGCCGGTGAAGTGTATGGTTGGATCGAAATATGTATGAGGTAATGGTCTAATGCTTGGGCCGGCTTCAAAAGCTAACGCAAACAGGGTCCCTTGGCTGTTGTTATACCGAATGCGATTGAACCAAAGATTTGGATTAAAGGAGAGCCCAAAACGATCGTTGAGAAAAAACTGATATCGAAAAGAAACGCCAGCATTTACTTTTTGGCGTCTAGTGGCTCCATTTTTCAATGTGGGATGAGGGTATGAGACTCCAAAATCCACGATCTGAGCTCCTGGTGTTGAGGCGAATATCTTTTCAGTAAACAGGGTTATTGAAACGACCAACAAACCTGACAAAAGAAATCTTTTATTCATTTATCTTCCAGACAGCACAATAATGCTTGTTGCCAACGAAATGAGTGTTGTCATTATCGCCAAATGATCTTGCCAAAACTTAAAGGTCTTCTCCGGGATGTGAATGGTGTCCCCGGGCTGAATGGCCATGCGCCGCGTTAGCGGAACTTCTGATCCATCCGCTCGATAAAGCATTGCTCCAGAATAGTTCGCTCGATCGGTTAGTCCACCAGCCGCACCTATGTATTCGTCAACAGATCCCGCCACTTGAAAAGCCTTCGGGCCGGGCGCTCGCACGGCTCCTGTTACAAATACAGCCTCGCTGTTGGATGGAATCAAGAGCGCCGCGGCGGGCACAAAAATCTCGTCCCCATTTTGTAAGTCAAAGTTCTCTCCCGAAACTTGCTGGGGGCCCATTCTCGAAGGCTTAGAAGAATCCATGATCACTTCGAGTTTTCGTCGAGAACCATCTTGATTCCTACGAGACAATAGCAGCGGAGCCGTCCGATCTGCATAAATAGTATATCCTCCTAGACTTTCAATGACCTTTGTCAGGGCTTTTGTTTCTCGAATTTCAAAAACTCCGGGAAAGACAACAGCTCCACTTACTGTGACAAAGTCAGAAAGAACTGGGACAAAAACCACATCACCATCCATCAAATAAGGATTCTTTGAGAAGTCTCCAAAGGAAGAGAATGCTAATGTGTCGACCCTAATGACCTCGCCATTTCGCCGGATCTCAATAAACTGTTTTGAGCCTGTGGGTAGAGGGCCACCCGCTTTGCGAATTACTTCACTGGCCCGAGAACTTGCTTGAACTTGAAATGGACCCGGCTCTGTGACAGAGCCGAGCACGTAGACATGAAAACTTCGCGTTTCTGTGATCGCAATCTTAAAATTTACATTCTTTAGGTGCTTCTTTATTTTCTCTTCGATCGACTTCGTTAGGTCTGTGTAGGTTAGACCAGTCGTTTCGATGACTCCAATTTTGGGAATGAATAGCTTCCCTTCATTATCAATCGATATCACTAAATTGTCCTCGATTCGGCCCCAAAAATTTATCAGAAACGTATCGCCGGGTCCCACTGGGTAGTCTCCCGCTACTTGACCTGAGAAAGTGATTTTTTCGTTGTCGAAGCGCGGTGTGCGACTTTGAAAGCCGGGAGGAAAAATCTTCTGCTGGTTCTGAAAAAAACGGTCTTGGGGAAAAGTGTCCGCGCGATCTCCGTCTTGGGCCATCAGGTTGAAGGCATTTGTATCAACGATTAAAGCTAGAGAGAATAAAACCAAGGTGAATAGGTAACGAAAAGCGTTCTTTCCTCTAGGACTCCACATATCATAGGTTTACCAATAGAGTGTTGGGTATTCTATCGGAAAGGAGTAGATTCTGGCTTTTTCAAAAACTTTCAACCAGTCGACCCTAATCATTCGCAAGAGTTGGCTCCTAACGCTTATAATTGGCAGTCCTCCTTTGATCGTTGCTTTTTTACCACGACCGCCGATTGGGGGTGCTCACTTTCTACTTTTTCCTGCGCTCGGGGCCGTAATGTTATGTCTATTTCTCGCGCTGAGTCAGTTTAAATCCAGAGTCGTATATCCGAGGCTACTTGTATGGCTGATGTACGGAGTTTTAGTTCAAGGAATAATTGTATTGATCTCTGCATTGCTGAATGGATCTTATGTCCGATTTGTAGGTTTCTTGGATGCCTGTCGACCCTTGCTTTTGTTTTTGATTTTTGTCGTCGGTGCTTATGTTGGTAGTTTTAGCATTCAGATCGTTCGGCGTGCTTTACTTGTCGCCTGTGGTGTAATTCTTATAGGGCAGGGGCTCGTAGTCTCAGCTCAATTGGCAGGATTAAGAGTTTTCTCACTCATATATAGTGAGGAAAAGTTAGCTGGGCTCGACAGCACGTTTCGAGTCGTGGGGACCATGAGCAACCCAAATGCATTTGCGTGGTTGGTGTGCTCTATAAGTTTGTTGTTTTTTGCAATGCGCAGGGGGTTGCTAGGTTGGTTGGTTCTGACGTTCGGCATGCTTTTGATCTTGCTCTCAGGATCTCGATCTATCTTGCTGCTTTTTTTACCAGTAATCATAGCTTTTGTTTTTTTGAGCAATCACTTTCAGGACAGAAAGTTGAATTGGTCAAAAGTTGCAATTGTTGTTGGATTGTTATTTGGAGTTGGAGTCAGTGTTTTATTTTATTTTAGGGATTCCTTTCTTTATCTGTGGGAGCTAAGAGAGCTCTTCGCAACGAGATCTCTGGGAACTATTGGTTCTTTTGCAAAAAGGTTTATCTTGTGGGAAGTCGTTACAGAATATTTCGTCACACGAGAAGCTCAGTGGAAATGGTTCATAGGGCTTGGTCCCCGAGAGGAGCTTCGTACATTAGACAACGATTATCTTTTTGTTTTTTTTAAATATGGAGCGATAGGCTTAGTTACCCACTTTTTTGTCCTGTTTACTCTGGGGCTCACATTTCTCAAGAGTAGGTTTACAGACTTGGGTATGTATGGATTCGTTTTGTTAGGCATGGCAATCGTGATGGGGCTGCAAAGCGAAACCATGGCTGGATGGCTCCATCCTTTACTCATTTTTTATTTTTCTGGGATCTGTGTCGGTGTTGGGCGGCGAGAAGGAGAGCAAGGGTGATATCTCCGATTGTTGTTGTCAGCTCCGCACATTCCCCATTCGATAACCGAATCGTCGCGAAGCAAATCAAAAGTATTTGTAAGCTTGATCATCGAGTTGCCTTTGTCGTGCCGAGTAAGGCGCCGATAGTTTCGGATGGTTATGAAACCATCAATTTGCCGAAGAGAGGCGGACGTTTTTTTAGATTTTTTATTTTGCCTATTTTGATACTGGTTGCGGGCACACGGCTTCGCCCCCGAGTGATTCACTTTCATGATCCAGATATTCTATTTTTGTGTCCTTTCTTTCGTTTGTTCACACGGGCGGCGATTATCTATGATATTCATGAGGACTACGCTTCAGCTTTCAGAACACGTGAGTGGATTCCAAAGGGCCTTCGTCAGGCAGTAAGCAGTATCTACCGCTACGCTGAGAGAATCCTTTTGGCTTTCGTCGATCAAGTGATTTTAGCCGAGGAGTCTTATCTAGATCTGTACCGCCATAGAGCAGATGCTCGACTAGTAAGAAATTTTGCGCTTCTTCCTCCAATCCGTCATGAGCATGATGCGGCCCAATGTACCGAATCCGACTTGATCTACATTGGGTCCATACGGAGGGAGCGAGGGGCTGAAGACATGCTTCATATTGTTGATTCACTCACTAATCGATTGGGTCGACCCACGCGACTTCTGCTACTCGGGCCCATTGAGGAGAATTATAAGAAGCGTTTGCTGGCCTTGGTAAGTGACTTAGGACTTTCAGGTTTTGTTTCTATTCTTCCACCCGTGCCTCTGTCACAGGTGTGGGGATTTTTGGACAGAACAAAGATTGGTCTGTCTTTACTTCATGGATCGCCAAATCTCGTCCACTCCCTTCCCACGAAGCTATTGGATTACTATGCGGCTGGACTACCCGTTGTTGTTTCAGATTTTCCCCTTTGGAGGAGAATGATCGAAAGCGATAAGACAGGGCTGTTGGTGAATCCTCATGATCATGAACGATGTGCTAGGCTCATTCTTGATCTGCTCAGTAGTTCTGATCTACGAGAGTCTTATGGTGAGCAGGGGCGGCGCGTGGTAGTTGAAAAATATAATTGGAAAACTGAGGAGGCCACCTTACTGGACGTTTATAATCGTATGCTGAGCATTCAATTTGGTGAGTTCGATTGAACGGGTGAGGAGAGAATGAGCTTACAACATGTTATAGATACATCTGGTGAAAATTATTCAGATGTTTTTCCATGGAGTGCTGATACAGGTGGGTTTCGGTGGCGAGGGATCTTTCATCATAAGCCTCCCGGTCAAAACGATCTAAGAAGTCTGTTAAGGTCTGAACGCATTCAACTTGTCGAGTGGTTGCGTTGTTTGAGCGGTAACTTTAGTTTGGAGTATGTAGACGAGTCTTTTGTTTTTCTGGCAGTTGATCGTATACGTTCCTTTTCTTTCTTTTGGGCATTTGAGGGCGACAGACTCAAGTGGGACAGTAGTGCTCGAAATCTTTCACACGATCTTAAGCTGAAAAAAGTTAACAGAGAGTCGATGCTGGAGTTTCGTGCCCTCGGCTATGTGACAGGCAAGCAGACTTTGATCGATGATTTAAATCAGCTGCAGGCAGGGGAGTTTTTAATCTATCACCGTAAGTCGAATGAATTGGAGATAATTCAGTATTATAACTACCCTGCTGAGAATCAGATTGTCGCTGATCGACAAGAGATGATTTCTAAACTGGATTTGGTACATGAAGAGATCACTCGAAATCTTATATTTAGCGTCTCGAATAGAATGATTTGTGTGCCACTCAGTGGGGGCTATGATTCCCGGCTTATTGTCGAGATGCTTGCGCGGGCTTCGTATAAGAATGTTGTTTGTTTTACATATGGTACGCCCAATAACCGAGAGGCAAAAGTTGCCTCGAAGCTAGCCAAATTTTTAGGCTATCCCTGGCATTTTATCGAGTACTCCAAAACACACTGGCGAAGTTTTTACCACTCAGAGGAGAGACAAGATTATTTTCAGTATGCCGATCAGTTGAGTGTGTTGCCACACATGTCGGATTGGCCAGCGGTTAAGATCATGAAGGACCGAGGTATAGCTACTGAAGATGCTGTTTTTGTTTCCGGTATGAGCGGAGATTTTTTAGAGGGTAGACATATTTTACCAGCGGCTAGGCTGGGGGACGTTAGACGCGAAGACGTCGTCGATGGAATTCTAGACGCCCATTACACCCAGTGGAGTTGGCGTGAGCTGGGCAATGATGCCCAGTCAAAGCTTCGGTCAAAAGTAAGTCAGCAGTTGCCTCCTCAAGCTTTGTTTAGCCCTCAGCAGGCTATTAATGCGTCCTATTTATGGGAGTGGAGACAGCGGCAGGCCAAATACACTTGTAATTCTGTGCGAGCATACGAGTATTGGGGCTATGAGTGGAGGCTTCCGCTTTGGGATAATCGACTAATGGATTTCTGGGCCGTTGTTCCTTGGAGAGAGCAAGAGGGTCGAATACTTTATCGGGAGTATGTAAAAAAATTCTCCTTAGTCAAATCAGGTTCCTCCGATGACAAGAATCTCTCTACCCGAGCTCATTCATTAGCTCCTAGTAGTGTCCGGCGGCTGGCAAAAAAAATGCACGTGGCGGGTGGTTACAAAAAAATTCGACGTTTCTTAAGAAAATATTTCGATCATATTAACGTCTATCGGGCCTTTAGGTTGGCTGACTATCAAAGATGGTATGGATTTGTTCGTGGGCTCTTTGAGTATCTCTTTTATGCTTTTCGAGTGAGGGGCTGGGGTTCACTATTGATTTTGGACTATCTAAATGAATGGCAAAGTTTTTGCTCGAAGGATAGCGGCCGGCAATCGATTCCATTTGATCGACATATGCCCCATAAACCTTTGGAGACAAAAAGTCTGATTGAAAAATCTCAAAGGCTCTGATTCGCGCTTCTCTCAGGTGTTCACTATTCTCCAAGATTACCTCTATGGCAAAAAGAGCAGCCTGATTAGAATTGATCGGATAATGAGCTCCAATTTTATTTCTCTCAACTAACTCACGAGAAAGCCCCTCAAGACTTGTGAGTGTAAAAATACCATAAGCCAAATACTCAATGATCTTATTGGGGTAGTTCATTGAAAAGTCCTCTTTTGGGACATAAGGAGCTAAGCCAATGTGGGTGACGGAGAGTAGTTGCTCGAGCTCTTGTTTATTCAGCCAGGGTAAAAAGCTCACGTTGCTGCAGCCTTCAAACAACTTTTGCACTAACTTTTTTTGGTCTCCTTCACCACAGAGAAAAAAATGTACCGGTGATCGCTTCTGCTCCAACACCTCTGCCGCTCTTCGTATTGGCCCGAAATCAAAGTTACGATTGAATGTTCCAGTAAAAGAAAGGATTAACTTACCTTTCTGTTTTTCGAGCAAATTAAAAATCTTGGTCGGAGCGGTTGATAGCTCTTTTTGGGGCATTGGATAGGCGAGTGGGAATGATCTGTCAGTGGAGTTCCGGAGCCTTTTTGTATACGAAAGGCCCCACTTTACGAAGGCCTCGGACACTCCAAATATTGCGGTGGCCTTTGAAAAAATAAACTTAGCGGCAAGGCGATAGGGCCACAAAAATAACGGTGAAAAGACCTGTAGCTTTTTAGGAAATGCTCGTTTGAAGATGTCAGGCCACATATCGCGCGCGTCGACAATCGTAGGGATACTCGTCTGTGCGTACAGTTGAGCA
>JBILFF010000118.1:0-6296 GCA_044351695.1 Bdellovibrionota bacterium
GACGTCTCGAGAGCGGGCACTGCGCTTAGAATAAGGTCAGGGCGAGTTTTGTACGATCTCATCTTATAGAACAGCTTTATGCCCAAAACGATATGATGAATGAGTCGCTTGATTGAGACATGACCCTTGTATCCACCTGCGTGAACTAACTCCACAGTTAAAGATTCTGAAAGCTTCACGCTCGAATCCTTGTTTGCAATAAATCTCTTCTGATGGTGGCTAAATGTACTACTCCACCAAACGACCTCATGTCCGCGACGCGTGAGCTCTTGTGCAACAAGTCCCATTCGCATTGGTCTGGATGCGCTGGCCTCAAGGGGAAGCTCTTCGCCATTTTTTATGAGCCAGACTCTCATTGTTTAGGAACACTCAATTGGAAATAGTTCGTTATTACGAATCCACCAAATCGTCTCATAACATGAATAAAAATGAAGATTGGTCGATAAGGCCAACTAAACACTAGTCTCGAAAAGTTAATCAAATCTCTGAGATTTCCTTGTCGGTGGGGATTTAAGAAATCATTAATGAAAGACTTCAACTTATTTCTTTCATAAAAACGTCGCCCAGAAGACTGGGTCGTCAGGGGATTTATGGCTGTTCGAATGTGAATATCACGGCGCATCAAGAGCCGGTAGCCATTTCTTTTAGCTCGTATCGTCCATTCAAAGTCCGACGCATATTGCGGCAATGCCTTCTCATTAAGATACCCCACCTTTTCAAGGGCGGACGTGTGAAAAGCAATGCATCGAGTAGGTAATGTGTCACACGCAACGATCGGCTCATGACAATCAAACTCTAACTTTTTACCATGATCAAACTTATCGAATGCAAATTTGAGAGGGCGAAATCTCAATCCTGAATAAACAATGAGACCTTTTTGATCTATGCACATGCAGCCCATGATCTCGTCTGGCTTTAGATCGCCCGCCAGTTTTTTGAAAAACTCAGGGTCCGAAAAACTCGCATCATCATTTAAAAAGACGACAACACTTTCCCGTTGCTCATTTTGAACGTAACGAAGGCCAAAATTCGCTGCCGCTGAGAACCACATCTCCGGACTTCCTCTCAGCCACTCAACGGAAAAATGTTCGCTTTGGACCGGCTTTAATGGATTTGTGCCGTGGTCGACCACGTAAAGTCTAAAGTCTTTGTCTTTTTGATCATCTAATCGGCGAATCAATGACTGTATTGAATGACTTCGATTAAAAACCGTGGTGACGATGGCTACCTTCATTTCATTGCTTCTCTGCAATGTTTCCCTTCATGCCATAGACCTGCTGTTCGACTAGTTTTAAATCAGAGGCAACCATCTCTTTTACTAGCTCCTCGAATCCCACCTTAGGCTTCCACCCAAGCTCTCGTCGAGCTTTTGATGAATCGCCAAGCAATAAATCCACCTCAGTTGGTCGAAAGTATCGCGGATCAATCTCGACGTACTTTCTCCAATCGAGTTTCACTTGATCAAACGCAAGCTCCAGAAACTCACGAACAGAGTGGGTTTCACCTGTTGCGATCACAAAGTCATCAGGAACAGAATGCTGCAAAATTAGCCACATCGCTTCAACGTAATCACGAGCATGTCCCCAATCTCTCTTTGCATCAAGGTTGCCCAAGAACAGCTTTTCCTGAAGACCATACTTTATGCGCGCGAGAGCCATAGTAATCTTGCGTGTTACGAAGGTTTCCCCTCTTCTCGGCGATTCATGATTAAATAAAATTCCATTGCTTGCAAACATGCCATAACCTTCACGATAATTTTTCGTAATGTAGAAGGCATAGGCTTTTGCGGCAGCATACGGACTCCTCGGGTAAAAAGGAGTTTGCTCAGTCTGAGGTGTTTCGAGAACTTTGCCGTACAACTCTGAGCTTGAGGCTTGATAAAGACGACACTTATTCAAACCAGCCTCGCGAAGTGCCTCCAAAATTCGAATAGATCCCAAACCTGTTATCTCAGCGGTGTATTCCGGAATGTCAAAGGAGACTCTGACGTGACTTTGGGCTCCAAGATTGTAAACCTCATCTGGCTGAACCGTGCGGATGATGCGATTGAGTGAGCTTGCATCATTTAAGTCTCCGTACACTAATCTTAAACGGACATCTTTTTCATGTGGGTCTCGGTAAAGGTGATCGATACGATCGGTATTAAAAGATGAGGAGCGGCGAACAATGCCGTAAACTTCGTAACCTTTTTCGAGTAAAAACTCTGCAAGATAGCTACCATCTTGTCCTGTTATCCCGGTTATCAAAGCCCTACGCATTTTGTTGTTTTGGCATAGTTCGAAGAAAAAGTAAAAAGCTGTTGGTTCTAATCCAAGTTGCCCACGGGAATTTGTGACCTTGATGTAAGTGATTTAATGGCCGCTGAGGAAAGCTTTCGTATGGCGCGATAGGCTATGTTTGGCCTGCGAAAGACTCCTTGATCGATAAGATGACTCACCACTTGTTTTGCCTCCTTCAAAGCTCCTGATTTTATCTTGAGTGCAGCAAGGCTTGAGTAGACCTCCGCTCGATAGCGAAGGCACCATTCTTTTGTATCTCTTTCTCCGAGCTCTTGTACGATCCACGGATGCCACTTCTCGATAAACTGTTCGACACCTCGAATCCGGCTATCTGTGGTATTCATCATTGTTTGCCGAAAACTTCGATCCTCAACAACCGTTAGCCCCTCGTTTAGATGAATTGAAATGCCGTCAGCATGACAACATTTCATCCAAATATCGTGATCAATCGATGAGCTTAGGTCGCTGTCAAAGCCGGACACCATGCGGAGAAACGCTGTCCTGAACAAGAGGCTGGAAGATGGGGTCTGTGGCCCCGGATATCGTAGCCGCTGTCTAAGTGAACCAGATTCCATCGCTGCTCTGATTAGTTTGCGGTTTGCTCCCTGTTCCAAAAAGACCCAAGAGGAGATGAAGGCAACGTTCTGAAATTTACGCTCAGCTTCAGTGAGTATGCTTAGCTGACGCTCGAGCTTCTGTGGGAGCCAGTAATCATCGTCATCAAGGATGGCAAAATAAGATCCTCGAGCGAGGCCGAGTGCTGTATTGCGAGCAGACGCTAGGCCCTTGTTGCTTGCATGACGAATAAAGTGAATCCGTGGATCGTCCTGACTCATGATCCATTCTTCAATGCCACAGTCACCTGAGTCCTCAATCACAAGGATCTCGAGATTCTGATGGCTCTGACTTAACGCACTTTGGAGGGCTCGGATTGCGCGTTTTCCACGTCGAAATACCGGCAGAGCAACACTTATTAGGGACATTTCGACACTTTAGCTGAAGATGACAGCTCATTCTAGTTTCGTGAAGAACAGGCCGACGGTATAGCTGAGAGCAGGCTATGAAGAGGCGTTTAAAGAAGTGTCTAAACATATTCGCGAAAGGAATTTCATTCTTTCTTCGGCTATCGCCTTGGGTATGGCCTAAGTATCGGGTGCCATCAGTGGCAACACTCAATCACAGGGATTTAGTGGAGTTTAAGAACCCATTCCTGCTGCAGGGAAAATTGGTTGATTACGTTGCACAGCTGGATGAGATGATCGCTCAAGCGCTGAGTAATCAGCGACCACTCTCGGTAATCAGATTAGGTGACGGTGAAGCATTTTTTCTTCAGGGGCGCCTTCACGGTAATATTGGAGCTCGTCACGTTGATCTCAAAAAGAATAAAGAGTTTGATTTGTCTGAGTGGCGAAAACGCTTGGGCAATAATGAAATGCTTTGTTTCGATATTCTTTGGTCTCTTCGTTCTCTTTGGGTCCCCATCTTTGGCGAGAAGGTGCAGAGAGACTTTTTTCCTTTAAACGCAGTTTATGCATGGTTGGCTGGCCGAAAGTTATTCAATCGATACAAAGGGCTGAAAATTGGACTTATTGGCGCCGAGCCTAAACTCGATCTCATTCGGCGACTGATTACTTATGTTGATTACCAGAGTTATCTTGGTATCAATGGCTTTCATTCCTATCTTAGTGTGCCACAAGTAGGCGCATGTAGTGATGCGGACCTTCTTGTAGAGAATCTCGTACGACAAATACGGGATGATCCGGCAGATCTCTATCTATTGGGTATGGGCATCGCCAAGATCTACGTGCAATCCGAGCTTAAGAACCGAACCAAAAAGATCTTCATTGACGTGGGTTGTGGACTTGACGCGCTTGCTGGCATCGTACCACTCGATAGGCCCTCCTTTGCTGCTTGGACGAACTACCGCTTAAGAGAGTTTGACTACGCCAAAATTGATCAATTGGCCTGGAAGCTGTCGCCCCTCATGAAGAATAGGTACCGCTTTAATCCGCCCGTGGTTCTTTAGTGCGTAGGCTTGGCAACTTTCAAAAACTCCTCGCAAATCATATCAAGTTGGCTCGTCGTTAGTTCTGGAAAAAGAGGCAAGCTCACTACCTGCTCTGCCACCCGTTCAGTAACTGGTCTTGGAGGTGTGCCAAGATGGCGCAAAGCGGGCTGTCGATGAAGAGGGATGGGGTAATGAATGCCTGTGGCGATTCCTTTTTCTTTAAGAGCTGCCATAACAGCTGATCGATTACTTACCTCAACAACGTAAAGATGATACACGGGCTCCGCTCCTGGAGTAGGAGACATGACTTTAAAGCCCATGGGCTTTAAGCGAGAGTCATACATTTGACCGAGTACACGACGCTTCTCTGTCCAACCAAGAATATGCTTCAACTTGACCGACAAAACAGCCGCTTGAATTGCTGACATTCTTTGGTTTGATCCTACTAGATCATGTTCATATTTTTCTGATCGACCATGATCACGTAGCTTTTTTACTCTTTGGCACAACTCTAATGACTTTGTTACTATGAATCCCGCGTCGCCATAGGCACCTAGATTTTTTCCTGGATAAAAACTAAACGTGGAAGCGTCTCCAAAGCTTCCAATAAGTTTTCCATCATACTTTGCAAAGTGAGCCTGAGCGGCATCTTCGATGAGGTGAAGCGAATGCATCTTTGCGATCTTTGTAAGTGAATTTAAATCAGCAACATTGCCATAAATATGAACCGGAATTATTGCTTTTGTTTTGCTGGTGATTGCAGCCTCGGTCGCCGAGGGATCCATGCAGTATGTGTTTGCATCAATGTCAACGATCACCGGTTTCGCACCGACATTGCACACCGCTTCAGCTGTGGCGAAAAACGTGTGCGCCGGTACGATTACCTCATCTCCGCGACCTATTCCAAGTCCCTCTAAAACAAGAGAAATCGCAGAGGTGCCGTTACTAACTCCCGCACCGTAGCGGGCATCATGCAGCTCCAAAAACTCCTTTTCAAATTTTTCAACGAAGGGGCCCTGAATGTAATTAGTGCTATCAAGGACATCAGATATGGCACTTTGCACGTCATCTTTTATTTGTGCATACTGCGACTTCAGATCAACAAGTTGAATCATTGTGTAAGAACCCTCCTTACTCCACGAGAACCAATTGCGATGGGATTTGGTATGGTCACGGAGTCTTTGCTCTCTGTGACTCTCCCCAAACGACATTTTGAGGGCTTAAATCGTAAGTGAACCTCAGAGTTTGTCTCGATTGATTCATAAATCGCCGAGATTAACTCTAATGATTTGCGTCCAGTAAGCCCGTCCACAAGTGCGGCACGATCGAATTTAATACAATCAACGATGTGCTGCAGGTATCGGGTGTGTCCATAACCGTAGACACTTGGGGGGTTTTCCCGATACGTTTCAATAATTTTTTCATCTTCGGGGGAGGATTTGGAGAACTTCCAGGTTTTCATCTCGTTCACTGCAAATCCGCCAATTTCAACAGAACCATGTTCTCCCAGAATGCTAATCGAACCCTCAAGATCCATGGGCCTCGCGGCTGTGGTTGCTTCGACAACTCCCAATGCCCCATTCAAGAATTTAATAACGGCCACTCCCGTATCTTCTGTTTCAATATCAACGAGCGCAGTCTGAGATTTTGCAAATACCGACTCCACCCCCCCCATCATCCACTCCAGAAGGTCGATGTGGTGACTAGCTTGATTGGTAAATACGCCGCCATCCAATGCCCAGGTCCCACGCCACGAATCTTGATTGTAGTAATCTTGTTTTCGGCACCATCTTACTCTGACGCTACCGAACACGAGTTTGCCGAAACGACCAAGGTCGAGTGCTTCCCGAAGTTTTTGTACCGGTAAATTATAGCGATTCTGCTTTACGACAAAAAGGCGAACTCCTGCACTATCGCAGGCCTGAATCATTCGATCAGCATCCTCGAGAGTCAAAGCCATCGGTTTCTCTACAACGACATGTTTTTTGTAAAACGCAGCCTCTAGACAG
>JBILFF010000200.1:0-5339 GCA_044351695.1 Bdellovibrionota bacterium
ATCAATTTCGCGCCCCATTTTAGCCATCATTGATTCAAGACTGAAAAAATGTGGGACATTATACGTTGATCCAAATTTCTCGGCGCGACCTGGCTGAATGTCGCAAACGGCTGCTAGTTTTGCACCAGCAATTTGGTTCGATGCTAGAATCTCTGCATGTCTTTTTGCAATTCTGCCGCATCCCAATAGTCCAAAACGTAAGGTCATACAACCCTCCTAGATTCACATTTCTATACTTTATCTCTTTGACAGGCAAGACAGCTTTCGCCGGTAGCTCATCAAAGCTCCCGCTAAGTCGCGAGGAAACGAATCGGACAGATCAAATCGGAATCTGCGGGTTAGGTGCTCAGCGGTTCCAGTAGACCGTTGGTTTCTATGTACAGGCGATCTGCGGCCGGGCACCTCCAACGATTGTGATCCAATTTTTCAAGTTTAACTCCGAATTCGCCCATCCAAGCTGTTCTCCGGGCCGGATTCCCCATCACGAGTGCATAGGCGGGCACATCTTTTGTCACGACACTTCCTGCGCCCACGAAAGCATAGGCGCCGACGGTAACTCCACAAACGATTGTGCAATTTGCACCTAATGTAGCTCCGCGCTTAATTCGCGTTGAAAGATATTCCTCTTTGCGGGGAATGGCAGATCTAGGATTAATTACATTGGTGAAAACCATGCTTGGTCCGCAGAATACATCATCTTCTAAAACAACACGGTCATAGACTGAAACATTGTTTTGAATCTTAACATTGTTACCTATCGCCACATCGTTACCAATGTAGACGTTTTGACCTAAAATACAGTTGCTGCCGATTGAGGCTTTTCCACAGACGTGGACCCAATGCCAAATTTTCGTCCCGTCGCCGATGGCAGCCCCCTCATCAACTATTGCTGTCTCATGTAAAAAGAATTTCTTCATGCTTTTCGACAATACTTTATATAAATTCGAGAGTCTGTTGGAGTCCACACCAATTCTTAGGATTGAGGCTCATTGATTATGAGCGCCGATTTGCGATCGATCATTAGCAATGTCGGGTGGCTGTTTACGCAGCGGATATGGCAGATGGGCCTTTCTTTTTTTGTCTCCATTTTTGTTGCTCGGTACTTGGGTAGCGCTCAGTATGGATTGCTTGCTCTATCCCTGTCTATAGTTGCCCTTTTTAGCTTCATGTCGAGTTTGGGCCTCAAGAACATAGTGATTCTTGATTTGGTGAATCAGCCCACTCGAGTTGCAGAAATCTTAGGGACTTCATTTTTGTTTAAACTCTTGGGTGGTCTTTTCGCTTATGGCTGCACGTTGTTGTCGACTTGGTTGTTTTTTTCAAACACCGAGGAAAGTATCATACTGGTCGCGATTTTAGGCGTGAATGTAGTCTTCAACTCTTTTCGAAGTATCGAACTTTGGAATTCAGCTGTAGTGAAATCTAAATTTTCTGCATGGAGCACAATAGGTGGTGGATTTGTATCCAGTGCCGTTAAGATGGCACTTGTTTTCGCGCAGGCGCCCCTTTATGCATTTGCCATCGCAGCTTTGATCGAGTGGATCGTAGAGATTATTTTGCTTTTACATTTTTATCGCAAACAGGGCATGCGGCTTAAGGATTGGACCTGTAACTGGTTGCGTGGCTTCAGATGGTTGCGTGAATCATGGTACCTTATTCTGACTGGGGCGAGTGCCTCAATTTATCTCAAAATTGATCAGGTGATGTTGGCGCGCATGCACAGCATGGAAGCCGTGGGTCAATATGCGGTGGCAGCGCGATTCTCAGAGGTTTTATACTTTGTTCCTGGCGCGGTAGTGGCTTCAGTATTTCCGTATTTGATCAAAACGAGGGAGCAACAAAAATCTGATTTTTATGCAAGGAGAATGGCTCAGCTTTATGGGATGTTGGGGGGCGTTAGTTTAAGTATTGCTATTCTACTGAGTGTGGCCGGCCCAACTCTAGTACCCATTATTTATGGTAAGAATTTTGCCGAATCTGGCTGGATTCTGGCGATTCATACCTGGGCTTCAATACCTGTTTTTTTAGGAGCAGGATTGAGCCAATGGTTAAGTATCGAGCGAATGTTTAAGTTTTCACTTGTTTGTCATGCCTCAGGAGCAGTTGCAAATATTGCTCTAAATTTTATTTTGATTCCTAAATTTGGTGGATACGGAGCAGCCATCGCCACGGTGATGTCATATGCAATTGCCAATTGGTTATCATGTTTCGTCTTTAGAAGAACAAGAGAACAGGGAGTCTTGATGATCTTGGGTTGGCGAGAACTATTCTCTCAGGAGCTTTGGATTACTCTGAAAAACGCACTAAAAAGAAGAACGAATAAAGCCAAGGTTTTAACTAAGATTGCCGACGCCGATATCAATTTAAATCGCGATTAGTGTATTAGAAGTTCGACTTGCTGTGAGTTGTTTATTGCAATAGCGTAGAGCTGCTAATGAAAATCCAATTAGCGAGTTGGGGTTTAGTGATTCTGTCGGCGATTTTGAATTCCTACGCCGCCATAGCAATAAAATGGAAGTTTAATCATGTAAATGGATCAAAAAGCTCATCCACTATGGATAGCTTTGCAAGTATTATTGAGGCCGTTAGATCTCCGCTCTTGGTTTCTGCCGGCATCTCTTTGGCGATCGCAATCTTGCTTTGGTTTCTTGCTTTGAGTCGGCTGGATTTAACAGTGGCATATCCAGTGCTGGTGGGGCTGCATCTAGTCTTCATTCTGCTCGCAGGGATTTTGTTTTTGGACGAGCCCCTAACACCCTATAAATTATTCGGCACCGTGTTGATTTTCATGGGCCTGCTTTTGTTTTATAAACAGGCGTCTTAGTTAGTGCCGACGTTTCCACACCTCGGTGACATTCAATTCTTTCAACGGATCGCCGCGACTAGTGCCATAAAAAGGATTCGTCACTCGGCCAACTTGTTGAAAAGAGTTCTGTAAAGCTTGAGCAAGTTTGTCATGAAATCCCTGATGATTTGGATTTAGTAGTTTACCCTCGATTCTAGCTCTATCTGTCTCCGTGAGAACCACGTATTCGACTTTCCCTTCGTCTAAAATCCACGCTAGTTTCTCGGCAGACTCAATAGGTGAAAATGCAAAAGCCTCTCTAAAAAACTTGGGATTTTCGGGAAGTGTGAAAGCAAGTTGATATGAGCACAACACTCGTTCTTTCGGGGCAATTATTTCCGACAAGTCCATAGAATACCGAACATACGCCTGCCATTGGCCAAGCCGATGCCTTTGATTAGACCAGAGGTTAGAAGCAAAGGCAAAAGCACAGACAACAAAGAAAAGACAACAGATCTTTGCGCCATAACGTTGCCATTTCGATCGCACTTCAAGTCCAACACAAATTGTTACTGTGAGTAAGAGAAACAAATTTCCCACAAAAAAATAAAAGAACCGGGCTGAATCCCCGCGAAGAGCCATTGGCAGAATAGGCAGAAGAAAAAAACAAAGTAGTGTCAATAAAGACGGCCGGATTTTTCTCTCTTTCAGATTCATTGCCAGCAGAGTCAGGCCGCCAAGAGAGAGCAACAAGAGAAGAATCTTTTCTTTGCTTCCCGAGAAAGAGTTTAAAAAAAGCTGTCCAAGTTGATGGATATAAAGTCCAATCGTTGAATTCGAGCGAATGCCGCCAGAGCTTTCGATCCCATCGTTCGTCATCATAAATAAAAAATCATGCTTAAAAACGGGGATGAAAAAAATCGGCGTGAGTACAACTAGCCCTAAACCGCAAACACTTAAAAAAGTAACTTTCGAGATTTTATTGGTATACAAGCAGGCTAATAAAAACACTCCAAACGCGAAGGCAATCGCGAGGCCATTCCAATACAGGCTAATGCTGATTGCAGTTAAAATCGAGGCCAAGTACAAGTAGCGGACTTTTTTGAGTTGGACGAAAACGTGAGACAATGAAGCAATAGCGCATGAAAGGCAGATCACAAGCCAATCGGGTCGAGCGCTGTGAGAGTATGCGCAAAGATAAGAAAAAAAACAGACTAAGCTCGTGAACAAAAAAACCACCCAACCCGACAAGCCTACAAGTGAAAAAGTCCAAGTGAGGCAGAGAATCAAAAGCACGCCTGCCACAAGATTTATCAAACGTAAGCTGGTTAGATTTGGGGTAAGGTCAGACAAAATAGCGCGCTGTACTGAGCGGAAAGCGGGAAGAAAAGCAATCTGATGAAGGTCTTTATCGGTGGTATGCCGAATATGATTGGTCTCTGATGCATCCCACTCCATCGCGTAGGATGCATACCAAGCCTCATCTCTGCTCAGTGGAAAACTGTCATTTAAGGCTACCCAGCGCCCTATAAAAAGAGCTACCGACAAAGCTCCCCACACCCAAATCTTCATCTCGTCCAGCTAACTGAAGCGGTTACTCAAGTAAAGGGAACTATGCATTGGGGCAGGCGCGTAATCATTCTGATTGGAATGATAAACTTAATCGCTTGATAGAGTGCGGAGCCTGATTTACAAATGGGAACACGAATCGAGAGAGAATGCTGAAGAACGAGAAAGTTTTCTTAACTGGAGGGGCTGGGTTCATAGGTACGGCCCTTACCCGAAGATTGTTGCAGGCGGGTAATGAGGTTATTGTTTATGATACTTTTTTAAGAAATTCTTATCAGTATTTTCCTGAGCTGAATGGCCACGCAAACCTGAAAATTGTGCAAGGTGACGTGCGTGATCGAGGCAAGGTTATCGAATCGATCGAAGATTCTACCTACGTTTTTCATCTGGCTGCAATTGCGGGTGTAAGCAAGTACTTCCGTATCCCTGCAGAGGTGATGGAAATTAATATTCTTGGGACCTTTAATATTTTGGAGGCTGTAAAGAAAAGAAGGGATTTGAAACTTTTGGTCGATTTCTCCACGAGTGAGATCTACGGCAGCGATTGTTTTGGGGCTCGGGAAGAGGGTTTGGTGAAAATGGAGAAGCTAACCGAAAAGCGGTGGACCTACGCTGCTTCAAAGCTGGCCTCCGAGAAAATAGGTCTCAGTTATTTTTGGCAGTACGATATCCCCTTCGTCGCTGTCCGCCCCTTTAACGTTTATGGGCCTGGTCAGATCGGTGAGGGTGGAATTAGCTATTTTCTTAATAATGCAATTCATGACAAGCCGCTGACGGTCACCGGAGACGGTAGTCAGGCGCGAACTTTTTGTTTCATAGACGATTTCATCCATGGTCTTGAGGTGATTTGTTCAAATACCAGCCAAGTTATAGGGCAATCCTATAATATCGGAGTCGAGACTGGAATTATATCGATGTACGACTTAGCCCTCATGGTTGGGGAAGTTAGTGGAAAGCCATTAGAGATTTTGTTTTCCAAGCACCA
>JBILFF010000180.1:0-2966 GCA_044351695.1 Bdellovibrionota bacterium
TTTTCCGTCGTTGTTCACATCTGCAACGATCAGTTGACCCTCGCTCCCCGCCGCAAAGGTGATCTGCGATGAAAATCCACCCGCGCCATTTCCAAAGAACACACGAATACTGCCCGATTCGATGGTCGCCATATCTTCAAGGCCGTCTCCATTAAAATCGCCGGTCTTGGTGTCCTGAGTAGCGGCGGCAGCATCAAAAGTATTGCTAAAGCTAAAGCTGCCTGTTCCAGCAGTTTCAGCAAAGATTTGATTGAATGTCGAACTCGGCAGATTAAAGTCGATGCCATCGTCTGAGGCAGAAGCCTTTAAGTTAAACCCAGCAAAACTGCCGTCGAGAAGTCGATGTCCGTTGAACTCTGTTTCTTGCGTGATCCGTCTAAATTCGCCCTCAAGATTTGTGAGCTCTGTTTGAATCGCACCGCGCTCGACTCCACTTAGAGTGCTGCTTGCCGCTCGAACAGCCAGCTCGCGCATTCTTTGAACGATATCCATTTGCGCTTGAAGAGCTGAATGGGTGGTTTCGACCATTGCGATGCTCTGATTGAGAGAGCGAGCGTAAGTACTAAGTCCGCGAACTTGGGATTCTAGCCGAACTGAAAGCGCATAAGCAGACGGATCATCGCTTGGACGATTGATTCTCTGTCCTGTCGATAAACGCTCTAGTGAACGAGCGATCGCCTTTGTAGTCGAGCTCAAATTCAGTAGGCCTAAATTGTTGACCCTCAAGTTCATATACTGCGCTCCGCGTCAAGCGCGCGGATGCAAATCTCCCTTCTTTCCAAGACGTCTTCGTCTTTAAAAATCAATCTTGCAGTGAAAAATGATTCGATTCGAACCCCTCAGTATTAAACGGCTTTTAGGCCTTCCAGATGGGCCTAAAAAAAATGCGTCATCTCTCGAAGAAGCTCCCTGTCGTTTTCACTGAGTTTGTATGAGAACCAAGTCGAGAATGAGTAACATTTTGCAAAAAAGATTCGCAGGTTTGAGCTTTTGCTTTTTTCGCAACCAAAGTCCGAAGAGCCTTTCGATAGGCCGAAAAAATAAAAGCCCGCTCACCCGGGCGATCCAAAAAAATACGACTAAAAGGAGTTTTGGTTTGGCGCTTTACGGTTGGGTTTTTAAATTCTTTCAAACTACTCACCCGGGCCGCTAGCAAATAATCAATCACCTCATCTAAAAACTCTCCGCCTACAGTTTGTTCGGTAGAATTTTTTTCTAAATCTTCCCGAACCAAATGCTTCAGTTCTTGTGTCGTCGCTAAATCGATGGCCCCCAACTTTTCTCTCAGAAAATGTATCTCAAGCTCGGCTCCGGCTTTTTGCGCTAATGACTCTAAGCTCATATAAGAACTATCGAAGCTCGAGAGACTTTCGAAACTTTGCCAATCGGCGATGAAACTCCAACGCCAAGGCCGCCGAGATGACACGGCGTCGGCAGCCGCCTTCATTTTAAAGAGCTCTTCTATTCCTTGCTTGTCACTCAAAAATCGATCCGATAATGCCTCTCGATAAGGCCTTAGATCTTCTACCAAAATCCAAGATAGAATTCTCGCCTGCATTCTTGCCACCAAATTCAACTCATGGTTCGACAGAGGACGATCTTGAAGAGCACTCGCCTCTGCATATAAAATTTTTAGGTGCTGCTTAAGCACTGGATCACGTTTCTGCACCCAACGAATAAACATTTCAAAGCGTTTGGCCAAAACCTCTTTTTGAGTTTTTCCCTCGAGCTTGAATGAAGAGCCAAAAGAATCTGCTTCTTGTGCCGAATATTCGGCAACCCAGGCTTTGAGTTTTTGAATCAAAGTATAGCGATTGTTTTCTGTTACCTTTTGCCAAGGCTCGAGGCGTGCCTCAATTGCCTGCAGTTCTTTTGCTAACTCAAAATTTTCTAAGTTCAGACCAGCCGATAAGCTGTCGGCGCTGATGCCCAAAAGACATGCGCAGGCCATCACAAAATTTCTCAAAAAAAACCTCATCCCAACGAAGCAAATCTGCAAGGAACATGCCCAAAAGTGAGCGGAAAAAAATCAAAAATCTTTTGAAGATTCCTAGTGTTAGCCCCTAAGTGCGCTAAGCGCTTGCCCCATCAGCGACTCAGCTGGCCCGTTAGAACGTATTGTTTATTTTTTTACTTAAGCTTACTTTCTTTCCATCAAGGCTTTGAATTCCTCTAGCTCAGTCTTTAAGATTCGGGGTCCTGCGCCGATTTCATCAGGCCAGGTCAATCGGCAGGCTTTCGAAATTAAAAAGTTGGGAGACAAGGTCTGAATCGGTTTTATAGAGAGCCCAGGATTTTGTTACAAAATTCGATGAGCACATCGGATAGATGGCTTTCTGGTAAAGCGCCTGGAGGCGAGCAACTTTTTCTTTATAAAGCCTTTCTCGCTCCCAGGACTTACTGAATCCAGAAGAATTCTGATCCCTGCCGCATCCAGCGAGAAAAAAGAAGCAGCTATAGAGGGTCCCGAGGTGTATCAACCGACAAAGGATTGCTGTTCGCATCGTCATAGAAGCTCGGCTTCTATTCGAGATTGGTTGAGCAGCCCAGCCCCTCCTCTACCTGCTTGCAACAACTTGCATTTTTAGAACAGGAATCTTTTATGGAATGGCGGCTGACAGCCTGCCGGCGAGATGAGAGCGTCACGATAGGCTCGATTGCGAGCGTCAAAACGCTCTACGAACCAGTGCGATGAAGTAGCGATGAGTCAAGAGTCGTTTCTTGGGAGCCGGTCAGTCCAGAACTCCTCAACAATCCAGTGGGGTAAAGTCAGACAAAGCAAACCCAAAACCGCAAAAGGCAAAAAGTGATCGATCTGATCAACCAAAAAAAATACCGGTAGCAAACAGCCCACTGAGGCGAGGAGCAGAAGCCCTTGCATTTTTATGGACTTAAGCTCTGACCATCTCGAACGACTCAGTTCTAGATGTCGAAGCGAATGTAGAAAAATAAAACAACTTCCAAAG
>JBILFF010000112.1:0-7040 GCA_044351695.1 Bdellovibrionota bacterium
ATCCAGCTTCTGAGAGATGAGCGGGTTCAAGTCGGAGAGATTTATACGCAGCTTTTATCAGAGATTCCTTATCGATTTGATGCTGCCAGCGCTTTAAAGCTTTTGAATTCGCCCCAAACGATGAATTTGGACTCAGCCGATCTTCAGGATTCAGAGGAGGATTTGTTTTCGCCGTGGGGAGCTGTTGTTCAAAAGAAGGCTGAGGCTTTTTTTGAAGATTGGGGAGATCGACGTTTTTATTTTACTCCCTTTGCAGACTGGAGCGAGCGTCGAGAACATCGCCGTTCTGGAAAGTCCGCGGGAGGCGAGAGTGATCCAGGCGAGAGTCTCATTCGAACACCGATGCCCGGAAAGATTGTGCAAGTCGCGGTTCAAGATGGAGCAACAGTACAAAAGGGTCAGTTGTTGCTGATTTTAGAGGCCATGAAAATGGAGCATCAAATTCGTGCTGGTATGAATGCTCGCGTAAAGCGAATGGCTGTGCAAACTGCTCAACAGGTCTTGCCCGATGATTTGCTCGTGGAGCTCGAGCCCCTAAAAGATGAGGCCTAAAGTCGGAAGGAGATTTTGAATGTTAGAGTCAGTCAAAATCGTTGAGGTCGGTCCTCGCGATGGTCTTCAAAACGAAAGCGTCCTGTGGTCGGTGGAGTCTCGTGCCGAGTTGATACAGCTTTTATGGGCTGCCGGCTTTCAAAGCATTGAAGGCGGTAGTTTTGTTTCTCCCAAAGCGATTCCGGCCATGGTGGACTCTGAAAAAGTATTTGAACGTCTGAAGGCTAGTTCTCGCTTTTCAGCGAAAACCGAGCTGAGCTTTTTGGTCGCGAATTCTAAAGGACTGGATCGAGCTCTTGAGGCTGGGGTGACAACTATCGCCGTGTTTTCGGCCACGAGCGATAGCTTTACTCAGAAAAACATCCAAAGGTCGGTCGAAGACTCGCTTCGCGAGTTTAAGGAGATCTGCGGGCGGGCCCTGGCCGCTTCGTTAAAAGTTCGCGGTTATGTTTCAACGGCTTTTGGTTGCCCCTACGAGGCCTATCAAAGTCCGGATCGAGTTTTAAAAGTAACGGAACAGCTTTTTGAGATGGGTTGCTATGAAGTTTCAATTGGCGATACGATCGGTGTCGCCCATCCCCGTCAAATTCGTGATGTTTTTGGCCGCTTGGTGAAATCCTTTAAGAGCTCTCAAATCGCAGCTCATCTTCATGATAGTCGCGGATCAGCGCTTGTAAATATTCGAGAGGCGCTTGATTTAGGCGTTCGAATCTTTGATTCATCGGTGGGGGGGCTGGGAGGTTGCCCTTATGCGCCCGGAGCCTCGGGCAATGTGGCCTCTGAAGAGGTGGTCTGGCTTTTGGAGGGCTTGGGCTATCGAACGGGGGTAAATCTCGAAAAATTGCTTGAGGCCGCCACTTTTGCTCAAACTCAGCTCGGTCGGCCCTTGCGTTCCAAATTCTATCAGTCTAATCGAAAGCCATATTATTTTGATGAGCCCTAAGTCTATTAATGGTTGATTTGGCTTGTTTATAGGGCTTCAATTTTGATCTGAGGTGACGAATGTCTGAAGAAAACCGAGAAGGTCGCGAGAACCGCGACATTAGAGATCGCGATAACCGCGATAACCGCAACCCCAACTACGGAAACTTTAATCGCAATCGTGGGGGTCGAGATCGCCACAATCGAGGCTTTAATCGAGGAAGTCAGGGTCGAGGTGCGGGATCAAGAGTTCAGCGTCCTTTGCTGACCAGCGCCATTAATGCTGCAGGGCTTTGCTTGGTGGCTTTGGCTGTTTTGTACAAAGGCAGCACGGTGAACATGGAAGTCTTGTATCTGGGACTTTCAACCGTGGCTTTCGTGCTTTCGGCTTTGGTGTCTTATTTTGCTCAAAGAATTTCGTCCATGAAGTGGATCGAGCGACTTTCGGATATCTTCTTTTTCGTGGGTTCGCTTGGAATCATTTGGGTGGCGTTACACTTGGGAGATGTGATCGCTTATTTTGGTCTCTAAACGAGGCGAGTTTAAATGAGTACATTCATCTTCGATCTCGACGGTACATTGGCGGATTCGCGCGAATGCTTAATGAATAGCTTGAACCATGCTTTTCATAGTGTGGGTCTACCAGAGTCCAACTACTGCCCCATTCAAAGTCTTCAGCAAGATCTTGCCAGTACTTTTAAGACGGCCATGCAAGATTTGGGGCGTCCGCTCGACGAAGAGATGATGCGAAAGTTTATCGCAGAGTTTCGATGGTTCCATGAGCATGAGGGCGAAGAAAGTATTCGGTCCTTTGAGGGAATCGAAGAGACTCTCGAGAATCTAAAGAAGACTCACGTTCTGGCGGTGGCGACGACTAAACATTCACCTCAAGCCAGGCGCGTTTTGCGTCGCATTCGCTTAGATCGATTTTTTGATCATATTCAGGGCACTGATCCTGGAATGAAGTACAAACCCGATCCCGACATCTTATTAAAAACGCTTCGAGTGCTTGAGATTCCTACACGACTCGCGGCCTATGTGGGCGATGGTCGTCATGATATGACGGCGGCTCGTCGTGGTGGCTTGCTGGCGGTGGGCGCGGCCTATGGATTTGGTGGGGATAGCGTGTTTGAGCCCGGTAGTAGCGACTACGTCGTTTATCATCATCGAGAGCTCGAAGATGTGCGAGAGGCTTGGGCGCAGCGCCCACTTTTTGGCCTTCAGGCCACTGCCTCTCAAATCGCATTTTCTTGAAGGGATCAGCGCCTCATCACAAAAATGACTAGCGGGCTTGTTGCAATTCCGTTTATCTGTTTGCGCACGCTCGGTTGGCGGAATTGGCCGCGCTAAAAGCGCGCTAAGTTTAGGTGGCTGGCGGCTACCAATTCCGTTTATCTGTTTGCGCACGCTCGGTTGGCGGAATTGGTAGACGCGCTAGGTTCAGGGTCTAGTGGGGAAACCCGTGGTGGTTCGAGTCCACTACCGAGCATTAACCTTTTAAATCTCTTTAAATGTGATTTTGAGGTTCGACCGTATGGTCGTGATTATCGTCCATGGTTGCAGAATGGTTGCGCGTGATCGAAATGACGTTGTTTGAGGTCGGCATTTCAAACGCAATCACCCCGCATTTTCTCTTAAGATCTGACGGATTTGTTCGCGCATATCGAAGGGTTGTTTCAATATCGCTGTGTCCAAGTAAGCCCATCAGGTCCATCGGATTGCCGCCTTTTGCTAAATAGACTTTAGCGAAAGTGTGACGGATCCCGTGAAAGCCAATCTTCGTAACACCCGCACGCTCTTGATCGAGAATGAAGTGATAGCGAATAACGTCGTAGGTGAGTTTTTGTTCTTTCTTATCGGTATTGATAAAAACAAATTCACTAGAGTGACTCGCTAACATTTTTTGAAGTGTGGCTTTAAGTCCGACTGACATTCCGAGAACTCTTGAATGTCCACTTTTCGTCGTTTGCGAAACCGTCTTTGTGATTTTGCAGTGACTTCGGCGCACTTCAATCGTTCCAGACAAAAAGTCGAGACAGTCTCTTTTGAGTCCGATGATTTCGCTGCATCTCATTCCAGTTTCATAAGCAAGTTGATACAGTGGGAATCGATCGAGTGCATTGACGAACGCCCAGCGTAAAAATCTCTGCGCGTCTGATTCTGTCCACGATCGAATCGCCGGAAGATCTTCTCGAAACCATGAGAACGATTTAAGCGGGTTCTCTACAACAATCTTGGCTCTAACGGCTTTTGAATAAATTGCTGATGCGAGTGCGTGAACGCGATTCGCTCGAGCCTTACTCATGCCATTTGTTACAAGATTCGAAATGAATCCAGACCACTCGTCGGATCCGATAGACCTCAAGTTTCTCTTTCCAAACTTTGGCTGAATATGAACTCGAAAGATTCGCAAATAATCACAAGCCGTTCCGGGCGAGATACTTTTGTTCTTCCAGTATTCCTTCTCGAAGAACTCATCTAAAGAAAGTCGATCACCTCTTAAGCGACCAACGCTCTCGTCGGTGAGTTTACAAAGCTCTCGTCTGTGCCACTCCACCGCATCAATCTTTCGCCGAAACGACTTAGATTTCACGACACGGTGCTGACGCCAGACAACCGCCTTGTATCGGACTTCTCCGCACTTTGTTTTGTAAGGACTGATTGCCATATACAGTTACTCCTTCGCATTTTGCGAAGCGATCCACTGTTCGATTTTTTCTAAATTAAATCGGATTAATCTCGGCCCAATTCTCTCGGGTGTAATCCAATGACGATAAACCCATCCGTAAACCGTCTTCTTGCTAACTCCCAGATATTGAGCGAGCTCGTCTACCGACAATAACTTGGCCTTAGTTCCAACCGAGTTTTCAAAGAACACAGACTTTTCTATCTGTTGCTCAGGAGTACTTTCCTGTCGATTGATTTTGTTATCTGCCATTTGGGGTCTCCCCTTCCGCAAGAGTGCAATCCTTATAAGGGGCTGCAGTCTTGCACTCCGATGAAGTCCGCGAATAAATAGCTTCGCCATTCGGCACTCGACTTTTAAAGATTTTGCCGCCTCGAATCATCTCGCTAATAAACTGCTGCGCTGTGCGTTCGCCGCGGTCGTAAGTATTCATGAATCTTTGGATCAGCTCCCCACGATTTATAAATTCATTTTCGCCGAGCATATCCTTCAAGGAATAAGTCGGCTTTTGATTGCCTAAAGAGCCCACGTTTATACAGGACCACCAAAGAAATTCGTCGATTTGAAGAATCAAATTCGATGGGCTTTCATGATTTCTCAATTCGCCTGAGAGCACCGCCTGCTTTTCAGTGGAAGTTCTCTGAAAACTTAAAGAACCATCTGGAACATCAGCGATCGCGCTTGAACCTCTGTGACGATGTCCAACTTGTCTGCCATCAGATTCGTGCTTCTTCCCCTGGTGATGGATTACCAAACAACCCATGTTAAGTTTGTGTGCAACTTCCTTGATGGCGTATAGTACGGGTGTGATTTCTTTGGCCTTGTCTTCGTCGACTTGATGAAGAGTATAAAGAGGATCGAGTATTAGAAGTTCAGTCTGTAACTCTTCACAAAGACTGAATAGCCGTTGGATTCCATCTGCTCGATCGAGTCGAAATCTTGTCTCACAGATAACAAAGTTGTCTAAGAGAGGCATTTTCTCGTTCCATCTTTTCATCATCGTGAAGAGTCGGTTCTGAAACTGCCAACTTGAAATCTCGGTCTGAATCAAAAGCACTCGAGTTTTCTGAACGGCAAAGTGGCCAAGAAATGGCTCAACTCCTCTCGCCGCACATAAAGCCAGATTTGTCGCTAGGAGTGACTTCCCAGTTTTGGCGGTTGCCGAACATACGATCATCTCTCCCTTTCCAATCAATCCCGCCACGATGTCGTCCGCTGGGGGAAAATTGTGCAGCAAGTATCTTGTCAGCGTCCACGTTTCTAGCTTTTCCGTCGGACTCATTTTGAGTCACCTTTGGATCGGATCAGATCCTTAGCCCGCTTAAGCCGTAGGTTTTGAATCCATTCTTCTACGTCAGCTTCACTCCACCCGACAGATCGCTGGGAAATTTGGATCCTCGAAGGAAAGAACCCTGTTTTCTCCATTCGCCAGATTGTCGAAGCACTGAGGCCTGTTATTCTAACAACTTCATCCAGTTTAATAATTCTATCCAATTCACATCTCCCTTAATCCTGCGCGTTCATGCGCATTCATGTTGTTTCAGGGCAATGTATTGGTGGCGTTTGGGTGGTTAAATCTTGAGTCGTTTAGACAGGGATCGATCTTTGCTTCTGAGGCTTTATCCTCAGTTTACGGGCATCTGTGATGTATAGGGCAAGAGTCTCCAAACTGATTAGACGCCCATCCTTAGACGTCTGAGCTTTCGATTTTAGCTTAGGAAACTCGTCGAGACTGTCTAAAAGATGGAGCCCTATTTTTTCGGCGTTCAGGCTTTTCTTGCCCGACTCTTCTTTAAAACAGGCTGAATCTGGAATCGAAAGCTCATGTTCAATTACGTTTATGATTGCCGAAAGTAGAAGATTCTTTCTTTCAAGTACTGGCTTGCCACGATTATTCTTTTCTTGAATTGCGCCGATCGAGTTCGTCGCGTCTTTACCAGTGCTCTTCCTGTAGATTTCATTAACTACGTCTAGTTCTAAGAATATCTGATCCCCTTCAACCAATACGCCGTTATCTGGGGTGCCGACTAATAAGCTGTCATACATGACAGAGCGCCCGGAAAGGACGAAACGCCGTAAGGAAGCTAAATCAATTTGTTCCCATTCAAGCTCTTCCTCATGAACCGTGCTCTCCGACGCCTTCGAGTGCCATAGCTTGAACTGGTTTTCGATGGCTAAACGAATTACTTCATCAGGTGGGCAGTTGAAGACTGGATAAGCCGAATCGAGACGCAGCATCTTTCCCAAGGATTTTCTCATTCTCAGGACGTATCGTGACAATTCAGGATACATCAAGATGAAAAAGCCTCTCTCATTTTGATCAAACTAAAGTAGTTTAGAGAAATGGCAGCACCTCTCGGTCACAAGCGTTATGGGGGCCGAAAAAAAGGCACACCTAATCGAAAGTCAGTCGACTTGTTAACGGCCTTGGATAAGAAAAAATTTCATGTCGTTGAAAAACTCACCGAAGTTTTCGAAGTCCTAGAGCCGTCAAGAAAAATGGATGTTTTATTGGCTTTGATGACGTTTCTCTATCCGAAAAGGAAAGCCATCGACGTGAAGATTGATTTAGATTCAGAGAAATGGCCGTCTTGGCCAGTTGACGGGCGCCCGCCTATTTGTGAAGGCGATCCTTTGCTTTCGATGGATCCTGGTTCAGTGAGCTGAACTCTACTTGCCGGTCTCTTTACAGTAGTTTTCGATACAACCAAATCAAGCCGGATACAAAGCTGACTGAGGAAATCAAAAAAAATATTAGCTTCATTAGAAAGTTATCCATTTTGCCGCGTGCCATTACATAGATTAACTTTTCGGATTCGGCATAAGGGGTCAACTCGACGCAGTGGGTGTCACTTTGAGCCATATACCACCCACTGAAGCC
>JBILFF010000181.1:0-2957 GCA_044351695.1 Bdellovibrionota bacterium
TGATGGGATTGATATTCATATGGGCGGGATCGACTTGGTGTTCCCGCACCACGAAAACGAAATTGCACAGTCCGAGTGCGCAACCGGGCAGCCTCTGGCAAGATACTGGATTCATAATGGCTTACTCGAAATCAACTCAGAAAAAATGAGCAAGAGTCTGGGCAACATTATTCGAACCCACGAATTTATCGCTAAGTATGGCGCAGATTTATTTAGACTCTTGGTTCTCTCTTTTCATTATCGAAGCCCGATAGATTTTTCAGATGAGAATATTCAGCGAACTGACTTACTTCTTCATAAACTAAACAAAGCCTATTTAGAGGTGCTGAGCTCTCACGAGGAGACTTTACCTGTTGATTTACCCCCCGAGTTGAGCCAGCTAACGACCAAGATCGATGAAGCTCTTTTTGATGATTTTCATACAGCCAAAGCCTTTGGTCTCATGATGAGTGGGCTCCGCGTCTGCTTTCGTGAAGATCGTCCGGCCTACTGGCGGGCCTGGGGGGCGTGCCTTCCTATTTTGCAAGACGTGTTTGGCATACTCAAACAGAACCCCGTTGAGGCGCTTGATGATCTTCGGATCCGAAAACTAAAACGAAGTGGGATGAGCGAAGAGAAGGCTCAAATGATTGAGTCTCGTTTGTCTAAACGACTTGAACTGCGCAAACAAAAGCAATTTGCTGAAGCCGACCTCATTCGAGAAGAGCTCTTAAGAGAGGGAGTCCTCGTGATGGACACTTCAGAGGGCTCAACCTGGATGCTTAAAGATTAAGATCAAAAGAAAGAAGGAATTATGAAAAACGAGAGATCTCAAGCCCTCAAGCTGTGGAAAGCCGCTCTTCGTGTTCGAAAGAATGCCTATGCTCCTTATTCGAAGTTTAAAGTGGGAGCTGCAGGCCTCACGAAAAAAGGGATTCTGAGCGCTTGTAATGTTGAAAACGTCAGCCTAGGTGGCACCATCTGCGCAGAGAGATTTTTGATCGGACAAATGATTGCAGAGGCTGCGGGTCCTCTTGAGATGATTTGCGTCGTCACTCAGATGAAGAACGATCCAAAGGCTGCGGCCTTTCCTTGTGGCCTGTGTCTTCAGGTTCTTTCAGAAACCTGCTCTCCAAGCTTGGTGATCTGGACGGCGAATCCCAAGGGCTTAGTGGCTCGAAGAACTTTAAACGAATTGCTGCCTGGATCTTTTAAGCGAGGCGCTTTTTAGCCGATACGAGTCCCATCGACCGAAGCTTCACAAAGCCAGAAAACAAAAGAGTCGTGAAAAATAAATCTCCCATCAGGCTCCACTTCAGAAAAGGAATAGCAGCCAAATAACACTCTAAAAGACCGGACCAGTTTTTTGCATAGTAGCTTGTGAATGCCCAGACTCCAAAATTGCTGGATACAAAAAAGAAGAGCGAACCGCCAACACCCAAAAGAGCAGATTGAATCATTAAACTCCGATGAGATTCTGTTCGCTGCAAAAGGGAGCCCATGAGTGCGATGGCCAAAAAACTCCCGTAAACCACAGGCATGAGGTCATAAAAACCAAGCCAAAGGTCGCTGATGAAGAGGCCTCCAAAAATCAAAGCCACACCGAGCCATCTGGACGTGATCCAAAATCCTAAAAACAAACAAATCGCAAACCAAGGACTCAAATTGGGCACATCCGACCAAACACGAACAATTACCCCCACTGAAAGCAAAGCTAAAACCACCAGTGCCTTTAGCCCGTGCAGCGCAAGCCATTTCTCCAGTTTTTTGAAATCCAATCGATTCCGAATCATTTGTTTATTTGAGTTCACGTCATCAACTCCTCTTTTAAAATCAGTTCTCGAAACCTAAAACATTCTTTCTCGTACACTTCTCCAAGCTCAATTCTCAAGGGCTTTGAAAAAAAAGGGCCATCCACGACAAAGCTTTGAAACTCTGCGTTTTCCCCGCAAGAATCGACACCCAGAGGAAGGTCACTCACAAAAGAGCTATCGTAACTTCGGCCCAGAAAAGCTGGAGGAAGCTTTTTAGCGTCTAATCCATGCACCACCGCCTGATGGCCGAGCCCAAAGAAAGCTTGCTGAACTAATGAATCACTCCACCCCCAAAGAGGAAACACAGGTGCCAGCTGCCAAAGTTTGCAGCACTCAATCCAAAAGTTCTTCACGTCCTTGAGTTTTACAGTCCCAAAAGCCAGCGCATCCACACGCTGAGATCCACGTATCTCATCCATCTTCTCTTTTATCTTTTCTTGATAAAGGCTGTTGGTTGCGGCGCGCGGAAGATCGACTGAAAAAAGAGGAAGATCCAGAGCTTTGGCCTGAGCACTGATCAAACGATATTGAACATCCGAATGCTGGAGCCTTTGGGTACCTGACTCAAAGCAACTCAACAGACCCAGAATCTCAAACTCAGGACTCTTGAGCTCAAAAAGGCTGAGCGCGCTCTCTTTGCCGCCCCCCCAAAAAAGAAGCACCTTCTTTCGTTCTTCTAAGTCAAGATCCTTCGTTTTTTGCTGCTTTTTCACGCCCTTAACAAGCTAACAGGAAGAGAGTCTCTCGCAAGATGAATTTGCGATATCGATGATATAATTAAAGGCGGAGTGAATCAGATGCAGCTTTTGTCGAAAGATTTTTTACCCAGTCTTTTGCGCCGTCGGGCAACCGAATGGGAAAAACGAAGCTCGACTCATGCCGATTTGGATTTAAAGGATTGGAGACAAATCTCCTCCATTTTAAAAGATTATTCGCGAGTCGAGTTTCCTTTTTTTACAAAAGTCGATGCTTGGCGTGCTTATGGCGCCTCAGACGTGAATGAACTTTGGGTTCTGGAGAGGCTGGGCTGGGGAGAGTGGAAAGGGGAGCATCAGCTTCTCTACTCGATGGAGGGCATCGAAGTTCCTTCCGTAGAAGAAAGTGAAATTGTGACCATCAGTTCAATCACGCCACCTTATTTACAAATCGCCACCGAACTCGCCT
>JBILFF010000129.1:0-5585 GCA_044351695.1 Bdellovibrionota bacterium
GTTTGAGGTGATGTACTCTTGTGGTCTGCGTGTCAGCGAACTTTTAGATTTAGAAAGCGCTCAAGTGCGTTGGGAGGAGGGCACTCTTGTCGTGAAAGGAAAGCGTGCCAAGGAGCGCTGGGTTCCGCTGGGTAAGTACGCGCAAGAGTGTTTAAAAAGATATACTGAAAAATCGCGGCCTGAGCTGATGAAGGGGCGATATCACGAATTTCTTTTCGTGAATAATCGAGGTCTTCGTTTAACTCGTCAGGGCTTTTGGAAAGTTTTGAAGGCCTATGCGGCTCGATTACAGTTTAAAAAAGATTTGCATCCTCATATTTTGCGACATTCATTTGCCTCTCATATGCTGGAGCGGGGAGCGGATCTAAAGAGCATTCAAGAGCTCATGGGACATTCCGATATCGCCACCACACAAATTTATACCCAGGTGAACGCTCAGAAGCTAAAATCTGACTATGAAAAGTTTCATCCCAGAGTTCAATCAGAAGGGGTGTAAGGGGAGTCATGGTGGGGGAATCTGAACTTGTTCGAGCGTCTGAGGATAGCGCTCAAAGTATGCCAAAGTTTGAAGTCGACGTTTTGGGCTGGCATGGTCCTTACGATTTGATTCTTCAAGTGATTGATGAGCAGGAGCTCAATCTGCTCGATCTGGATATCAGTAAACTCTTAGAGCATTACCTTCAGTATTTAGAGGGTCTAACGTCTATTGATATCGATGAGGCCGGCGATTTTTTGGTTGTGGCGGCCACTTTGGCGCAAATCAAATCAAAGATGCTTCTGCCCGCTGATGAAAGTGCTGCAGTTGAAGAAGTAGAAGTCGATCCACGTGCTGAGTTGGTGCGCTATCTGCAAGAGTATCAAAAGTTTAAAGAAGCTGCAAAATTGCTTCAGGATCGTCCGCTTTTGGGCCGCGATGTTTTTACCAAAGGAGCGCGTGAACAATTTGAAGGCTTAGAGCTCGAAGGGCGAGGCCAGCTCTTTCAGCTGGTGAAGGGTTTTCAAAAAGCCTGGATTCGAACAGAAACTAAAAATACCTATCAGATCGAACAAGAGGAGGTCTCGGTTTCTGAGCGACTCCAAGAGGTCTTTGAATTGCTTCAGGAAAAGAAGCAACTGACCTTTGATGAAATCTTGATTGCGGACCGAGGTCGGATTTTTTTGATTGCTTCTTTTTTAGCAGTTCTAGAGCTGGTTCGTCTGAAAAAGATGAGGATTTCTCAAATGGATTCCGGAGAGACATTATTTTTAAATTTTATTGAGGGCGCCTCGGATGAGGATGTGATGGGAGTTCATTCAGAGTTTGATGAATCTGAAGAGACTTCTGCCGGCCCGACAAGCAGCGAAAGTCTGAGTTCTGCGGAGGTAAATGCGTGAGTTCACAAGACCAAGAAATAGCGACCGAAGTTCTCTTAAGCCGCCGAGCTTTAGTAGAAGGCGTTTTGTTTGCGACGGGGCACCCTCTTTCGGCCAAACAAATGGCTGAGTTGCTCGGCGAAGAAGAAGAGGTCGTCACCAATGTGCTCGGCGAGTTACAAGAAGAGTATGCGAGTGAGCAGCGAGGGATCTGGCTGGTACGAGTGGCCGGCGGTTATCAGCTTCGCACAAAGCCGCATCTGAAAGAAGTGATGGCTCGATTCTACGAAAAGAAGCCGCCCAAGCTGACGCAGCCGATGCTCGAAGTTCTATCGATTGTGGCTTACAAACAACCAGTGACCCGTCCTCTCATCGATAAAATTCGCGGGGTAGATTCAACAGCTCCGCTAAAGGCTCTTTTGGATCGTGGTCTTTTGGAGATGCAGGGTCGGAGCGAAGCTGTGGGAAATCCAGTTCTTTATGCAACGACTCCCAAATTTTTAGAGTGGTTTCAGATTTCTTCTTTGCAGGATCTTCCGCCGCTTTCTGAAATTGAGCTTCTTCGACAAGCGAGTCCGAGCCTTGAGGGTGAGGAGCTTTTGGCCCAACTTGAAAGAGATGATGGCTTTGTGTCTGAAGACTTGCGAGAGCTTGATACCACGCTCTTGGATGTCGCTCGCCAGCAGAGAAAGTTTGAAGCGCAAATTGAGCCGAGTACAGAAGAGGTCGGCGCTGATAAAATTATTGCAGAAAAGGATGGGCGAGACGCAATTTCTCAACCCGCGATCTTAGCGCAGCCGGAATCCGCGACTCAGGCATCAGTTCAATGATTTGAGCGATACTCAGGCTATCGCCCGTTTGTTTGGAGTCAGCGATTTGAAAAATCTGAGCCGGGGTGATCTCGTGAAAGAGAGCCACCAGAGTGTCGATGTCGTTAGAATTCATTTCTTTATCAGAACTTGCCTCCTGCAAGAGTTCGATCAGAGTCTGTAGGTCTTCTTTTTCAGCATCCACCAGTTCATGATGTCTGACCCTGTAAGCGATTTTTGTTCTTCGACCTGGCTTACCTATGGGAAGAGCGTTGCGCCAGTGGGGCGGAGCCAATTCTTCGCCTTCAATCAAATCGACAATCGATTTAATCACTCGGGCTGCAGAGTGAGAGTTTGGATTTTCCGGACGAGACGCCGAGTCTACCAGCCAGCTGAAGCCGAAACTTAAAAACCAACGAGCGCGATGGCTTCTGAAAAGATCGATGGAGTGAAGATCTTCGTAGAGGGATGAGCTTCTCTCAGACACAGCCTTCGGGGCGGTGTGAGAACTTTTACTCAAAGGAAGCGCAGCCGAAAAAACCTCATCATACTGCTTGAGGAGGTGAAGGTAGAGTGAAGAGGCTTGTCGGCCTGAAAGTAAAAACAAGCCCGGGCTTCGCTGGAGGGCTTTGTAAACAGCCTCGGCCTCATGATCCGACGGTAAAACGTAATAAGCTTGGTTGAATTGTCGCAGTTGCGCGATGTGATCGGCGCGAAGTTTATCGCTAGAAGCGACTTGAATTTTTTGGATAAGCTCGCGCTCGTGTTCGCGAATGCTAAGCTGAAGCCGTTGAAGATCTTGTGCGTTTTTTCCAAAAAGCGCTTCTTGTAGAAAGTGTTTCGCCTCCAAGAGAACCAAATGCTCTTTGCAAGCGGCCGATAGCCTCAGGCTTTGTAGAGAGAAGGATCCCCAAAATGCAACCAAACCCAAAAATAACCCACCCAGCGCTGTTCTCAATCTTTACCCCTTAAAAACAAAGACTATTTTAAAGAGCCCCTAAAAATCAACGGAATGCTGAGGAGGTATGAGCGTACCGCCCGACGTCCTAAACGTTCATGAAATTTCTTCTAGGCTCTCGCTTCAAATGAGAACAGGCTTACGACTCCGCTTCACTCCTGAGACTCAGCAAAGGATTGCCCGCCTCCACGCTGGTCCCGGCTTGAACATGAATTTTTGAGACGCGCGCAGCGACCTCGGCTCGGATCTCGTTTTCCATTTTCATGGCTTCCATGATGAGCAGGCTTTGGCCGACGGAAACCGGATCCCCCTCTTTTACTAAAATCTTTAAAATCTTGCCGGGCATTTGAGATTTGATCGTTCCCGAACCAGATCTTTGTCCCGCTTCTTGAGAGACAGGTCTTAAAATCCATGTGGCTTGCTCGTTCGAAACCCGCCACTCATCTTTTCGCCAAGACTCAATGGTCAAAGAGCCTTGCCGAGATTGAATGGAGTAGGGGTACGAGACAATATTCTCTAAAATCACTCGCTCCTGATCGACTAAAAATTCAAAGCGATCATTCTCCACGCGAAGGAGTTCGACCGAAACCTCTTTGGTCAAGGTTCGAGTATTTTTTGCGCTCTCGGAAGAGAGCGGTTGAAACTTCCATCTCACGACTGAGTTCTCCTGTGCCCAAAATTTTGCCAATCCGAAAGCGGGCGAGACAGAGTCTCACTACGATTTTTTAAATAATCCTGAAGACAAGCCAAAGCAAAAACCTCGGCAGTGGGTTTCGGAGCGCTTCGCCAGCCCGAGCTCTCCAGATGTCCCGTGTGATAGCGGCCCTTTCTAAAAAACTCTGCCTCGCACACATCGACCAAAAAAGATCGATTGGTAATCAATCCCTCAATTTTTATCTTCTTGAGGTAATGTCGCAGTTTCTCGAGAGTTTGCTCGCGAGTGGGTGCATAAGCGATGACCTTGGCAATCATCGGGTCGTAGTTTTGCGAAATCACTTCTGGAGATTCAACACCCGAATCGACTCGAATCCCATTCCATGGCGGAAAGCGCAAAAAGTGCAGCTTGCCCGGTTGAGGCAAAAACTGACGCTCGGGATCCTCGGCATAAAGACGCGCCTCGATCGCGTGCCCTCGTCGCTGAATCTCTTCTTGTGAAAATCGTAAGCGCTCTCCCGAAGCTATTCGAATCTGCTCTGCGACTAAGTCGATACCTGTAATCGCCTCGCTTACCGGATGCTCGACCTGAATTCGTGTATTCATTTCTAAGAAATAAAAGTCATCATCGGGAGACACAATAAATTCTAAAGTCCCGGCACTTCGGTAACCCATTTTTTGAGTCGCCATCACGCTTACGTCGAGCATTCGCTTTCGAGTAGCCTCAGATAAGCTTGGGCTCGGCGCTTCTTCAAAAACTTTTTGATGTCGTCTCTGCAGTGAACATTCGCGCTCAAACAAATGAACGGCCGACTTTCCATCTCCCAAAATCTGAACTTCGATGTGACGAGGTTCTTCAATGTAGCGCTCCACAAAAATCACGGGATTCGAAAAAGCCTTCGCGGCTTCAGACTGAGCTCGCTCAAGGGCAGCTTTGAGTTCTTCGGGCCTTCGCACGATGCGCATGCCCTTGCCGCCCCCACCCCCTGAAGCCTTCACCAGTAAAGGAAACTTAAAATCGGGTCGCTTTTTGAGAAGTTCATTCACTTCTTTTTCGGCTTGAACCAAATCATGAAGAGCTCCAGTACCCGGAACAATGGGAACGCCTAAAGAGCTCATAAGCTCGCGGGCTTCTACTTTGTCGCCCATTTGGCGAATTTGATGGGGTTCGGGTCCTACAAAAATGAGGCCAGCTTCTTGAACGGCTGCAGCAAAGGCTTCTTTTTCAGACAAAAAGCCGTAACCGGGGTGAATGGCATCGGCACCTGTTCTTTGAGCAGCTTCGATAATTTTTTCAATTTTCAGGTACGAAAGTGCGCTCTCCGCTGGTCCAATAAAGTAAGCTTCGTCAGCCTCGCGCACATGCAGAGCCTTTCGATCGGCCTCCGAGTAGACGGCCACTGTGGAGATGCCCATTTCTTTGGCCGATCGCATGATGCGCACAGCGATCTCGCCGCGATTAGCAACCAACAACTTTTTAATTTGCATCTTTTTTGCAGTCATAAATAAGCTTGGTTTTACCCAGCGTGAAGTCCCAAGTCTTCAAAAAAAGCTTTGGGCGCTGCGAGCGCGTTTTTAAGGCTGAGCGGCAAGCTCTGCTCTTAGCCAAGGAATGAGTTTCACGGGATGATACTCCATCTTGGTCAAGCGGAGGTTGCCTTGGCCAGAGTCTGATTGAAAATCTAAGAATTCATATCCCTCGTCAAAAGCCAGTTGGGCAAAGCGTTTTGTATTTTCTTGATAGGCACCCGCGAAACTTCGGTCTGCTTTCGCATGCAGCGACGCCAGAGTCTTTTGATCTTTTTTTACCC
>JBILFF010000018.1:0-23695 GCA_044351695.1 Bdellovibrionota bacterium
CGTCTTCTCCGACAATCAAAACCCCCCCATACAGGTTGAGTTCTTGGAACCGGTCAATGGCTTCGTAGAGGGCCCGGACCTCAGCCTCTGCTTCTTTTGCGTCGGCAAGAACTGCGAACTGCTTTTCTTCTAACCATTTTTCGACCAAAGGTCTTAGTCGCGATAGTCTCTCTGGATGCGCGCGGAGGTCAAGAAATTGCGCTTCTGGGTACTCGCGATTAAACTGATTCGATCGACGACGTTGAGTTTTGTAGTTTGCGCCTTCAAACTTTCTTAAATCTTCAGTGCGGTAGATGTAGGTCGGAGCATCTAAATCTTTAATGGCAATCTCCGGAACCCATTCACTCAAATATTGAGCGACTTGCGGACGTAGGCCTTCGGCTCGCAATTGTTGGCCCATCTTGCGGTACTGTCTGAAAAGTTTCGCAAGAAGTTGTGCGGCTTCACGCTCGTTCTGAATGAATGGATCAAATATGACCGTCACATTTTCATCGGGATGTCCCACCAACAAAAGCTCGCCTTCGAAAGAGCTGAGGTGTAGCGGACCGTAAAGATATTTTACATAAGGCATGCGAATATCCGCTGAGTTATATATCCACGGTCGATCGATTTGACCGGTCAGCACATGGCTTAGATAAGCTCCGTCCACTAAGTGGATTGGTAAGCCCCAAGGAAACGAAGGAACGCCCATAAAAGCGGACGGTGCCATGTGCAACACAGAGGCAGGCCAAGCGACAGTAAACCTAGAGGCCGGAATAGGGTCTTTACGGGGTAGAAAGTGGAGAGGTTCAAGAGAGGGGCTAACGACCACCGCACCTAGCTTTGTGTAAAACTCAGGGATGTCTGTGGAGGCCCATAGGCTGTGCTCCGATGGCAAAACGCTTTGGCGCACATAGGCAATCAAGTCTCTCACAAAGCCGCGGCCTCTATATGCGGGATCTGATGCGACCCAAAAGAGTGTTGAATAATCTGACTGTTTTTGAAGTGCCAGACTGGCTACGAGTTTCGAGCCCTCAAATTTTCCATAAAAAGTGTAAGTCAAGTAGTCTGCTTCAGAAGGACGCTCTCCATCGAAGGATCTTGAAACCAGGGCATCAATCTCTGCGCGATGCTCTTCACCTAATTCGCGCATCGAGCTTGACGTCTCTGAGGGAGTGTAGAGATGTTTTGCGAGGCTTGCGAGCTCTGCTGGAGAGCAAGCCAGTGTCGATACAGAAGCTGAGCAGGAAAAGAAAAGAGCGACGACGCTCATTCGAGCAAGATGAAGCATGAGGTCTTGTAGCCTGGAGGTTTAAATTTTGAAATACCCCAACTAAAGCCCTAAAATCACGAGCGAATTCTAAGGGCTCAACTACCCAGCGCGAAGTCCCAAGTCTTCAAAAAAAGCTTGCGGAGAAAGGGGGCGCCCTAAAAAGCGCTCAAGCGAAACATTTTCGTCGCGCGAGCCCCCAGGTTCGTAAATTTCGCGCCTGAGTCTTCGCCCGAGCTCTTGGTTCAGAATGCCTTGTTTTTTAAACATCGAAAACAAATCAGCGGCCATCACGTCGGCCCAAGCGTAGCCATAATAACCCCCAGCATAGCCCACCATATGACCCCAGCCGGCAGCAAAGGCCGATCCTTTGGGAACGGGTAAGAAAAGTTCTGATAACACCTGATTAGATTTTTCAATCGCATCGCCAGGTGGACGATCACTATGAATCGTGAAGTCTGCTCGCGCGAGGCTCACTTGCCTCAAATAATGAAGAGTCACTCCATCCTTGCGCGCGGCATTCATTCGCTTCACCAGATCCTCAGGAATACTTTCGCTGGGCTTACGCCAGTCACGAGCAAATCGCTTTAGGCTCTCATAGTCCCACACCCAATTCTCAAGAATCTGGGAGGGGGCCTCCACGAAATCCCAAGCCACTGAGGTCCCTGAGAACTGAACATACTTAGCCGTCGTGAGTATTCCATGAAGAATATGCCCGAACTCATGAAACAAGGTTTCTACTTCTCGATGAGGGATCAAAGCGGGCTCCGAACCTTGTGCTCGAGCAAAATTACAAACCATCGCTTTTACGGGGCGTTGATATTCTCCCGAAGCTAAAAGCTTTCCGTCCATCAATCCAAAGGCTGCAGCATGGCCATACTTGCCTTCGCGAGGATGAAGATCCAGATAAAAATAACCAAGGCCCGTCCCGTCTTCATCGACTACTTTAAAAAGACGAACCTCCTCATGCCAGGTATAAAAGCTTCCGGCCTCTTGTTCGAGCATCTGAATCCCAAAAAGCTCACGAAAAATATCAAACATTCCAAGTAAAACTTGATTCAGTTCGAAGTAGTGTCGAATGGCCTGAGAGTCGACCTCGTAATTTTGTTTCTTATAAAGCGAAGAATAAAAATAAAAATCCCAAATCTCTAGCTCTCCACCAGGGTTTTGAGAGTGCCTGCGCTTGAGCTCCTTCAGTTTTTCAAAGTCGACCTCGGACTGTTGCTTCAGTTGATCTTCGAGCTGTTTTAAGAACTGGTGTACTCTCTGCGAAGATTTGGCCATCCGCTCTTCGACCACGAAGTCGTTCCAAGAGGCGTAACCAAGAAGCTGTGCAATCTCGCATCGAAGCTCAATCATTCGATTTAAATTTTTTCGATTATCGACCTCTGCCGTTCTATATTTTTTCTCTAGCAAAGCTTTACGCGTGGCTTCCGTTTCACAAAATTCCATGATGGGGAGGTAGACGGGGTAGTCCAGACTCAAGCGGCGCTTGCCGTTTGAGCCGAGCGGCAGCGAGCTCACAAAATTTGCATCCATTCCTTTTAGCTCTGCCTCATCCACTTCTAAGCTATCTCGATACTCTTGAATCTTTTGACTGAATTCAGCCTCAACTCGATGCAGCTCTTCAAAAAGTGCTTTGACCTCATCTCGCTTTTTCTGGGGCAACTCAAAGCCCAGCCGTCTGTACGAGCGAAGAGTTTCTTCTAAAAACTTTGCTTCCTCTCCATCAAGACTTTCGCCTTTGACAGCGTAAGCTTTGATCACGGCATAAAGCTCAGGATCATAAGTCATTTCGATACCAAATTTTTGCCACTCCTGATGAATTTCTTGCCCGGCATTTCGAATTCCGGGGTCGGGATGAACGTTCATTAAAAAATAAATTCGAGCGTGAGCAGCTCCCATCTCAAATCTTAAAAGATCAAGCGCGCCTAAAGTGCTTTCAAAAGTTACTCGAGCTTTGTCTTGGCTGCAGATTTCCGACAATCGAGTACGACTCTGGGCCATGGCCTCGCGCGATCGCGTTCGAAGTTCATCGGCCGTTTTTTCAAAGTCAGGCAGCTCGAGTCGGGCTTTGGGTTTAAATGTATTAAAGTTCGCCATAAGAGGATTTTTGCGAGAATAAAGTTAAAAGTCACGCTTTTGGACGAGCCATTCACCGAGCCCCTAGACAAGTCCGCTTCTGGCTCTAGACAAAGCGAGCGCAAGTTCTTAGCCTGCCTCTCATGTCAGGTACCTCCGATGTCTTTTCAAAACTTCAGGATCTTCGTCAAAAATCTCTTGAGGGCGGTGGCTTAGACCGAATCCAAAAGCAGCACGCTCAGGGCAAGCTCTCTGCTCGAGAGAGAGTGAATCTGCTTTTGGATCCACAGAGTTTTGTAGAGTCGGGCGCTTTTGTGACGCACGATTGCACGGATTTTGGAATGAGCGATAAACAAATTCTTGGCGATGGAGTGGTGACGGGTCGTGGAACCATTGATGGACGCGTCGTCTATGTTTTTGCTCAAGACTTTACGGTTTTTGGAGGCTCGCTGAGTCACGCCTTTGCTCAAAAGATTTGCCGCATCATGGATGAGGCGATGAAAGTGGGTGCTCCGGTAATTGGTTTGAACGACTCTGGCGGCGCGCGCATTCAAGAGGGCGTGCGTAGTCTTGGAGGTTATGCCGATATTTTTTTAAGAAACACTCTGGCTTCGGGTGTCGTGCCTCAGATTTCAGCCATTTTAGGGCCTTGTGCGGGTGGTGCTGTTTATAGTCCCGCGATTACAGACTTCATTTTCATGGCCGATAAGACCTCGTATATGTTTATCACGGGTCCCGAGGTCATCAAGACGGTCACTCACGAAGAAGTCAGCATGGAGGATTTGGGAGGGGCGAGTGCCCACTCTCAAAAAAGTGGGGTTTGTCATCGCCATTTCACCGACGAGAGGTCTCTGCTGGAGGGTATCCGAAAAGTGTTGAGTTATATGCCCTCCAACAACCGAGAAAAAGCGCCTCGACGACCGTCTCAAGAACCCTCTCGACAGTTGGACCACTCTTGTGTGCCCACCGAATCTCAAAAACCCTACGAAATGAAAAACATTATCGAAGGAATCGTAGACGCTGAAAGTTTTTTTGAGATTCAGCCCGAGTACGCTCGCAATATTTTGGTGGGTTTTGCTCGAATCGGTGGTGAAGCGGTGGGTGTGGTGGCGAATCAACCCCTCCAGTTGGCAGGGTGTCTCGATATTGCCGCTTCACTCAAAGCGGCTCGCTTTGTAAGATTTTGTGATTGCTTTAATATTCCGATCGTCACTTTGGTGGATGTTCCCGGTTTTCTTCCGGGCACCGACCAAGAATGGCGCGGGATTATTACACATGGGGCGAAGCTATTATACGCCTATGCGGAGGCCACGGTTCCTAAGATCACTTTGATTACGCGTAAAGCTTACGGTGGCGCCTACGACGTGATGAGCTCAAAGCATATTCGAGCAGACCTAAACTTTGCTTTTCCGACGGCAGAAATTGCGGTGATGGGACCCGATGGCGCGGTGAATATTTTGTATAAAAAAGAAGTTCAAAGCGATGCTGCCAAAGGCAAGAAGCTCGTTCAAGATTACAAAGAGCAGTTTGCAAATCCCTATCAAGCGGCGCGTTATGGTTTTGTGGATGAAGTTATTTTTCCGCAAGAGGCGAGGACTCGAATTTTGCAAGGTCTTCGGTTTCTTGAAAATAAAAGAGATTTCAATCCGCCCAAGAAACATGGCAATATACCTCTCTAAGTGCAGGCCTCAGAGATTCAAGTATTAGTTCAAGACGCTTTCAAAGCTTACCCTCAAGAGAGCTTTGAGTGGATTAAGCTTCCGGGGGATGCGAGTAATCGATCTTACTGGAGGCTTCGCTCGTCTCAAAGAAGCCTCATTTTGATGGTCAATGCAGCAGAGGCGTTTAAATCCGAAGAAGCGGGAGCCACTGGACAGGTGGCGGCAAAAGACTTGGATTTTGTGCATGTGGGTCGAGCGTGGAAATCGCAAGGAATAGCAGTGCCCGAAATTTTTTGGGTAGCGGCCGATTCTCGATTTATTTTGCTCGAAGATTTTGGCGACGAGCTTCTTTTTGCGCGTCGACAGAAATCATCCGCTTTGGAGTTCTACAAAAAAGCTTTGGATCAGCTGGTCTTGATTCAAAAGTCGCGGCCGACAGACAGAGTGAGTGCACGCTCTTTTAGCGCAGAACTGCTCACCTGGGAGTTTGAGCATTTTGTCGAGTATGCGCTAGAGGTGCGAAAAAAGCCCATCAGCGCTTTTGATCTTCAGAGTCTTCGCCTGTGGATGAAGTCGGCAGTCGAGCAGCTGAGTCGAGTGAGTCCGGTGGTTTGCCATCGAGATTTTCACTCAAAAAATTTAATTGTCCGAGCAGATCAGCGCCTCGGCGTGATTGATTTTCAAGACGCTTTGATGGGTCCCGACACTTACGATTTGGCTTCTTTGCTGAGAGACTCTTATGTGCGTCTGGAGGATGCCGAAGAAAAAGAGCTCGTTGAATATTTTGAGCGTCAACGAGCAAGGCCGATCGATCGAAAACTTTTTGGGCTGATGAGTCTTCAGCGCAATATGAAAGCGGTAGGACGTTTTTACTATATTCAAATCGTGAAGGGTCGAGACACGCATATTCCCTTTGTGAAGCCGACGATGGATCGTATTTTTAGAACGCTGCGTGAGCTTCAGCAAAAAGACCTGATCGCTATTTTAGAAAAGTCGATGGCGGGGGATTTTTGAATTCCCAAAAGATTGCTTTCGTTTTAGCGGCAGGAAAAGGTGAGAGGCTACGGCCGCTCACTGAAAAAACCCCCAAGCCCTTGCTCCCACTTCGTGGCCGCCCCATTTTAGAACATGTCCTCAGAAGTCTTGAGCGGCAGGGCTTTGAGCGAGTGGTGGTGAATGCTTGGTATCATGCAGACCAGATTGAATCTTATGTAAACTCGTCTGTGGGTCGATTTGCTTTTGAGCTGAGAGTGTCTCGCGAGAAGGACTTGCTGGGAACGGGAGGGGGCTTAAGGCAGGCGCTACCGCTTCTGGGGTCAGAGAGTTTTTGGATGATGAATGGCGATAGTCTGTGGGTGGGGGAGTTGCCCCATTTGTCCTTGGAAGAGGTAGCCGAGGGGAGCTGGATTTTGGTGCCCCAGCACGCAGACCAAACCAAAATCGGAGTAAAAAACTCCTTCATTCGCAAAATTGGGAGTTTGTGGGATTCGCAAGACTCTGAGCAGTTCTTTGCGTTTTCAGGGATCCAGTTCTTTCATCGTTTAGAGGCGCAAAAATTGCCAGAGGTTGGGTGCGTGATTCGTGACTACTGGATTCCGCGACTTCGGGCGGGCTCAAAACTTCGAGGGGTCCCCGGGCTTCTTCGGGCCTGGGAAGATATCGGCACGCCCGAACGCTACGCAGTCGCTGAAAAAACGGACTCCCTTTTTAAGTATTGAAACTTGTTGTTGTTCCATTGCTTTCCTAAAGCGGCATTCGCTAAAGTGGAAGGCGCTATGACAAAAATTTCTCAAAAAGATCTCAAAAAAGAAATGCGCGCGGGACAAGAAGTGGTTTGGCAAGCTTCGAACAGTGCTTTGTCCTGGATGAAGTCGCAGTGGTTGGTGTTTGCAATCATTCTTTTGATCGGAGCGGCTCTTTTGGTCGGTGGAGCTCTTTATGTGTATCAAACTCGTGAGCGAGAGGCAGACGCGCAACACGTCTTAGGTAAAGCCTTGGCGGAGTTTCAGCAGTGGAAGCTGGCCGATTCAAAGGCACGTCCCGAGTCTCTTAAAAAGCTAGAGGCCGAGATGAGTCTTCTCAGCACCAATCACGCCGACACCAAAGCAGCGCAGTATGCCGCTTTGATTCAAGCCCAGGTTTTTTCTGAAGAGAAGAAGTGGGCCGAAGCCTCCACAGAGTTTGAAAAGTTTGAAAGGGTTTTGCCCCGCAGACGAAAATCTTTGGCTTGGTATCCAATGGCGGTCAGCTTTGAAGAGCAGGGTCTTAGCGAGAAAGCCTTAGAATATTATGGCAGGATTGTCGAAGCCAAGGACCCGAGCTACCACAAGTGGGCTCTTTTAGGGCAGGGAAGGCTGTACCGGGCTGCAAAAAAATTTGAAGAAGCCAAAAAATCATATCAGCAATTTATTGAGGAGTATCCAAAGTCTCCGGAGCTTCAGACCGTGCGAGGTTTGCTCACGCAGGTGTCGAGTAACCAGCCATGAAATGGTCGCGTTATCACCTCCCTTCTCTTCGTGAAGCCCCCAAAGAAGCAGAAGTAAAAAGTCACCAGCTGATGCTGAGGGCAGGAATGATTCGGCAAGTGGCCAGCGGCATTTACAGCGCGATGCCCTTTGGCTGGCGAGCGATTCAAAAAATGTCGCAGATTATTCGCGAAGAAATGGATGCAGCAGGTGCTCTAGAGGTGAGCCTTCCTGTGGTGCAGCCTCGTGAGCTTTGGGAAGAGGCGGGACGCTGGCAAGTTTATGGTAAAGAGTTGGGGCGTTTTCAGGATCGACACGACAATGAGTATTGCCTTCAACCCACCTCTGAAGAGGCCGTGACCGATCTTCTGCGGCGAGATCTCAAGAGTTACCGCCAGCTTCCGATTAATTTTTATCAGATTCAAACTAAGTTTCGAGATGAGATTCGGCCGCGTTTTGGAGTGATGCGCGGACGTGAGTTCATCATGAAGGATGCTTATTCATTTGATGCCGATGAAAAATCGGCGCGTGCCAGTTACGAGCAGATGCGTCGGGCCTATCGGCGAATTTTCATTCGCACAGGCCTCGATTTCAGAGCCGTTGAGGCTGATACTGGAGCGATTGGAGGAAATTCTTCAGAAGAATTCATGGTGCTTGCGCAGTCGGGAGAGGCGGAGGTGATTTCTTGCTCTCAGTGTGATTACGCTGCCAATCAAGAGATGGCAAAGTCTGTGATTCACCCCCCGTCTGCACCCGTGGGAGCTTCGCCAGAAGTTTTCGCGACACCGGGGCTACGAACGATTGAGGATTTAGCAAAACTCCTCCGCTGTCAGGCTGCGGATCTAGCAAAAAGCATGATTGTTACAGATGGAAAAACAATTGTTCTGGTGGTTCTGCGGGGCGATCATGAATTGAATTTGGTGAAGTTAGAGGCTTTTCTGGCTCGCGAAAAAGGAATGAAAGCGATTCGCTTAGCTCGAGATGATGAAATGAAGGCGTGGAGCCTTCCGGCAGGTTCTTTGGGTCCTTATCAATTTCCTCATCCGCACTTGTTGGTCATTGATGAGGCTCTTTCAATGGAGTCAGGCTATGTGGTGGGCGCTAATCAAGAAGGCTTTCATGTAAAAAATGTGAGTTTCACTCGCGATGCACGGACGGCACTTCGGGCGTTAGTGCGAGATGTGAAAGTGGGAGAGGCTTGTCCAAACTGCAGCGCGGCTTTGCAAAGTCATCGCGGCATTGAGGTCGGGCATGTTTTTTATTTGGGCAAAAAATATTCAAAGGCCATGAACCTCAAGTTCAGTTCTGAGAAGGGGAGTGAGGACTTAGTAGAAATGGGCTGCTACGGGATTGGCGTGGGTCGAACAGTCGCTGCTTGCATCGAGCAGAATCACGATGACTTTGGAATAGTCTGGCCCGTGAGCTTGGCACCGTATCCAGTCGGTGTGAGTTTTTTGGGTGAAGGCGAGGTCGTGAGTCAGGCTGAAAAGTTTTATCAAGAGCTGCGCGCCGCGGGGATCGATGCGATCTTTGATGATCGACCGCTTTCAGCGGGTGTGAAGCTTAAGGATATGGATTTGGTCGGGATCCCCATCCAGCTGATCGTGGGTGATCGCGCTTTTAAAGAGGGAAATTGTGAGATCAAGTTGCGTCGGGGCAATCAAAAACAGATCGTAGCTCTCACAGAGGCGCTCTCTACAGTGAAGAAAATATTGGAGGACGAGCGTCGATCGATGGATTTGAGGTTGGCGGAGGTAGATAAGCATGCGGCGTAAGTTCGGGCGGATGCAAAAAAATTTTATTGCTCTTGCGACTTTGTTTTTGATGATGATGGTGTCGTCTCAGTCCTTACGAGCATCGACTTTCGCTTTTGGAATCAACGGAGGGATGAAGTTTCCATTTTGGCATACAGAGCGGATGGATCCCGGAGTGAGTCTGGATGCAAACTGGAGAGTTGACCCCTACGAGCTTCGCTTTAGTTACAGTTACATTGATGTGCACTACTATTCGGTTCTTCTTGGAGTGAAGCATTTTTTTTCGAGCGATACGCTGCGCCCTTACGTAGAAATTGCGGGAGGGCCGCTGATTGTAAATACGAAAGCTGAGGGTCTTGCTTACGGCATTTCACCTGTAGGAAGTTTGGGGGTGGAATTGGGGATTAATGAAAATTTTTCGAGCTTGGCGGTCGCGAGATACTCGGGCTTCTTTTATTTTGGTGACACCAAGAGCGGAAGTTGGGAGGCGAATCACGCTCTTTCCATTTTGGCGGGTGTAACCTTATGGTTTTAAAGAGTCTCAGAGCGACGCTTTTTGTTCTTGCAGTGTCGATTTTAAGCGCCTGTCAGCGCGTTCCAGATTGGGAAATTCAGAAACAAAGTTCAGAGAGCTCACCCCTCGTCAAACAGCTTTCGCAGTACCATCGCTGGCTCTGGACCTGCCGCGCGCAGGTGGGTCGATTACAAGATGCCCAGGTAATTCCGCCAACAGGAATCGCCGTGGCGCAGTTTTTGGATGATTTTCGGCGAGCGGGACTCACCGTGGTCGATAGTTTGGGGTCCAAGCGCATTTTAGGAACAGCGGTTCTTTGGAGTGCCGATGGCCTTTTGGTGACTCTCAATCACTGGCTTGATGGAGCATCAGAGATAGAGTGTCGAAACGCTGAGATGGATTGGCAGCCGGCGACTTTGTTTCGGCGAGATGTCGACTTAAATGTGGCACTCCTTCAAATTTCAGCTAAAGCAGCAAGCAAAAGTGGCCGATTCGGTGAATGGCCTCGAGCCAAATCTCCCGCCGTCGATGAACGTCTTTTTGTGATGGCATCACCTTTTCCAGGGATGGTGGAGCGGCACCCGGTCGACTCGGTCTGGCTAAAGAATAGTTTGCAGACAGGCATTGATGAGAACCTCAAGTTGTTTTCTCCAAGCCCCCCCGATCATCTAGCGGGAGGAGTTTTGACCAATGATCGAGGGGAGTGGTTGGGCTTTCTCAACTTTAAAAATCGCTCGATCTGGGGACGTGCACTTTTAGTCGATTTTTTAGAAGATGTAGTTGAAGAGCTTCAATCCAAGGGCGAGGTGCGCCGGCTCTACCTAGGAATGTTAGTTCGATGGGTGCCCGCCGTTGGTTTTATTGTTCAAGAACTTCAAGTGGATGGAGCGGCATACAATGCAGGCATACGTCTGGGGGATGTGATTGTTCGTTGGAATGGTAAGCGTCTTTCAGAGTCCAGAGACTGGCCATCCTTAAAGCTCAGTGATTTAGCCTCATCGGTGGATATTGATTTGCTCCGGAGCAATCGAGAGGTCCAGATAAAAATGAGTATACGCTGAAAGCCGCCTAGACTCGCCAGTCGATTTTTTCTTTTCTTTCAAAGGCTCTACCGACCGAAAGAATTTCGACACATCTCAAAAAACTTTCTTCGTCATGGATCGGAGGCTCTGAGATCATGCGATTGATACGCTCTTTTGAAATTTCTCCGGCTAAGAAAGCCTCAAACAAGCAGTCGGCTAAAATTCGCCCAAGAAGCACTCCCGTCTCGAGTCGGTAGGGGCGAAGAGATTTAGACCATTTTTCGAGGTCGCGATAATGGGCAAAAAACTGCCGACTCTTTAAAACTCGCTGGCTTTGAGATGTCGAAGGCGATTGTTTAAAATCTATCCAGTGTTTTGATCGACGAGAGTGATTTAAAATCTTCGATAAAAAGAAACAAAGACATTCATGGAGTACAAAATCCAAAAAAACCTCATCGACTTCACTGCGATGCCAGTACTGTCGGAGGAGGTAGTTGGCTGCCGCATGAGCATAAGCATTGATGGTTTCTTCGACGACAAAAATTCGATGAGAGCTGAGGCAAACCCCCGAGCCGAGCAACTCGATTTGTTTAAGAACCCGCCGCCGTTTTGGAGCGGGCATTTTTTGCAAAGTTTTCTCTGAACCTTCTTCTTCAAGATGCACTACAGAAACCTCTTTAAGTGCAGCCGGAGAGATGGCCTTGGGGTATCGAGGATCCTCAAAAAACTGTTGAAGCGTTTCGAGACACCAGCGGATCTGGTCCTCAGCAGATTCCACTCTCTCTTCTCTTTCGAGATGCATCCAGAGGCTTTGCCATTTTAGCCAGGCCGGAGAATGCTGAACGCAAAAAAGTTTTGCACCACTCTTCCGAGGGTCGGCGTAGACTCGTTGACGATGAGGCGTTTGAGAGAGCGTCTCATCGTCTTGTTGAAGGCTCACTAGCCGAATCGTTGGCGAGCGGCGAAGTATCTGATGTGGGACATGGGGGCGGGCCACATGAAAAGCCCCCAAAAGGCACCAAACGGGAGCGGGTGCCCGCAGAATTTCAGCGGCAATTTTTTGATCTCTCTGCAAAAGGGAGTGGTCTTTGAACCCAAGAGCAACGAGTTGGAGCCCCATTTGATGAGCGGTGAGAAAGAGGTCTTTGTAGGTGTTAAAGTCACTGCCCCAGATCTCTTCAAGACGTAAAGCTTCTTTCAGTTTTTGCTCGTGACGACGTGAGGGACGTTTGAGCCAAGTGTGCAAGAGGGGGTAGTGGTCTTTAGAGAGAACTTCTAAGCCCATCGCTTTTGGTTTTTTAAGTCGGGCATTTCGCAGCAAGCGAAGTAAAAATCTTTGGCTTTGACGGAGGGGATGAAAATCTCCGATGCAGACCACATCACTCTGGTTGATCGCTTGCTCCAGTTCAATCCAGGAAGAGGGTTTTAAAGTTTTTTGGTCCCGCTGAAACTGAGATTCATACCGACGCAAGCTTGGCGACGATTTTTTGAGCTGAGATTTTAGTTCTATCTTTACTCGTTTAAGCAGCTTTTGTTGCAGGGCCAGCCAATCCTTCATGTTTCACAATTGTAGCGAAGACCTCTGTCTTGTCGCTAGCAAGAATGTCTCTAGACAGAGAATGCAAGAGTCGATGAAATAAGCTTGGAGGCTCGGCGATGCGAAGTTTGAGTTTAAATTTATCCTTACTGTGTTTTCTGATCAGTCTATCGGCCTGCGGAGGTTCTAAAGAAAGTTTTGAAGAAGTAGAATATCTTCTGGCAAAAGGGGGGGGCGATAATGGTCTTTCGGCAGCAGGGCGCTTAGAGGGCTTGCTGGATTCGGGTTCGAGCTTTAATCGGCTGAGAGCTCATCGCTACTACGGGGGAGCTCTCATCAATGCTGCGGGCCTAGATGGCGCTCGATTTATTGCTAATCTGGCGCACGGTCTTGCTAACAATAATACAGTTAGTCTCTTTCGATCGGCTCTTTCGGGTGTTGTGCCGGTTTTTAATGGGGAGACTCGCGTTGAAGATCCGACTTTGGAGCAGCAAGGTTTGGCCGCAGAGGAATATCTGATTAAAGGAATCAATGCGCTGACGAGTTTTCGTCAAGAGGCGATCTATTCTGCAATCAATACCGGCTCCAGCGATTATTGTTCAAAAAACGCCGACCTCTGCCGAGAAAAAGAAAGTGTAGAAATCGTCCTCGCTAATTTACACTTTATGCGCGCCCTCAATTTTGCCGTCCGTCTGTCAAGTTTGGGCACTACAGGATCGCTGTCCGAGGCCGATTGCTTAGCTTTCTTCACCGAGCAAGAAGATCGCTCCGATAGCTTTGCTCTTAGTTTGCGGCTTGCACGTCAGTCCTATGCGCTGGCAGGTTTGGATGATTCGGTAGAGCCGGGAGCTGATGGAAAGACGGATGCACAGGATGCCCGACCTTCTCAGTTTATTGATGATGTTCAGGATTCGGTAGACCCCAATCGTGATGGAGACATCGTGGGAACAACATCAGAGAAAGCTCAAGTGATTTGTGACTATCTCGTCGGTCAGGGTGACTAAAGACTCAATAAGGAGAGGATCATGGGATTTTTGAGACTTGCACGAACAATCTTTGCTGTAAATTTTTTCGTCATCGGAATTCATTCGCTTTGGGCGGATGCACCGAGTCTAAACCCGAGAGCGAGAAGCTTGTCGATGGGTTCAGCGGGGGTTGCTTTAAAAGGGGGAGTCGATTCGGCCTCCATGAATCCCGCTGGTCTTGCAGATGTGGAGAAGCCTTATTGGAGTGTATTTGATCTCACCCTGCAGTCGCCCTATGATTTTGGAATTGTATCGACGGCTAACGACTATCGCTCGGCGGCCAAGGGATCTGATGAAGCGAAAAAGCGTGAGACGCTTGAAAAGTTTATTCGAGAAGTTCAAAGCACAAGCCAAACTTTGGATGTGAGTTTCTATCCAAGCTATACGCGAAAGAATCTTCATATCGGATTTTTAGTGAATGCGGGACTAGAGGGGCGTCTTTATGGGGGTGGCGTGGGCGCCGATCTTTTGGCTCGAGGGGGAGATAGTAATATCACCGCGGGCTTGATCGCCGCAGGATCGTATTCGTTTTTAAATCAAAGCCTTCAAGTGGGAGTGACTCTCAAACCTCTCTATCGCTTTGCTGTTTTTGAATCGGCGGATCAAAGACCTCTTGATTTGGCCAAAGGCAAGAATCGGATTGGCAGTACTCAGGTGGGAGTGAAAAACATGATTTTTGGTGAGAGTTCAACGGACAATCGGGCTTTTGGATTCGGTGCCGATCTGGGCGTGAAGTACTGGATGCAACCGGTGGGTCAGTCGAGAGTCGACGAATGGATTCAAAGATTACGACCTTCTTTTGGTCTGACACTTCAGGACGTAGCGAATACCCGTTTTTTTACGAGCAAAAAAATACCGGCCGACATTAAACAGTCTCTTTCGATGGGATTTGCCTTGCAGCCTGTATGGAAATGGATAGAAGGCGCTATTGCTTTTGATTTGAGAAATGTTTTAGAAGAGGGCGCTTTTGAAAACAAAGTTCATATGGGAGCAGAAGCGCGAATCAAACGCTTTTTTCTCATTCGGGTAGGTCTCTCCCAGCTTTATCTGGGCGGAGGTTTAGGACTCGATTTTAAATACTTTCAGCTCGATGCTTTCTTTAATCAAGAAGAGGCTTACGAGTATGCGGCTAATCGTCCGCTCAGAACACTTGGGCTTCGAGTGGCGGCGGGCTTTTAAAAAAATCCCTTTTTCTTTTTCTTAGCCGTACTTTTGTGACTGGTGGCGCCACCCCCAAGTTCCGTATGGAGCTCACGGATCAGATCTTTGGCTCGACTCGTAAGCTCCTCGGGTGTTTCGATTTGGCATTCCACAAAGAGCTGTCCTCGGCCACTGCCTCGAAGTTGCGCCAGGCCCTCGCCCTTAATGCTAAGGTTGTGAGGACTCTTCATGCCTTTGGGAATATGCACTTTTTTGCTGCCCTCAAGCAGCGGAATCTCCACATCCCCGCCGAGCACTGCGATGGGGTAGGGCACATAAATTCTTAAGTAAAGATCCGCTCCGTCGCGATCAAACAGTTCATCTTCTTCGACCTCGAGTTCGACATAAAGATCTCCTCGCTTTTTCGACTTGAGATCTAGCTCGCCCTCCGCCGTCATGCGCAAGCGAACCCCCGTATCGACCCCAGCTGGAATCTGCAAATCGAGTGAGGCAGTCATCTCTTCGAGCCCCGATCCTCGACAGGTCTTACAAGGTTTTTTGATGACTCGTCCTTCGCCCGCGCACACATGGCAGTCTTGAGTCATCACAAAAAAGCCTTGTTGCACACGTAGCTTTCCTTGGCCCTTACAGGTTTTGCAAAGCTCGGGTTGTGATCCCTCGGCTGCGCCTGAGCCCTCGCAAATCGAGCAAGCCTGAGATCGAGGGATTTTGATTTGTTTGCTGCAGCCCAAGGCTGCTTCGCGAAAACTAATCTTTAAACGGTACCTAAGATCGCGCCCTCGTTGATGAGCTCCGGCTCCTCCAAAAAAATCTTCGAAGATCGAAGAAAAACCAGCAAACACGTCATCCATGGATCCAGACGACGCTCTGCCACCCCTTCCTTGCAAGCCGGCATGGCCCAGTTGATCATAAATTTGACGCTTCTCAGGATCCGAAAGCACTTCATAAGCCTCTTGGGCTTCACGAAAGAGCTCAACGGCTTCAGGATCGCTATTTCGGTCGGGATGATACTCTAAGGCTAGTTTTCGAAAGGCCTTTTTGAGTTGAGTTTCGTCTGCCTCTCGATCGACCCCTAAAATGGCATAATAGTCGCGTTTGGAGCTCATTTAACGACTATAAGAACGCCTTGGCCGAGAGTCAAAAGTCTTGGGGGAAGTTTCTGGATTGAGGCTTTGAATTTGGGTCTAATGTTCTATGCGATTAAACTCCGATGAATGTAAAAAGCTCGCGACGCATGCGGGAAACCTGCTGCTAGCGGATCAAGCCAACGTTTTTAAAGTGCCCAAGCCAAAAATCTTTGAAGCGATTGAGTCTGCTCTGCGAGTGCATTTCGAAGAGGAGAGACAAATCGAGGAGCGGGCACAAAGTTTATATCAAGAGCGAGCCGCAGAGTTTGAGGGTCTTCAGCCGGCCAAGGCATTGGGTCGGATTCGGCAGCAATTGGCGCAGGAGCAGGATTTTGTTCTATCGGGCGGACTAGAGGGGCGCTTTTCAGCCGATAAGATTTCTCACATGGCGCACTTAGTGGCTGATAAACTTTATGATGATGATCTGATGGATTTTCCGGATGAGGATGATGGTCCCAAATTCATGAAAAAAGTTTTTATCGACTATTTTGCGCGCGAAGCAGCGCTTGAGGAGAAGGTGCGAAAGAAAATACAATCACTTTCAAATGCGCCTTTTGAGGGGAGTCGAGAGTGGGATGTATTGTTTCGAAAGTACAAAGAAGAAGAAATGAAGCGTTTGGGTCACGTCTAAGGAGCCGCAGCGATGTCGGGCTTTAAGTCTTCGATCATCATCGAGCCTTTCCGTGTGAAGAGTGTTGAGCCGCTCCACTTGCTCTCAAGCGAAGAGCGTTTGCAGGCCCTCGATCGGGCGACTTTTAATTTGTTTAAGTTGAGAAGCAGTGAGGTTCTGATTGATCTTCTGACTGACTCAGGAACTTCAGCGATGAGTTCAGAGCAATGGGCTGCTTTGCAGCGAGGAGATGAATCTTACGCGGGCTCTGAGAGTTTTGAAGAGCTGGAGCAAAGAGTTCAAGAACTCACTGGAATGCCTTACGTGATTCCGGTGCATCAGGGACGTGCGGCGGAGCATCTTTTGTTTCAATTTTTGGCTCGTCGGATTACGCCGGGAGTCATTCCCAATAATTCTCACTTTGATACGACCCGTGCCAATGCTGAGGCTCAAGCGTTTGAAGCCCTCGATCTTCCTTGCCGCGAGTCCGAAGATCTTCGCTCGGACTTTCCTTTTAAAGGAAATATGGATCTAGATCGGCTCGAGGATTTTTTAGCTAAGACAGACCGTCGGCGAATTCCAGTGGGAATGCTGACCATCACGAACAATACTTTGGGTGGTCAGCCGGTAAGTTTTTCTAATATCGAAAAAGTCTCTCAGCTTTATCGCAAGCATGGGATTCCATTTTTCTTAGATGCTTGTCGCTTTGCAGAGAATGTGGCCTTTATTAAAAAGCATGAGCGGCCTCACGATTCTGCTGAAAGCATCGCTCGTGAAATTTTTAGACTTGCCGATGGGGTGAGTTTTTCAGCCAAGAAAGATGCTTTTGCGAATATCGGAGGTTTTCTTGCGCTTCGAGATGCAGCTTGGGCAGAGGAGTTGCGCACGGATTTGATTTTGACTGAAGGCTTTCCCACTTATGGGGGTTTGGCGGGACGCGATTTAGCGGCTATCGCGCAAGGGCTCAAAGAAGTTTTGGATGAGAATTATCTGAAGTATCGAATCGCTGTGATGTCCTATATGGGAGGCTTCTTGGATCGTCAGGGGATTCCTTGGCTGCGTCCAGCCGGAGGGCATGCCATTTATTTGGATGCGCAAAGCTTTGCCTCCCATCTTCGGTGGAATGAGTATCCGGGTCAGTCGTTGGCAATCGCTCTTTATCGAGAGGCTGGGATTCGCAGTTGCGAGATTGGATCAGTGATGTTTGGGCGTCGAACCGATGGATCCGAAGCGGCCCATCGGTTTGAGTTGGTGCGACTTGCGATTCCGCGTCGCGTCTATACGCAAAGTCATATCGATTATGTTTTGCAGGCGATTGAGTATGTTTATTCCAATCGGCGAGAGCTGAAGCCTGTGAGAATTGTAAAGGAGCCGCAGCGACTTCGGCACTTCGGCGCTTCTTTTTCGATGTGAAACTTCAAGAAACTCGTTAAGCTCTTAATGTGACTGAAGAAAAAATTCCGAGTTTAGATGAGCTTGTGGCGAAGGCGAACGATCTTCAGATGATGCCTCAAACCGCTCGAAAGGTGATTGAGCTGGTGGCCAAAGACACGACGACAGCTCAAGATCTCGCCAAGGTGATTGAGAAAGATGCGAATATCACCACGCGCATTCTAAAGATTTCAAACTCGGCTTTTTACGGGCTCAGAAGAGAGGTCACGACGGTTCAACATGCGATCGTTATTTTAGGCTACAAAAGTGTTCGGGCCTTGGTGGTCGCTACTTCAGGAAAGGCCATGCACAAGCGGATGGGAATAGCCGAGCAGATGATGTGGGATCATTCGGTGGGTACCGCGATTTTTGGACGTTTACTCGCGCAAGGCTTACCACACACGATCGGCGACTTAGCTTTTGTCGGGGGGCTTTTGCACAATGTGGGTAAAGCCATCATGAACAACGAGTGTGGCAAAGCTTACACTGAGGTCATGAAGATCGTTTACAATCAGGGCGCCGATTATATAAAGGCCGAGACAGAAATCTTTAAATACACCTACCCCGAAGTCGGGTACCGAGTCGTAGAAAAATGGGGACTCCCCGAAGCGATCGCTCAGATCATTCGATATCATCCTTTGACTCGCCTCGATCTTGAGACGCGAACTTCTTTGATCTCGGATCAAGAATTAAAATTGGGGCTCGCCTGTGTGGAGTCGGCGACTCAAATTTGTCGTTATCTGGGGATTGGTTTTAAAAGCGCCGACAAAAATTTGGATCTTCTTCAAGTCGAGGGAATCAAAATTCTCAATTTAAACGAAGAAAAGCTGAAGAATCTTTGCGAGCAGGGTCAAAAAATTTACCAACAGGAAAAGGCCATTTTCAATTAGCGGGTGAGAATGCTGCGATGCAGCACTGGTAAGTAGCCGTTTTTAATCGTCTATTTTAATTTTTTAAAAAAGAGCTCAAGCTTTGCTGCGGAGCGTCGATAGAAGCCTAAGCTATGTTGGGCGGAGTGAATCAAGCGCTGTACTTGGCGATTACAAACGCCATTCAGCGACAAGATCGTAAGATTGCAGACTCGCTAGAGCGACTCTCGACGGGGGAGCGAATTGTTCGGCCCGGCGATGAACCTGCAACTTTTGGAATTGTTTCTCGTCTGAACACTCAGCTTCGGGGTCTGACGGAAGCTTCAAAGAATGTGAATTTGGTTCAAGGCTATACGTCAACAGCAGAAGAAGCTTTGTTTTCGATGGAGGGGATCGCGCTTCAGCTACGAGACCTAGCGCTTCAAGCGGCGGATACGGGTTTATCCACTGAGGAGCGAGAACTCTTGCAATCCGAAGCGAGTGATTTACTGCAGGAGCTTCAGTCGATTTCGGTAGATACAGAATTTAATGGACGATCCTTGCTCAACGGAAGCTTTGGTACACAAAGTGTGCAGATTGGATACCGAGCGGGGGATACTTTGTCGTTTTCGATTGGAGATGCTCGCTCTTCGAGTCTTGGAAAGCTTGCCATTTACTCAGGCTCTCAAAATAGTCTTGCGGCGATCGGATCAAGCGCGGCAACCGCTCTCACGCTCAATGGAGTTTCGATTGGAGCAAGCACGAGTGATGGCGTCAGCATTTCAGGCGACAGCGGCTCAGCCTTGGCGCTTGCCACTGCCATTAACTTAAAAGCCAATGAAACAAATGTGAATGCAGAAGCGCTAGCCACCGAAGTCACTCTGTATATCGATAGTTTTGGTGGGTCCTACACGGGAACATTTGGAACAGGAGATTTTTATCTCAATGATACGGCGATCACCGGCAGTATTGCTTCGGCCGGAGATCTTGTGGCGGCCATCAATAACCAGACGAGTGAAACAGGGGTGGTAGCGGAGCTGGACGGTACGGGTAACGTGGTGATGACGGCGAGTGATGGCCGCAATATTGCGCTGACGCTTTCAAACTCGACGGGCAACGACGTGTATCATATTTTCAATATATCCGCGAATAACGCATCTGGAATTTTTGCGGTCACAGCTTCTACAAGTTTGTCAGTGGGTTCGGATGACTTTGTGACCGGTGCCATCCAACTTTATTCTTCGAAGCAGATCCTGATTTCTGGGGGGGCTTCAGTATCGGCTTCAATTGGGATAGCGACGGGCGCTAAGGCTTTGGTGAGCGGGACCTCAGCCACCAATGTCACTCTCTCTTCGGCTTCAAATGCTACTCAGGCGATCAAGATTCTTGACGCAGTGATCGACGATATTTCGACACTGCGTGCAGAAATTGGCGCTGTTCATAGTCGACTCGATTATCGTGCTGCGATGCTGATCGATCAGCAATTCGGCCTTGAGGATGCGAAAACTCGAATCGGCGGAACCGACTTTGCTTTAGAAGTTGCCAAATTGACGGCGGCCCAAATATTGCAAAACTCTGGGCTAGCCGCTTTAGCTCAGGCGAATGTGCAGAGAAGCACTGTGCAAAGTCTGTTGGGTCTTTTAGGCTAAGACAGTCTTCATTGGTTTGAGCGTGCGGAGTAAGGAGGCTTCGATGAAAGTATCAGGAAAAGGTCCTCAGGTGCCGATTGATTTTAATCAGGCAAGCCATTCTTTAAAGAATCGTTCTGAGGTTTCGGGGAGTGAGAAAGCTGCAGCCAGTGATAAAGTCGATGCGCGTTTGAGCCAAGCTTTGAGTTCGATTAGCGCGGCGATTGCAGAGAGTGGACTGACGGCAGGCCAACTTCATAGCGAAGTGGATGAGAATCGTTTACAGCACATTCTTGATTCGCTCGATCGCGTGGAGGCGAAGCGTCCAGAAGTGGACTGGGACAAGGTTTTGCAGATGGCCGACTCTCTTCAAGAAGAAATGGCCGCTGATCCCGATGCGGCAGTGGCGGCTTTTAAAAAGCCCAATCCCGAGCGAGTCGCCGATTTGCTTTCGTCTTGAGTTTTTGGCTCAAAGCAGGGCTTCGATTTTCAGGCTGGGCAGTTGACCGGCTCCTTGGCTGCCCACTAATGTCCTATTCATGGCGACGACTCATCCCGTAAAAGTGCTGGCGTACGACCACATCAAGGTCACCTGCGCCGATCTCAAAAAGTTTGAAACGACTTTGCAGGTTTTTGGTTTTGTGGCGGTGGATCGAGGCCCCGACTTCTTAAAATCTCCAAGCTCCATCTGGGCCAGTGGCGAAGCGGTGTTTTGCTTGTACGCTAAAGATCATCCAGAGGCCAAAAAGCATTTTGATCTGCATGGAGATACGGTTTTTGATTTGAGCTTTATGGTCGAAGAGAGCGAGCGCGCACCTGAGGTCATTGAGGGTGTTGGCCAAATGAAGCACACCTTAGTGGGTCGCCGAAGCTTTCCTCGCTTTCCCACTGCTCGAGGAATCGAAAAGTTTGATCACAACACGATCAATCTTGAGATGGGTAAACTCAGTCAAACGGTCTGCGATTATATGGCGAAGTTTGTGCTCGAAAAGGGTCAGTACTTCGATATCCATACGAACCAAACTGGTCTAAAGAGTTGGGTCACACGCGCCCCTAATTTTGGAGTTCAGATTCCGTTCAACGAACCCTCGGATCGCAAGTCGCAGATTCAAGAGTATATCGATATTCATCGCGGCCCGGGCGTTCAGCATATTGCTCTCCTCAGCAAAAACATCATTCAGACAATGGATAGCGTCATGGGGGATGAGAGAAATAATTTTAAGTTTCTCGATATTCCCGACACGTACTATGAGCTTGCACCAAAGCGCGTGCAGATTCGAGAGTCGTTTTCAGATCTGTCTCGCCTTCGCATTTTAGTCGATCAAGATAAAGTGGGCGGATACTTGCTGCAGATTTTTACGCAGAACTTGTTTGGTGGATTTTTCTTTGAGTTGATTCAGCGAGAAGGAAATATCGGATTCGGAGAGGGCAATTTTCAAGCTTTATTTGAATCCATTGAACTCGATCAGAAAAGAAGAGGTGTTTTGTGAAATTAGCCCAAGTGCGTAAGGCGGGAAGCTCTGAATTTGTTTTAGCGCCCAAGAGTAGCGATCGATTTATTTCTTGGAAGGAGATTCAAAAAGTTCTTGCGAGCGATAAGCTTGTTCAGTCCATTGAGACGCTTGACGACTATGTGAAGCAAGCCGAATGGGTTCATCCTCTGGTAAGAAAGTCCGAGGCTCAGTGGGCTCAACTGTCGGGCCAAGAAGTCGCCCCGACGGATTTTTTGAAGCCTTTTGCTCCTGTACAATTTCGCGATTTTTACTGCTTTGAGGAGCATGTAAAGAATGGACGACGAAGTCGTGGGCTCGAGATGATCCCCGAGTGGTATCAGTTTCCTGTTTTTTACTACTCCAATCATATGAGCATTGAGGGGCCGAATACGGATGTTCGTCATCCCGTGGGCTGTAAAAATCTCGATTTTGAGCTCGAAGTCGGTGCCGTGGTCGGCAAGCGAATTCGCAATGCCACGGTGGAACAAGCTCACGAAGCAATTTTAGGCTACTGCTTAGTCAATGATTGGTCGGCACGAGATTTTCAGGCGCCCGAGATGAAGCTCAATATGGGGCCACACAAAGGCAAAGACTTTTGCACGAATTTTGGGCCTTTCATTATCACTCCCGACGAATACGAGGGTCTTCAAAAAGCGAAAGGCTTTGATGTAGATATGGAGCTTCGATTAAATGAGAAGACTTTGGTTCAAAACAATTGGTCCAAGATCCAATTCTCTTTCGAAGAAATGCTCGTGCGAGCGTCGAAGGACTGCGATGTCTATCCAGGAGAGCTCCTAGGTTCAGGAACTGTAGGCATGGGCTCTTTGATGGAGCATAATTTAGATCGGCCCGAGGGCGAAAAACTGTGGTTAAAGCCTGGTGATTTGGTCGAACTTCGAATGAAGCCCAATTTGATTTTGCGAAATCGAATCGTCGCTTCTTGAGGTGAAAGCAAAAGGTTCACAGCGAAATTCTCACGAGGAGGAGATATGGTTCCCTATCAAAAAAGAGGACAAGTAGCCGAGAGACCGCACCTAGGTTTGCCTTCTGGAACTTACGAAGAAGAGTTGGGTTTGGATGGATTTTTTGGCCCCGTCTCCCATATCTATCATCTGCATCCGCCTACTCAGTGGACCCACATCCAAAAGTCAGAGTTTCAGTGGCGATCATCGACCGAGCAGCCGGCGGCTTGTTTGTTGCCCCAGTGCTTTAAGAAAGTTGATGATCCACTCAGTCGCGGAGATTTTTTTAATTCGGCTCTGAAGCTCTTTTGGAATGAGGATTTGTCGGTCTGGACTCATCGTATCACCGAGAGCTCGCCTGTTTATTTTCGAAATGCCGATGCCTCGGAGCTCTTGTTTTGCCATGAGGGCAAGGGCTATGTGGAGTCGCCTTTTGGTCAACTCTCGTTTGAAGCGGGTGATTACCTTTCGATTCCAAAAGGCATTAGTTATCGAATACAAATTCAGTCACCGAGCTTTTTTCTTCGGGTTGAAAGCTTTCGTGAGCGCTTTAAGCGCCCTGATCGCGGACTTCTGGGTCAGCAAGCGCTTTATCATGAAGAGGGAATCCTTGCGCCGGACTTTAAAACCACCAGTACCGAGAAGACGAGTCGAGTGCGCGTGCAGGCAAGCGGCCTGTTGACCGATATTGATTATGCTTTTGATTTACGAGAGGTCGCAGGCTGGATGGGCACTTGCTACCCCTGGAAGCTCTCGGTAAAAAATATCGCGCCGGTGATGAGTCATGTGGCGCATCTTCCGCCAAGCATCAACAGCACTTTTGTGACCTCTCAGTTTATTGTTTGTACCTTTTTGCCTCGCCCTCTCGAGGAGCCTGAGGCAGCTCTCAAAGTTCCTTTCTTTCACTCCAATATCGACTTCGATGAGGTGATTTTTTATCACGCGGGCGATTTTTTTAGTCGTGACAATATGGCAGCCGGTTACATCACACTTCACCCGCGCGGCATCAATCACGGACCGCATCCCAAAGCCTTGGCGAATCAGCAAAATGCAAAAAGGACCAACGAGATTGCGGTGATGATCGATACCGTGAAGCCCCTCAAAGTCAGTGCCGAAGCTCGAGGCC
>JBILFF010000076.1:0-10793 GCA_044351695.1 Bdellovibrionota bacterium
CTTTCTGGTCAATTCTTGGGGCAGTTTGGCGATCTCGAAGATGCCATGCGTGGAGATGTTTACGTTTCTGCTTCGGTCTCTTTGGGAGATCTCGCGATCGAAACAGGCTTGAGCTTAGAGGATCTGATCAACGAATTTCTCGACAGCGACTGGGAAAAAACTCGTGCGCGAAGCAACGGCATCACCAGCAGCTTGCCAAAAGATACTCTGAACAAGTTACGAGTTGTTTTCACACCCTTCCGTTATTCAAGAGATGGAAAAACGCTTTTCGCCCTCACGTTAGTGGGTGGTCGTGATCGCGTGACTCCCTTGGGCACAACGGTTCAGCCAGATTGGCAATTGGATCTTAACACCCTGCAGAATCGTGAGCTGGGCGAGCAAGATCTCATCAAAGTACGCGCTGAATTTGCTGAATTGGTTTGGGCAGAAGTCGTCAACTACGGCTACGATGTGTTTGGCTACCATAGCGATGCCAAAGAAAACCTCGAACAAAAAGGCAACGGAGATAGTTTCGCGATCAACATCGGAACAAAGATCAAAGATCTTTTGGGCGATAAGAACAATCTCGAGATTTGGTACTCTTATGCCGACACCAAAGACGGCGTCATGTACACGCGCGCTCTTCAGGCCGATCAGCCCGGTGCGAATACCACTCACGCTGCAGGCTTAAAGCTGAACGTAGAGAAATTCACGTTGGCAGCTGAAGGATACATGATGAGTCGTGAAGGTTCGTCTGATGATGAGTTTGGCGGAGAAATCCGAGCTCAGTACGAAATCGACCGCTTGACACCTTATGTAGGACTTGGGTTCCGCGACGACGGCAACAAGATGGATATGATTTACCGAGTGGGTATCGGATACCGTCTTGCCAAAAACGTCATGGCCTCAGTCGGTGCCGAGATCACCAATCCAGAAGATGGCGACTCGCAAACCAACATCTATGCGGGCGTGACGATCATGGAAAATCTCTACCCCATCAAGTTCTCTGATAAAAAAGAAGGTTAATGGGATCGGAGAGGAACAAGATGTTTTTTCTCCCAATCAATCTAGAACAAAACGAAGAAGGCCGGGGGCATCTTGCTCTCGGCCTTCGGGCTTTTATCAATATTTTTTCGCTCGTTTTAATCTGTTGGTGTTCGCTTTCAACAGCCGTGAAAGCTCAGGGAGCTGATTTAGTTCGCATTCGATTTTCTCCGGACATCACACAAGAAACCAAAGATCGACTTCAAAGTATGGAGCTCGATTCTTCTCCCTTTACGAAACCGGATGCTCGGTATCTCGGCATTCATGACTTAGATGCTTTTATTTCTGAGGATGACTTAGCGCGGGCTCAGGAAATTATTCAAGCTCGAGGATGGGATCCAGGCTCCCCCGCTCGCGTGCTTCTGACCATCGGGCTGTCGCGAGTGCTTTCGATGCAAGTACGCGCTGCCGATTGGCATACAGAGTTTCGGCCCGAAAGAATTGAATATGTGAGAAGAGATCTTGAGCATCGTGTTGATCAAGAAATGTCAGCCGACCGCATCAAGGGCAGACGCATCTACCTTTTAAGACAACTCAACAAAGAGCTCCGCCTTCCCTTTCAGCTTGAAAAGCTTTTCAATGAGGCTGGCCTTTTGCAAGTCAAACAACTGCATAGAGAGTTTGACCGAGTAAAAAAAATCTTAGCGGCGCAAGGTTTACCCGTAGAGTCGGAGTTTCAAGAGTATCTCAAAGTGTTGCTCGAAAAGTGGAACAGCTTCGCTGAGCAAAACGTCGATGGCTTTGAGATCGACTGGAGTGGCTACCGCCCCCTGGAGAAAGAAGCCCCCCTGACCATTTTATTCTCGCCCAATCCAAACCTGACGACGGAGCGTCAATTGAGCGTGGCCCTTTTACAGTTGATTGAATCTTTGGATCGATCGCTTCGCCGATTTACGCAAACCACTCCGATTGGCGCCTTCGAGAACCTTTACGGCTTTTTTTTGATGAATCCAGAGCCCACAGTGAATCTGAATGAGCCCATTGAGGCCAACCGCAACATCAGCTCCAAGCTCGGATTCACATCGGTTCCCCCTCAGGCACTGAAGACGACGCCCCAAACGGCCCCGATCAATGACGAAGAGCTTACTCGCCTCATCTTTGACACATTTAATGCTGCTTACCTTGAAGAGGTGTTTTTGAGAGAGCTCGAGGACTGGGGTTTTAGGAACTCCAGAGACTATCAGAAGAGTCGATTGTCTCTGCAGCCCCATCGCCGCGAAATCGAAAACTTTTATGCTCAGCGCACCGATGGGCAGACACCAGATCAACGCTATCAGAGAGAGTTTGAGCTTAAGTTAATCAAATTTTCTTTTCTTTTAGATCAGAAATTCGAACGATCAAAGGCGAATGTTTACTTTAGAGACGCACACAAAAGTCTTTTTCGCCACATCGCTGAAAGTCTTGGAAGAGCATACCATGAGGAGGCCGTCGCGGCCGGATTTCGTGATTCGCAAGAGGCGGCCGGCCGCGGCTTTCTTTTTCCTCAATCCAAAGCCTCACTGAAGGACTTGCGAAGAAGCGCTTTAGAAAATCTAGCTGAAGAAATGAAGCCCCACTTGTCGTCTTTAAAGATGGATAGGCAAGAGTTCGTGATTTCAGGAACGTGGGAGAATATTCGAGAGCAAGCTCGACTTCTTTTGAATGAAAACTCAGATAGAGTTTTAAGCTCTTTAGAAGCTTTTCGAAAAAGTGAATTATCCGGTGGCTCACGACAACTCATCAACATCGACAACGAACTTGTCGAACTGGCCGAAGGCCCTCAGCTAAGCTTGTGGGGCTTTCTCAGTGCTCGAGTTTTAAAGCACGACTCTCTCTTCGATCCCCAAAACTACTTGTACGGTCAGATTGAGGATGAACTGAGAAATCAAAGGTCGGATCAGGCTTATCTCGAACTCTTTGAAGATTTTCTGAGACCTCAACTTCAGTACATGGCGCCTCCATCTACTCGGATGAGGCAAAATTACGACAGCTTGAAAGACATTTTTGCTGAGATCAAATCCACCGAACTTGCTCAAATCATTCGGCATGCGGCCCAAATTGAACACCAAAGAATGATGGCTTCTGGTCATTTCGGTAGAACCACTTTTTTTCGAAGAGCTGTGCGATAAAGACAAGCGGTGCTAAGCTTTCTGAGCATGAAGCCCGAAGACTGGATTGAGTACAGCATCAAGCGAGCCATCGAAAGCATGGAGGCAGGAAAAGGCGGCCCGTTTGCAGCAATTATTGTTCGCCAAGGCAAACTCGTCAGCGAAGGTTCCAATGAAGTAACCAGCAGTTGTGACCCCACGGCCCATGCCGAGGTACAAGCGATTCGCAAAGCTTGTCGTGAGCTGGGCAGCTTTCAGCTAGAGGACTGCGAGCTCTATTCGAGTTGTGAGCCCTGCCCGATGTGCTTAGGTGCCATCTATTGGGCACGCCCGGCTCGTGTTTATTATGCAGCGTCTCGAGTCGAGGCCGCTCATGCAGGCTTTGATGATGAGTTTATTTATCAAGAGATTCCAAAGTCTCTCGCAGAGCGCAGCATCCCCTTCCTTCGGATACAAAGCCCTCAGAGTGCGGAGCCATTTAAAAGATGGCAGAAAAAATTAGATAAAATCCGATACTAATTTCTGATCGGAGACCTCTAGCTGTTTAAGCACCTGAAATCATGAGGCTTTTCAGGCCTTTGCCTCGGCACTAGGATTGCGGTCTTCAACTCCCGGTGCGGTGGATTAGCCGATTCGTCTATTCTTCTCTGGGCTGCCATTGTTGCTAAAGCCTCTCGCCTAGTTGGGGCGAACGGATTTGTCTTCTCAGCTCTTGCAGAGGACCCACAACTCACACGCCAAGCTAAAGAAGGCGTCTTGAGAATCCAAAAGTCGGCCGAAAAGTAATCCCCATCACAACCAAGAGGAGGACGACCCAAAGAAGATCGATCCCGCGAGAGTTCGGCCGAGACGAACAGCCCCCACCACTCGAATCGGCATCTGCGGAATAAGCACTCGAGCCCAAAAGAGCTCGATCGAGCTGAAAAGAAATCGCGGAGGGATTCCCAGCTCCATTAAAAACCATAAACTGGGGAGTCAGATCATAAAATCCCGCAAGATTGAATTCAACCTCAGCCTCGGTCGAAGAGAGTATCGTTTTGTATCGAGCAACAATATCTCCCATCGAAAAACTTTCACTCGCCATGATAAAGCTCGTGAGCTCACCAAAGTTGGTTCCCTGAACCCGATAGAGAACGGTTCGGCCTATTCGATCAATTTCCTCGGCTGAGGCAATCGTAGCAGCCTCCAGCTCTGAGCTCGGATAAAGCGCCCTCACCGCACGCTCATCATCGATTTTAGGCACGCGACGAGAAGTCTCCCCTGCTCCTGACGCATAAAACATCGTCGCCTCTGCAAGCTCTTGATCGGTCTCAAAAAAATTCATACTGGAATGATCAATTCCAATCATATGACCGATTTCATGCGTGGCAATATTTTGAACATCCACCAGATCTAAATCGTCTTCGTCTTGTACAATTCCCCAATCAAAATCATCATCGTTAAAATAAATATCGGCATCGATGATGGCTCCATCGGACGGACTGAAAGACGAAAGCGTCACCGCCAAAGCATTCGAGGGCGGTCGAAAAGAAAGTGAAGTCCACTCATCCCCCACAAAACTAATCACGTTACGACCGTCACGACTTCCTGCTGAGGATGAATTTCCTTTTGAAACAAAGTTTAAATCGACACCACTGATATTGGCCCAAGCGTCAAACGACGCTTCGACCGCATTCCTCCAGGAGCTTGAGATGTCTTTGTAATAGTACTCCACACGACCATCGGGCCATCGAGCTACTTTTCCACCATTAGAAATCAAAACAAAGGCCTGCGAATCAGGAGTAAACAAAATGAAGGGAAGCCATCCCATCAGAATCAAAGCCCATCGGCTGGCACTGACTTGGCTTCCCTTCATCTACCCTCTCCCCGACAAACACTTTGATCCCTTAAACCTTCAAAGTGTTCGCCACTTAATTTGAATCCAAAATGCGAGTGACGACCTCGTCGTATGATCGAACTCGATCCTCCCCCGCAAATTCTGCTGCTCGCAAGGCCCGACTCGATGAGCGCTTCATAAATTCTCCATCACGAACTAAAAATTTTTTTCTCTGCTCATCCCGCCCCACTCGAAAACTCGTCCAGAAGCTCACCATTTGCATCTCGTTTCGTCGCGGGTCAGCACTCAGACAAATGACGTATTCAGCTCCCACACTAAATCTTGGGGAGCCCGAGACCTGAAGTTGACGCTGCTGTTTGGAACCTCCGGGAGAATAGAACTGCACACGTCGCCCTGAGGGCTGTGAGCCTCGTAAAACTTCGAGAACTCGAGCTTGATAGACCTGATAAGGAAATTCCGAAATCTCTGCCTCGTTTTGAGTCTCAACGACCACGCGACCGCAAAAGTTTGAGCGACTCGCAAGCTCTTCCATCGAAACTTCATGAAGGCTCGCCGCCCCTAAAGACTCATGCAACAAACAGACTTTTAAACAAACGATCGTTACAAAAAATAAAGCACTACTTTTTGTTACTATAAAACTCACTTTTAAGCAGATCCCCTCTTAAAAGTCAGTGTATCACCGCGTTGACAGCTTGCGCAATTCAACCAAAAGTTACAGGGGGGTCAAAAATTTGACGACGCAAGGCTCCGAAAATCCTAAGTTTTTTAAAGGGCTCCCGCTTCTAAAGTGAATTCATTCCAAGATTTCGACGAAGATCCGAAAGAATCCCAAACAGAATCCTCAAATCACGCTCGTTAGGATCAGCTCGATTAAATAGATCGCGCAGATCGCGCAGAATATGATCGCTCTCCGGATGCTTAATAAAATCGAGTCGAATCAGAAGATTTTGAAGCTGCTTAAAGAAAACCTCTACCTCATGATGTTTGGGCCGAGAGGGTAAGGAGTCGATCCCATCGACGGGAACCGCTTGCTGCGAATACCAGTCCCAGAGGGCCACCGCGACCGAAGAGGTGAGATTCATGGACGGAAATGCGTCCTGCGTAGGAATTTGAATCTGAGCGCGACAGAGACGAAGCTCTTCTGTCTCAAGCCCATTGTCTTCACGACCAAAAACAAAAGCCCAAGCTTGATGCTGATGATAAAAATCAGCGGGGCGCTGAGAAAGTAAAAAACCAGGCGCTTGTTCACCCGCAAGGCGCATGGTGAAGGCTGCGCTCCAATGAAAATCCGACAAGGCCGACTCGAGATCCGGAAAAATCTTTGCCGCTTCAATGATGGGGTAGGACTCCAACGCCCTCGCCTTCACATCGTACTCCCCGCGATCTACGCGAGGCGCGACCAAACGGAGCTCCTCAAGACCAAAGTTTGCCATGAGCCGAGACACTCCGCCCAAGTTGGCCGCGCCCTTAGGAGAAACCAAAATCACGGCGGGCTTCATCACTTCAAAATCTCCGAAAGCTCAGCCAGTCTTTCGATGACTCGCGCCCCATGAAAACTCTTCGTTGCACGTCGATTGCCCATTGAAATCACTTTGGACTCTGATGTCTCTGCCGCCTCTTTTTTTGATTCGTGATGGCGATAAGCCTCTCGCTCAAATCCCGTGGGATCATACAGAATCGCCTGCCAACCCGCTCCCAGAGCGGGCTCGACATCTAGAGCAAATCGATCACCCACCATGATCATTTCATTCGGCTGAGCCCCAAACTCCTCCATCGCCATTTCAAATATTTTTATGTTCGGCTTTGGATGCACCACATCGTCTGCTGTCAAAACAAACTGAAAGTAATCCAGCAGGCGATTGATTCGCAAAGCCTCAATGAGTTCCACTCCTTCGTTTGAAAGAATGCCTAATGGATATCCTCGATCACCAAGAGCCTCGAGCAGATCAAAAACCTCCTCAGCGATTACAATTCGAGTCATGCCTCTTCGCAGTTGAACCGCTTCTTCGGCTTTTTGAGGCAAGTAGTGTCGAACGAGACTCTCTACCAAAAAGTCGGACTCCACAAAGCGACCGCTTATTTCTTGAGCTTTAGATGACATTTCTCTCATTTGCTGAAGAATCTGGCGACGCCACTCCTCTTTAGAAGGACGAACCCCCTTCGAATGCAAAAACTGAAGAGTCCAATCGGCGTAAGAGGGGTTATCGTGTAAAAGTAGGCCTCGCGCTGAGAAGCACACATGAGGAGTAAGTTCTGGAGTTGTCGTTGAAGTCCGCATATTGTTACTCTCGTATATGTTTCAGAAAAATGCGTTACGCAACACCCAAGCTCAGGCCTGGGCCCTGGCCCTGTTGAGTCTCACAAGCTCCTTAAACTGGGGCTGCTCTAGCAAGAAGCCCCCAGAGACTCCAGCTGAGAATCCAACTTCTAAAACAAGCCCGATTTCGGAGGATACTATGTCTACCCCAGCCAACCACAGCCTCGCCGCGAGTGAGGCTTATGAGAGAAGAGTGCTTACGAATGGCTTTGAGGTTTATCTCGTCAAAAAAACCGAAGTCCCGATTGTCACAGTCTTGGTCGCTGCCAAAAATGGGGCTTTTACGGAGCCGCCCGACTTTAATGGGCTCTCTCATCTCTACGAACATATGTTTTTTAAAGCGAATCAAAAACTTCCGAGCCAAAGCGCTTTTATTGCGGGACTCGATAAACTCGGCGTCGAGATTGGTCAGCACATGAATGCTTATACGTCGACCGAGTCTGTGCGCTATTTTTATACCCTGCAGTCTCGTTATCTCGATGAAGGCATTGCCTTTATGGCCGATGCCCTCAAGTCACCGGCCTTTTTACAAGAAGAGCTCGAAAAGGAGCGAAAGGTCGTGCTCGATGAGTTTAATCGCTTCGAGGCCTCTCCGAACCAGGTTTTTTACCAGATGGAGCTGATGAAACGCCTGTTCTCGGCACATTTCTCTCGCAAAAACACCATCGGAAATCGAAAAGTCATTGAGACCGCTACCCAAGAGCAAATGCGCCAGATTCAAAATCGATATTATATTCCCAACAACACTGCTCTTTTTTTAGTGGGTTATTTTGATGAAGCCAAAGTCATGCCCGTCATTGAAAAAGAATTCGGTGATTGGAAAGCGGGACCGAATCCTTTTGAACAATTTCCGATTCCAGAGCATCCCCAGCTCACAAAATCTGAAACCTTTAATTACGAAGCCGACGTGCAAACCGTAAGCATCGTCAAAGCGTATCACGGCCCGAGCATGGTGATCGACAACCCTGGACTCATCGCTCTCGATCTTGCGAGTCAAATGCTTGGCTTTGAATCCTCAGCCTTTCAAAAAGAACTGGTGGATTCTGGCCTCGTAGCCAACGCGTCGATGAGCAGTTGGTCACAGCGACACACGAGCCCTCTCTTTTTTGACATCGATACTTCGCCAGAAAAAGCGCAAGCCGCTGCGGACAAGCTAGCGGAGTTGATTCAAAGAATTTCAAAGGGGGGTTTCTTCTCGGCAAACGATCTCGAGACCGCCAAGATCGCCAACGAAGTACGTTCGGCTTTTGATCGAGAGGTGGGTCAGCGCTACGCTCTCGGACTGGCATCGATTTGGTCGAGCACGGGCAATCTCGATTTCTATACAAACTATATCGAGATGATGAAAAAAATTACTCTTGAAGATATCGATCGTGAGCTTCGTCAGTATATCTTTGAAAAAAACTTTGTGGCGGGTGCCTTGATTCCAAAAGGCTCTACTCCCATTCAATTTAAATAGGAGTTGCGGTGCGAATTCGTCATTTTGTTATCAAGTTTGGTTTTATTTTTGCTTGTTTATCGGGAGCCTCCAGCATGAGTCACAGTCAAAGCCTTAAACTGACCCAAGAAATGCAAAGTTTTAGCGTCGAAGGGATGCCCATCATCCTGCGCTCGACCAGCGAGTACCCAGATGTCAGCAGTGAAATTGTTACCCTGAGCGTCGTGAGCTTTGCAGGAGCCGAGATAAGCCAAAAAGCGGGGACGATGGACATTTTGACTCAAGTCATGATGAAGGGAACCTACTCCTACACCAAAGATCAAATCGAAGAGATTTTTAACCGGACGGGCGCGAGCTTTAACATTCGCGCCGACTTTGATGAAATCAGCGTGACACTCAAGTGCCTGAAGCGATTTTTGCCTCAAATTTTACCCATTGTCTCAGAGATCATTCGCGTTCCAAAACTTGAAGAATCTGAAATCAAGATCGCCCAAGATCAGCTTTTGTTAGAACTGAAAGCAGAGCAAGATCATCCCGATCACTTGCTTGGCTTGCTTTTGCATCAAAATTTTTATCGAGATCATCCCTACTTTCATCGACCTAGCGGCTACTTAGAGAGTGTGCCTCAAATTAAAAAAGAAGATCTCTCGACCGCTTTGTTTCAAAGCTTCAATCGACAGAACGTGTTCTTTGTGATGATCGGCAATTTATCTCGCGCAGAAGCCGAAGGAATTGTTTCTCAGAACTTTAAGAACTTGAATACGGGATCCCGAAGCCCAAACTTTCGAGAGCCCCCCAAAAATATGGTAGGTCGCGTGGAGACTCGTAAGTTTGATACACCCACTGATTATTTTGTAGCTCGGTTTAAAGCGCCCGCGCTCGAGAGCCCCGACTATCCAGCTCTGGCGATTGCGATGCAAATTCTCGACAGTCGTTTTTTTGAAGAAGTGCGTACAAAACGAGCACTCACCTATGCCGTTTCAGCAAACTTAGGAAATTCAAGAATCAACACGGGCGGTTTTTATGTGAGCTCTCCCAAACTCACGGAGGCGATTAGAGTGATGTTTGATGTTTTACGCCAGCTTGAAAAAGAGACGATCGATCCGAAACTCTTGGAGTCGAAAGTGAACAAAGCTCTTTCGAGTTGGTATGCAGCTCGCGAAACAAGAAGCTCTCAAGCTCGGATTTTTTCGCTCTATGAGTCTTATGGTATTGGATGGGAGAACGCGGACACTTATATCGATCGACTACAAAAAGTGACGCCCCAGCAAATTCAATCTGTACTGAAAAAATATCTGAAAGATTTTACATTCGTCGTGATTTCATCTTCAGGAGAAGACATCGGACCGGTTTTAAAATCGGTCGGCGCCCTTTAAGGATAAAGCAGCGCATTTTGATTCAAAAAAAAAGGGTCGTAGTGTCTCTCACTCACTACGACCCTCTTCGGTTCCCACTGGAACCTCGTTGACCTGCATGACTAGAACTGCAGACTCTCAACACGATCGCCAAAGTTTTTGTTCCCCTCAACAAAGCCCTTGGCTCCCTTCTCCCCCCGGAAAATCTTTTACCTGCAAACTCTAGAGTGGCAGCACCCTTACCCAATTAAATGACACCCCCAAAACTCCTAAAATTCTACGTACCCAGCCCCTCAGCTTAAGTATCGAAGCACTTGGTGGCCACCTCTCTGCATCTCAACATTTCAAAGAACCCTTATAATTCAACACTGCCGAATCATTACAAATTCGTCAATGTAAAAATTACACTAGGAATTTAAATGTGTAAAAAATACCTTAAAGGCTCTGAGCAGTGTGCCATAAGACTCACAAAACCCATAAAAAAGCCCTATTCCCACTCAATCGTCGATGGAGGCTTAGAAGAGATATCGTAAACGACGCGATTAATGCCCCGGACCTCATTAATAATTCGAGAAGAAATTCGCTCCAGAACTTCGACGGGTAATGCCGCAATATGCGCAGTCATTCCATCATCGGAGTGCACACATCGAATCGCCACACACTCCTCATAAGTTCGAGCGTCTCCCATGACACCCACAGACTTGATGGGTAGAAACACACAAAAGCTCTGCCACAG
>JBILFF010000182.1:0-2937 GCA_044351695.1 Bdellovibrionota bacterium
CACAGACACCCTTCCAGATGCCAGAAAGATCGATTGGCCCAGCATTTGAAATCAAAAATACACTCATCATTGCTACAAAACTCATCGCGATCACCTCCGCTTATAAAAGATTGATTCCTGAGCTTCGAAGATCTTGTTTCATTGGACCATCTTTATCGGATGAGTGTTTTCAAACGAAATCAAATAGTCTTCTGATTGAAAAAATGGATGGAGAACCTTCGTTCGTTTCGATCCAGCCCGCGATAAGCGCACTGGATAAATGATTACATTTGAAAGCACACCAAAGAGATCAAAAGCTAAAGGCGACATCTTTGGCGACAATTCGCAAAGATCAGAGTCCGCTAACCCACAAATTGCACACCTAACTTTAGTTACCTCGCCCTGGAACTAAGCCTGCACATTCCTCGCTGCAGCCAACAGAAATATTCTCGGGGGGAATCATGAATCTTAAAAAATTATTGTTTAGCTTCTTAGTCGTTACGCTCGGTTTGAGTATGAACTCGGGCGCGCAAGCCTCAACGGCACCGGCCTATTGGAGCGAAAACGAATTTATTCAGATCGATCAAGTTCCAAGCACTTTTAAACTCTATGTGAGCTCGTCTGATGGCTCAGATACTTTTGATGGCTCGAGTCCCGAGCTTGCGGTTAAAAGTTTTGCTCGAGCGATTGAGATTCTACAGTCGCGCACCTACCCGTATTACGCAGGCTCGTTTCAGCTTTTACTCAAGAGAGGCGATGTATTTTTAGACGAAAACTTAGGCCTGCCTGTCACTGGCGGTAATTCGAGCTGGATCTTTCGCGGTCTCAGTGAATCTGCTCCGATCGTCATCGCCGCTTACGGCGACGGCGCACGCCCCCGCTTAAGCGGATACAGCAGCAGAATCTTGAGATTTTGGAGTGATGCTAAACATATTCTCGTGCAGGGGCTTGAGTTTAATCCCGTCACCCGAGATATTACCCATGAAAACTTCGATTACTTTTCAGAACAGTTCTACGGAATCGAGATCCTTTTTGGCGCCGAGAATATTCGGATCGAAGACTGCGTCTTTAAAAATTTAAGCCTCGGAGTTTATCTCTCTAATGGCGGGAGCACAGAAAAACCGAATCGAATCAAAATATTTAGAAATAGCTTTGCTTACAATTGGGCTCTCTCAGAGATCAACTACGGAAACCGATCCTTCGGAATCTTGGGCGGAGGATTTAGAAACGTTGAGATCAACCAAAATATTTTTTATCGAAACGGCTGGCATCCACTTAATTTTCTCTCGATTCGAACGGGCTTTAGTCACAATGTGTATCTCGCTGGCGAAGCTGAGAATCTGAAGTTCGAAGATAACTTTAGTGTTGATGCCTCGAGCATGGGTCTAAAGATTCGGTCTGCCAATACGTACGCCTATCGAGGAATGAAGATTAATCGAAATGTGTTTATCAAAAACCCCATCGGTATGGGCCTAGGCGTACAGCCGCAACCCGATCATTTGCAGTATGCCGATTTCGAGATTAACGATAATTTGATTACCGAGAATGGATACGTGGGCAGTCTTCCGCCTTACGGCACGACCAACTGGGGATTCACTTTTGGATCAGGAATCAACGGAGAGATTTTGCGAAATCTTTTGGTTCAAAATATGTCGGCGAGCAATGCACAAGCGGTTCGCTTTGATGCCTACCCCAATGCAAATGTGCGCTTTGCAGAAAATCTGATTTATCAATTTGCCGGCAGCAATGATCTTCAAAACTTAAGTCCTTCAGGGCTCGTGATAGAAAGCAATGTCATCGAGCCGAGTGGTTCGCGGAGCTTTCGAGATCCATCGTATCGCGTGAATCGTTACTGCCAAGATGCCGGATTTCATAGCTGTGATGATTTCTTTGAGGCTCTCGTGAATCGTCCGCCGCTTTACTGGGACTACATTTATGAAACTCAATTGATGAGAGAGGTGTTTCGATCGGCCTACTCACTTCAAGAAACCGGAGAGGCCGACCGAAACTAGGTGGTGTGGTGTGGAAACTGATGGGAGGGCTTAGATCCCTCCGAAAATATCTACGTGGCACCAAAAAGCAGACTGCCCCTGGCTAAAAGGTGCGGGTAGACTGGCACCATTTAAGACGACGCCTTGTCCGAAGCGAATAAAGCCCCCCGACGGAAACTGTGCGCCAGAAATTCTACGGATGAAGAGTCCATTTCGATACTCATCGAGATCGATACCCATGCCTAAACCGTAAAATTCACCAAAGCGTTGTGAATCAGGTGCGTGAACCCACGCATGAACTCGATACTCAGTCCCCGAAGGACCTGATTAAAGCGGTCGGGAACGATCGGGTCACCAACCAACTCACTTCGAGATTCGGAAAAGTAATCAATAGGACGTCTTAACGATGTGCCTGTATTGATAACGGGACCACTCCCCTCATCTTCTAGAATACAATAGATAGAGAGCGCTGGCTCAAGACCTTCCGCAGAGATCAGTTTCTTGTTCTGAGCACTTGCCTCTTCAGTATTCACCAGAAGCAAGCCTGCAAACATGAGCTTCCATCCACGATCGCGATAACCCTTTAAATTCAAAATAAGCTTTCTCAAAAACAATTTGCCTTCTCCTTGCCTTGGCACTATTGCAGCATCCGTGCCGAGGGGCCGGTGAAGGAAATCGTCTATAAATCGGCCAAATCTCACCTGCGCAGCGAATAAAGGCGCCAGGTCGTCGACAAACTCGAAATCTGTGCAGATTGTTTTCGTTTGAGATCATCCAGTCTCTCGAATGGCACTTCGTACTTTTCGGTGTTTTCAAATGAAACCAGGGTTCTAAAATCTGGCAGATTATTCAGGGCATGAAACTTAGTAGGGCGCTCTCTTTTCTGAGAGAGCAAAAAAACAAAGTCATCTTCAAAGCCTAGCATTTGGCATAATCCATGAATTGAAAAGACTCCATTGAAAGAAAG
>JBILFF010000110.1:0-7234 GCA_044351695.1 Bdellovibrionota bacterium
ATGATCGTCAAGACCGACATACTTTTCGTCTCGTATCGCACCATCGCAGTAATCGTGCTGGTTGCGTTGATAATGATGGGTTGCGGCTCATCTGGAGCGGGTGACTCTGAATCTGATCGCTTAAGAACTGGGCAGGGAGCACCAGCGCCCTGCCCAGACCAAAGCGACTTGGCAATGATCTGCCTGCGCGGCCTTACAGAGAATGGAGACTCCAGTAGTTTCGTTCATCGATCCGCACCCGTAAGATTTCTCAACGGGTTTATCTACTCAGAATTAGATTTTCGTCGCGGTCATGAGCTCTTTTTCTTTGATCTCTCTACGAGCGCCGCTCGGCTAGTGAAAGATATTAATCCAGGGAAGGCTGGGTCATTTCCTAGCTCTTTTATTGTCGTGGGCTCGCACATTTTCTTTACCGCTGAGACGACAAGCTCTGGAATAGAGCTTTGGATCAGTGACGGTACCGAGTCTGGCACACGACAAATCTCAAATTACCTTGGGGGAGATTTTCTCTCGCCCGATAGTCGACTGCATCGTGCCGGATCGAACAGCATCACTTACACGGCTCGATGCCCCGATCGATCCATCGACCTCTGTCTCTACCGCACTTCTGCCAACAACCGAAGCGTCGAGCTCGTGAGACGTGAAAGCGAGCCGATTCGAAACCCAGAGATTTACTCTCTCTCCTCGGTGGGGCAAACGGCCTTTGCGGCTCCAATTGCTGGCCAGGAGCAAGAAAGTTTATTTCGCCTCTCGGAGGGTGAAGCCAGCGTTCAAGATGTTTGGACACCTCCATCTGACCAAGAGTTCGGTACGAACTCAGTTCAATCTTGGGCCAATGATCTGTTGATTCAGACTCAATCGACTGATGGCGCTCATTCGAATGTTTACGCTTGGATCAACGATACGGTTTCGCTGTTGCTGGAGAACTCTCCTCGCAACTCAACTCAAATGATCGTGCAATCTTCTTCGGTGGCTTGGATTAAGTCGGGCAGTCGATTGCTTCAGCTCACAAAGAATCAAGCGTCAGTGAGCGCTGCAGAAATTTCACATTCAATCACAAGTTTTTCGCTCATTCGCTTTGGTCCAGAGGTCTTCGCTTGGAGCCGAGGGCAGGCTCTGCACGAGTTTTATTTACTTACTGCCGATGGCCTTGGTGCGAGATTTGATATTTCGTCAGCCTACGGAGAGCCTCAGTCCATCGGAGATCAAAGTGCGTTGGTCTGGACGAAAACTGTGACGATTTCAACTCCCACCGGCGGCCAAACTGACTTCGAGATCCACTACCAGCGGACGATTCGACATCCATTCAGGCGAGTGAGTACGAGCGAGGGTGAGGCTTGGCAAGCAAGTCCTAAAGTCATGGGCCAATTCGATGATGGCTTATTCTTTACGGGCATTGATAGAAGTAGCCGGAATTCACTTTATTCGCTTGATCCCATCACAAATCGTCTAGAGGCGCTCAAGAATTTCAATCTAGGCCAGGCTTCTGGAGCGGCCTCCGAATTCATTCAGGCACTGGGTAAAATTTGGAAAATCGAGTTATCGAATATGCGAGCCCTAGGAGAAGAATCGCCTTCAGTGTCGCTTCCTAATGTCGACTTTTCAAGAAGAGAGAATGGTCAAATCCACTTTATTGAGAGAAACGGGAAAATTTATTTTCTAAACCAAAGCTCCACAAAAGTGACCATCGTTGAGACCGACGGAGTGAGTGGTCGTAAGATTCTTGAGATCGACGGACAGTGGGTCGATACTGACGAGCAGACACGGGTTGTGATCTTAAGAAATGAAGGGGCTTCTCATTCTCAATTTGTTCAGTTCAATCTCGAGACGGGAGTGACAAGCGTCTTGCAGAGCACGGCTCCGGTGAATGCCGTCTTTGTAAGAAAAAAAGGCGACTATCTTTTGCTCAGAAATTCATCGCAGTATCAAGTCTGGCGGGCTCGTGTCGGATCAAGCCCTGCAATTCTTGCATCGATTGTTCGTTCGCCAAATTCGAGCCTCGGATGCTTTGAAAGATCCGGACCTCATTTCATCGTCTGTCAGACTTTCTACGCGACAGGCCTCATCGAGCTTCAGATGAGAAATCCTGAAAACTCAATTCAGAATCGAATTCGCATAGTCTCAGCAACGCAGGTCGAGATCACACCCGCAGAAGAGGGGTGGTATGCGCTTTTCTATCAGAATGAAGAAAAACGACTCGAGAGCTTGAGAGTCGATGAGGATCGTCTCATGGCCAGCTTCTTTGACTCAGAGGCTAAACTCTTGAGTCTCGGAAACGGCAAAGCGCTTCTTACCCTGAATCCTAATTTTGATGCCCCCAGACTTCTTATGGTGAAAAATAGGCAGCTGAACACTCTTAAGTATTTTGAAGATCTTTATCGGCCAAAGATTCTTGAACATCGACGCCTAAGCGACGGAAGTCGTTTGATTTTGGTGTCGCAAGCAAGTTGGCTCAACGGCCAGGTAAAATGGTTTAGGCTTTCTCCAAACGAAAGTAGTCTCGAGACTTTATCGTTTCTCAATAATTTTCAGCCAAGACTCGTCACGCCCGTTCCTTTTGCGCTTACTGTGCTCCCAGAAAGAATTCTTTTGAGTGCGAACCTTGAGAGTTCCAATAACTCAGGCGGCGGATTCGGCCAGCAAATCTATGAACTGCTTTTGCCTCAAGATTGATCGACGAAGAGTGGTGCAAGCGACGGCTTACTTATAACAGATCACGGCTTTAAGATTGCGAGCGAGTCTATCGTCAAGAGCGCCGTATCTCGATTGGATGGGCGAGATCCAGCTCAGACTTCCGGCTCGCTGAAATTTATTGAAACTCAGATCGTCATGCAGGACGACAGAGGTCTTCGCGTTTTGAAACTTCTCTGGATTCTCGTAGCTCTCTTCCGAGACCTTCACCGCATTGGGGTCAAATTCCAAACCCGTCTCGAAATTTATAATGCTTGTGTCTTTATATCCAATCGCACGGCAAATAGAACCCGCCACTCGTTCTCGATCCCAACCGGGAATATCTGTGCTCGTCTCTCGATAAAATCGAAGAGGATATTCTTCTCCACCTGGTGAAAATACATAGCGAATATTTGAGAGTTTTAAGACTGTTTCACCAAAATCCGTGCTCATCGGTACAACGTCAGCCAATATTTTATAACGATCATAAAGTTCAATTTGATAGAAGGCCGAGACGAGACTGGTCTTTGCAATTTGCACGGACCGAGAATCGACGGACTCCACCTGAATCCAAAAGGTTTTTGGCAGTTCATAGCGATTGGAATCTCGACGCCATGGGCCTTGATCGTCATCCTGCGAATAAAGAGTCGACGCCAACAAACAAAAACTCAAAGCGCTCAATGTAAAACATCTCATTTGAATCTCACCTTTCCTACTTACTTACTACCGCAACTGACCTGCACAAGAATCTGAGCGGCCTCTTGCTTGAAATTGCGAAAAAATTTCGTTCCATCCTTGGCGTACGCAAGCTCGTCTTCAGGGGCGTTCCAAGTGAGCTCTTCGACCTCAATCAAATAGTTGAAGCGCAAGCTATCATGAAGAACCACTGCCTTCTTCGCATTCGACCATTCTGCGAACTTTTGATACCGGGCAGACTGCTTCAGCATTTTGTTTTCATCGTATACCGCCTCAAGAGTCTTCTCAAAACCGAGCGCCTTACAGATGGAGCGTGCCACTTGCTCCCACTTCCAACCAGGTTTGAATCCATTGGTTTCACGATAAAAGCTAATCGGGAACTTTAAAATCCCACCGTCTGCGTAATCAAAAAAGAGAGGATTGCTAATGACAGTCTTCTCTGGCGACCACTTTACCTGCGCTAGAATTCTAAATTCGTTCTCTAGTCTAAACTGATAAAACTTTGATCGAACCTCATCTTTCGAAATTTCAACAGGGCCCGAGTCTTTGCTTTCGACGATCACGGAGTTTTTTGATAAGTCCTGATCTGAGAGCGGCACTGCTAAAATGAATAAAAATAAAATCTGCGACATGCCCTCGCTTGTAGGCTCCAGATTCAAAACATACAAGGGGGCCCCCGCGAGATGATTTCAAATGAAATCATTCATCTCTGGCTTGGGAGAGCTTGAGAGCATGGAACACAGAAGTCACCTTGCTTAGAATTATTGTTGGTTTGATTCTTTATTACGGGCTTAAAGAAATCGCCTCTCGAAGCTCCTTCCAGACTGCTTCGAGCTTGGGGTCATCCTTTTTTAAGGAGCTAAAGAGTTGAGCGAGCACTTCTTCAGTGGCCGCTCCCTCGTAATTCTTGTCGTTATAAATTCGAAGAGCCAAATTTTTTACTTTGAGCTTGGTTTCATCGTTAAGCTCTCGATAGCGTCTGCCGAAGTAATTAATCACGGCCTTCATTTTTAATTGCTCGCCTGGATCCCCTTTTAAAACTTCCGGCACATAAGAAAACATGAAGGGCACGATCGCTTCATGCGTCTTCTCATCGGCATCCGCGCTTGCGATCGCCTCGAGCAACAAAGCTTGCTCGCTAGGTTTGAACTGAGAAGCCAAAACTTCAAATCCTACAATCTGACCCAAGTCGACCAATCGATTTCTTGCAAATTGTAAATCATCCGAAACTTGAGTGGCCTCTAACATATAGGGAGCAAGAGCAATCGCGCTCGCTCCCCAGGTTTTCAAGCTCTCTCTTTGAGGAAACTGGTGGAGCTTATTCTTACGCGCATAAGCAGATAAAAAGTCAGCCGTTTCGGGAGTGAGTACTTGAATGAAACTGTTCAGCCTTTCGAAGAGCTCTTTTTCTTCATCAGGCTTCTGAACTGAGTGGCGCTTTCGAAAGGCGATCATTGCTTCGGCATGATTAATGACTGCGAGGCTATATCTGTCGCCAAAGACGGCTTGAGCAAGTTTCAATGCAGTCTCCTTTCTTTCATGGAGTAAATCCTGAACAAGAACGGAGTGAAAAGCTTCCGAGGATTTCGGATGCTTTGATACTAAAAGAGAATGTACCGCGATGAATCGAACATCTGGATCTGAGCTTTGAAGCAAGTTGAATACGGCATCGAAGGCTTTTGGATCCTTAAATCGAAGAAGAGCATTAGCCGCATCCCCCCGCACAAATAGATGTGGATCTTCAAGTAGTTTAAGTAGAGCTTCGAGAGACCTTGGATCTTGATGATGCCCAAGGGCTTTTGCAACTTTCGCTCTGACGAATGGATCTGTATCCGTTGCAAGGGAAAGATGAGCCTCAAGAGCTCCTGGGCCTTGATAGTTTAAAATAGAGAAGGTTGCTTCATCTCGTACTGATGGGTCCGGGCTTTTAGCATAATAGAGCAAAATTGGCAGGACTCTCGGGTCCTTTTGAAAGCCAAGAGCCGCGACAGCGGCTTGCAGAAGGCCGTCATTGTTGTCACCAATAATGAGAGTGAAAAGTAGAGCTTCGAGCGCCTTCGGATCTTGTTGACGGCCAAGTGCTTTCGTCGCAACAAATCGAACATTCTCGTCCGAATCTCGAGCCAAGATAATCAGTGCTTTAAGCGATTCAGGGTTCTCATGATTACCAAGAGCATTTGCCACAGCCATGCGAACACCTGGATCGCCATCTCTAGCCATTACAAGCAGTGCTTTGAAAGCCTCTGAATCAAGATAGTCACCAAGATTGTGGGCTGCACGCAATCTGACCGCTGCGTCTTCATCTTTCGAAAGCAAGAGTGTGGCTTCGAGCGCTCTTGCGCCTTTGTGTCCTTCAAGTGCCTTTGCTAACTCTCTTCGCCTCTCGACATCGAAATCTTCGAAATCTTCGACATCCGCGAGCAATGCCTCAAGCTCTCGCTGATAGAGTTTCAGTCTTTCGGCTTCGGCTTCGGCTTTAGAGCGAATTCGCAGCTCTTCGAATTCAGCGAGAGATAGCGGGGGCGGCGATTGAAACGAGTGGCTCTTTTCTTGTTTGGCTTCTTCTAGCGTCTCTCCATTGCACGTACTTTGCTCAACTTGATTCAAGCTATTAAAAATTTCTTCGACTGAAAGAAGCTCAGCTTTGAGGCTGGATGCAATCAGGATCATTAGAGCAAGAGAGCCCGGCATAGTTTGAGTCTTTGCAAAATCTATTCCTCATGCGACACGAAAATGGACGCAAATGATTCGAAATGGATCACTCCAACCGGAATCTGACAGATTTCTACGAGGCCTCGACTCGTTTAGTTTAGATTTTGCTGCGCATGGGATGCTCGGTGTTTGCATTTGAAAACACCGAGCATCCCTCATGTAAATGCCGTGTCAAAACTCGATCAATATTTACTGACCCTGAAAGTGTAACTGGCCGGGAGCTTTGGACCAAAGGCCTCAAGGATCGACGGATTACATCCGTCGTTTGCATCGGAGTCGTTGCAATTAAACGACTTCTCCGCGTTGACCCGCAAGTAGACTTTTTGGGTATCCCTTCGGGATAAAGTATCGAATTCGCCCCGCGTGACGGGAACCACCAGTGCTGAATCGGTATAGGTGCCCATGCTTCCACTTTCTCCTGCGGCAATCGTTGCGTCGGTCATGGGTGTTCCGGTGGCTCGGCTTGTAACGAGTTGACCATTGGCCGTGTTAAACCATTTGAAACTTGATTCACCCTGCAGTTTCACGAGCACATCGCCTCGCTGCGCACCTGTTTCGCATTCGTCAATAAGACAGGTCTTTACCGTTGCACCCTGATAATCGTCTTCGATCGCATCAGTTTCGGGCAGAACCGCTTCGATTGCAGTGATATAAACATAGAGTCCCCCAAAGGTAACGCGGGCTAAGTTTCCCGTGCTGATGCTTCCGTAACTTGAGGTACTAATCACCGTCATTGGACGGGTATCTGTAATGCTAGCGATGGTTTCGCTATCGCCTTCAAACGCCGAACCATCGTCGTTAAGCGAACAGAGGCTTTGTGAATCTGAGCCGCAGATCACCAGGCGGACTTCTGATACCGTGAGTCGGTACTCAGCGGGCGTTGCGCAAATGGTGAAAGCTCCAGAGTCACGACAATCATCATTTGTAAAGTTGGTTGAGGTATCCATGCCCTCGGTGCCCTGGGCAATTACGCTCACTAGGCCAGCATTTTTGTCGCTGTCACAAGCGCTGAGGGCTAAGGCCACGACGAGAACCATGAAAATATCTGAAATGCTTCTTAGGGATAGGACCTCCAAAGGCCATATTTTTCGTGGGGGGTCAGATCTGGATGCCTGCGTTTTGAGTTTGAGTAAGGCGCAATCGACATAAGATTATC
>JBILFF010000167.1:0-3488 GCA_044351695.1 Bdellovibrionota bacterium
TCCTGATTATTTTTTGGATCTTAAGAAAAATGCTTCGCGATCGTGAGAATCGCGACCCTTTCGGGCGTAAGCCCGCTATCTCGCCCGGGGGAGGCGCTGAGAGACTGCTTCGCCTACTTTCAATCGAATACAATCGGCGGTGCGAAGAAGTCGTGCGGCCTCACCCACTTTTAAAAGTGCAAACAAAGGCGAAGTGGATGTGGGCATATTTCGAAGCTGATCGCGAACCGCCTCGGCACCAGTGCCACCATCGAGGCTAAGTTTTGCTGAAAATTCCTGAAAGGGAGTTGGAACGGGCAAGTGTTCATCGGTTGTCTTTTTTCGGCTTTGAGGTTTGCGGGCCAAACAATGCGAAAGCAGTTGCTCCAAACTAATGCTCTCTTCCCATAGATTGGTGGCTTCACGTAGCCAAACCAAAACCCATACCGCCTGAAAACTCATCTGAAGGCGCAAGAAACATTCTGCCGCCATTTGCGAATATTTTAGAATTCGGATCCGCTCTTTGGGTCCAGACGAACTCCAAAGTGATTCCGCAAAATCAAGGGCTGCAAAAGCAATCTCTCGCTCATCATTGGCGTTTCCGATTCTCGCTTCTAGGTCTTCTATCGCTTTGGCATTAAGATCGGCCATTAAGTCGCTTTCCAGAGTTTCGATGCCACTCCCTGCTTAGGATCTACTTTAACGCGAAAACTACGCATGCAGCGAGGACATCGTCCCGAATAGTACTGAGAGTCAGGCTTGCGATAGATGCGGTCATAAACACCACAACATTCAAAAAGAATTCCTAAATACGGTCTTTTTGTAGATCCATTTGCCGTCGAATCCATATCTCCATTATGACATCTGATAATGATGACTGCAGCGCGTCCACGAATAGTGATTTTTGGAAAAGGCAAATGGGGCCAAGCGTTAGGCACTTGCTTTACTTCGACCGGCTCCGAGGTGCGATTTATTGACATTGGCGATTCTCGAGAGGTTTTTAAGGGAGAACTCATTATTCTCTCCACGCCGTTTCGCGTCGTGCATGAAACTCTTAAAGAATTTCGAAATCGCAAGGATCTCCTTGGCGTCGTCAACGCTTCAAAGGGAATCGACCGAGAGACCCTCGAGACTTTTTCGACTCTCGCACGTAAGAATTTGAAGTGCCCATTTGGAACTTTGTCGGGCCCCACCTTTGCCTCTGAGTTGCTGCAAAAAAAACCAACCGCTTGCGTTTTAGCGACAAGCAACAAAGCTTGGGGCAAAAAAATCAGTAAAATTCTGTCGGCCCCCTATTTTAGAATTTACGAACACCACGATCCTCGTGGCGTTGAGCTTTGTGCGGCAGTAAAAAATATTTTAGCCATCGGTGCTGGAATTTCTGATGGCTTGGGCCTTGGACACAATGCGCGTGCGGCACTTCTGACTCGAGGCTTGGTCGAGATGATGAAACTCGTCAAAGCTTTGGGTGGCCGTCCGAGTACGGTTTTTGGACTCGCCGGCATGGGAGATCTTTGGCTAACAGCCACCGGAGATTTAAGCCGAAACCGACAATTTGGAAATCAATTGGCTCTCGGAAAATCTCCTGAAGAGGCTGTGAAATTCATTGGCGAAACCGTCGAGGGTCTTTACACCGTCGAACAAGTCGAACGCCTGCAAAAAAAGAAAAAGCTCGATCTTCCCATTTGCGAGCAAATCTTTCGCGTCACCATTCAAGGCGAAAGCCCAAGGGTGGCTATTGAAAAGTTAATGAGCCGCTCTCAAAAAATTGAAGAGTCGAGTTTAATGCGATTTCGGTGAACCTAAAGACCTGATGCGTTTTCTGAAACGACCAGTTTCACATATTGCCATAGTCTTAAAGAGAAGGCTCGCCAAAGGGATTGGCGAAAGGACTTTCTCTATTATTTGCTAAGCTGATGAGACCCATCCAACAGTAGCGAAACGGCTGAAGGACTTTAAAAGGCTTCGTGTAGAAACGATTCCCTTCATTCATTTTGTCTCGGGCATTTTTGGCACTGTAGGCAAGCGGAAGAAATTTCGGACCTCTCAATGTCATCAATCGTGCCTTAATCATCATGTCATTTAGGAGTCGGTAACTCTCTTTTGAAGGCCAGCGACTAAGAAGATATACAATCTTGTTCCCTCTACTGAGATGAGCCCCGCCAGCGATCGCTGCCTCATAGTCTATCATGCTGCTAGATTCTTTAGATTCTCTGTCGTGAAAAAATCCTAATGAGTCTTGGAAGACATTGACGGTATAAATCCACCGCAGAACTTCGTGCCGATCAAAATCCGGTCTCCACTTCGAAATTTGGTCAAAGATAATTTCCAACTCACCTTCGGAAAATCTATCAAACGCGTTTGTTAAACTCAAAGCGACGCTGCCCAGGCCATGATGTTTGAAGTTGGATTCCATCGCACTCAAATAAAATTCGACCGTAACTTCGCTTTCTTTTGCACGACCATCGGAGAGAATTGTTTTGACTCTTGAATCTGCGGGCAAACTGGGATTTGCAGGAACAAAGTTCGCAAAGTTTTTTCGACTTTCTTCTAGTCCACTAGCCGTAATTCTCCCGCTCTCGACAAAGCCAAAAAACTCCAGTTCTTGGAGGATGCTCAGATGATCGTCCGGGGGAAGCAAGAGAAGTTCGTCTAAAATATTCTGATTAGGAAATCCAATAAGTAACGCCCCAAAAGACTTTAAAATGATAGTTCTGTCAAAACGAAAGCCGAAGCTGTCCGCCACATTATTTCTTCGGAGGTGCGCAAGCAATCGGACAGCGGTCTTTTCGTACCAGTCCGAAGATTTGGTACCCTTTGCGCAAAAATTCAATATGTGAGCAGCTTCATAAGGCGAAGTTCCTGGAACGCTCAAAAGTAAAGAAGCCCATTCCAAAGCCAGTTCATCGGAAGGAGCGGAAGCAAGCGCTACTTTCAAAACTAGAATTTTAGATTTTTGAGAATTAAAAAAAGGAAGCAGATCGCGTAAGTCTTCAAAATTAAATTTCGCTTTGGTGATAACGTTAGCGTAATTTAGGATGGCCATCTCTACCGAGACACGAAATTGTTCTTCACTAAAATCGGGCTTCTGACGCTCGCTCTTTTCGACTGCGCGAATAGCGTCAATTAAATTACGAGCGGGAGTGCGAGTTAGACGAGCAAAGATATTCCTCATTCGGTCGCCAAATTCTAAGCCTACAATCAATTGAACACTTGAAAGAGAGGAGAGAAATTCACGGACTGACGCTCCCAACTCAAGATCTTTCATGCTCCTTTCGATGTAAGCGGCCGGCTCTTCTTCTCGCCACTCTCCTGTAAACCAACTGTCGAAAGACCACGGATGATCTTCGTCTTCGCCCCCATCTTTGTCTCCCGCGATACTGGACTGAGAAATCTGCAAAAGTAGGAACAAACTCACAAAGAAGATCCGAGCGCTGAAAATCACTTGCGAAAAGGAATAGCACCTCATTGTGGCGGGACCATAGTCCAAGATGAAAGATCTCGCAATG
>JBILFF010000196.1:0-2916 GCA_044351695.1 Bdellovibrionota bacterium
AAGGCACGGGGATCCATTGTGTGCCTGCTGCTGTTCGTGACCCCTGCGTCAGCTATGATGCCCGGAAAATCATCTTTGTCTCGTCCATGAACCACGCCCTGTTTAGCCTCGGCCCAAAGAGAGCCTGATTGCGGACAAGACCGACTGGAGCAAACCCGATGGACTCTTCTTCCTGGACAACATCTATGAGGGCCGTCACATGGAGGGTGTTGAAAAAGGGAGCGTCAAGAAACTCATGGTGCTCGAATCGCTCCCGAAACCCATCAATTTTACAGGGGGCATGGACAAGCTGAACGAGGCGAAGCGCTTTGACATGCCGGGTTTCCGTCCGCGCATGGAGTATCTCAGCGAGATGAAACCTGTAATAGCTTGCAGGAGATGGAGCTTTTGTTTTTCAGGATGCGCGAACCCCGCGTAATCTTGCAGAGGCTGATCTGAAGATCCTCGGCGATTTTTCGCTGGGACACCCCTTGTGTCAACAACTCAAGAAGCCTCCAACGCAAGGTCACATCACAAAGCTCGCCGCGGGTCAGCAACTCCTCTAAAAAAGCCTCCATCTCATCAGGATCTGAAATGGCAACAAGCGCTGCGGCCAGCGCATGGCGCGCTGCGGGTTGACATTTGTGTGTTGCTCGTTTCATAGTCAGCCTCTTGCCCCGTTATCGTGGGCGTACTTGGTTTTTCTTGTCTTCGGCGATTTCAATGGCCCGGCGACGGTCGCTAAGGACCATAAAGTTTAGTTTGTTACGATATAAGTCGGTGCAGGCATTGATATCGAGGAAATAAACCCCGCCCTGATTAAGCCGCGCCATCAAGTCCTGCGGGGATTGCGAATACCGCACCGCCTCAGGCAACACATTAAATAATGTTTTTGCAGTGCCATACGTACCGTTAAGACGGCCATACTTGTAATTGAACAGGAAAATCTCGCCTTGCGCCAACCCCACCTCGTAACGCTGACGCATCGTATCGAGCTTCTGGCGAAGTTCGTCCTTCTGCTTTTGCGAAAGGATTAAGGGCATCGCCTTTTTCTCGCCAGGCACCTCTTTCTTATCTTCTGGGTTCACCTTGGCCTGCCCCTCCTCAAAAAGAGCGTCTAACGTGTTTCCCGCTGGCGGGGTCACAGGCTTTTCTTCGGCGGCAACAAGCTCATTCGTAACTGGCACTGTTGCTTCTTGCACAGGGGCATCTGAAAAAATACTTGTTTTTTCGAGCTCCTTTTTCTTCGTATCTTCCGCGGCCTTCTTCGGAGGAACAAGGGTGGCGGGTGTCAACGTTTCAGCCGTCCAGCCAAAGGGTTGCTCCACCTGGATACGATTAATGAAAATCCCGTTTCCTTTTCGCGACACCGTATACGGCGGCGCAAGATAACGACCTTCTATAAAGACGAAACCCGAATTCTGCTGTGTTCCGGCTGTCGTCCCCAAGGATTCGATAGCCTCTTCAGGCACCTCTGGCAACTGCCCCCAACACACATGAACAAAAGCAATCAGGAAAAATACCCTATACGATGAAACTGGACACGTTATACGCATGAATAATTCTGCTTCCTGCTCCAAAAAAAACCCCGCCTTGCCGTATTGCAGGACCCCTGAAACCTCTCCGTTGAGGTGGGTGCTCTAGTCGGTGGCCTCTGGTCCCTGCTTTTGACAGGTTTCCGTCTTACGCCGCTTTCAAACTCCCAATATAAAATGAAGGTCAGAGAAATACTGCTTATCCGCGAACAAGGCAGGGTCCACTTCGGTTAACTCACCGGGATTAAGACCCCTCCCGGATCCCAAAAAAGATTAACGTTACTGTACCACAGATTTCTTGCCGGGTCAAATTGAGACTTTCAAGATGCCAGCACTTCTCTTAAGAAAACCGGATGGTCGCGGCACGACCATGCGCCGCGAGTCCCTCGACCTCCGCAAAGGTCTCGATCGCCTGACAGGTCTTCACCAGATCCTCACGGGTAAATTCAACAAAACTGTGCCGACGCCGGAACTCATCGGCGGTCAGCCCATTAAACATCCGCGCCGCGCCGCCTGTCGGCAACACATGACTCGGACCTGCAACGAAATCGCCGACCGGCTCGGGCGTCCATTCACCCACAAAGACAGCGCCAGCCGCTCGCACGTCATTCACCAAGCTTCGGGCCTCTGTTGTCATGATCTCAAAATGTTCTGGAGCAAAACGGTTGATCAGCTCCATGCCCTCTTTAAGGTTAGGGACGACGACCAACAAAACACCCCCTGCTTCCATCACGCGCTCCACCAGCGCCGCGCGCGGCAATTTGCCGGTCTGCCAGGAGAGCTCGTCACAGACCGCCTGCGCCAGTGTTGCCGAATCCGTGACCAACAACGCCTTCTCTTCTCCACTGCCATGCTCGACCTGCGAAAGCAGATCCGCCGCAACCCAGGCCGGACGAGCCGAGGCATCCGCCAAAATAGCGATCTCGCTCGGCCCTGCCACCTGATCAATGGCCACATATCCGTAGACTTGCCGCTTAGCAGCCGTGACGTAGGCATTGCCCGGCCCGGCAATTTTCTGGACAGCCTTCACCGTCTTCGTCCCGAAGGCCATCATGCCAATAGCCTGGATTCCGCCCACGCGATAAATCTCTGTAGCCCCGGCCAGCTTGAGCGCGTAGAGCAACACAGGGTTGAGGCACTTATCTTTTCCACAGGGCGTGCAGGCGACGATCTCTTTGACGCCGGCGGCCTTTGCAAGGGTCGCGGTCATAATCGCTGTCGACGCGAGCGGCGCGGTCCCGCCTGGCACATAAACGCCGACGCGATCCATGGGGGAATAAAATTCGCCCGTGTATCCGCCCTCGGGCGTCTGGATATACCAAGGCTCGCGCAACCCTGCCTTGGCAAAGGCCAGGACCCGGTCATGCGCGGCCTGCACAGCCCGCTTGGTTTGTGCCGGGAC
>JBILFF010000184.1:0-2893 GCA_044351695.1 Bdellovibrionota bacterium
TTTTAAATCGCGACCAGCCACATCGGCGGCTGATGTTCCAGAGCTGTAGCCGACTTCAGCGAGGAGGTTGAGTTTATCTGTCGCCTGCCAATCGCTGCGCAGAGCTGCATTCACAGCAATCAAATCACGACCGACATATTTACCTGTGAAGAGTGCCACCTCTCCCGCGAGCTCGAGTCGTCCAAACTTGTTGTTGCCGTAAAAATCTACAATCCAAAACTTGGTGTCTCCGTTTTCCAAGCTTCCATTGTTGGTCTCTCCATCAGCGTTGGCTTGTCCAATATAAGAAATATACAGTCCGAGATCCCCCCCTTCGTTTTTGCGGCCCATATTGAAGGCCAACTCATAAACATCATCGGCACCACGATCGAGTAGCCCTTCGTAAAACCAGCTGATGGAGGGAATCAAATAATAGGCTCCAAAACTCGTTTCGAAAGCGAGCCGATCTCTCGTTGTTCCGATTTCTTGATCGAGATTATCCCCTGCATTGGCATAAAGCCCTAAACCCAAATGAAAAGGCATTCGACCTGCTTTTAGAATCCCGTAGGGAGTTTCGTACTCCAGCCACGCTCTTCGCATCTGTACCGGTCCTAGGCCTGCGGTCTCCATGGCTGCGTCGGGAGCAAAAGCTCCTCCGTAAACCCAGCTCTCTTGATCCTCCAAGGGTTTACCCACCAATGCTCCGGCACCCGTGTTGGTATTGTTCACTAAACGATGATTGTTCGATGCAGGAGTATCAAAAGAAATGCCTCTGAAATTCTGGCTACCTGCCGCTGCATCTAAAATATTGAACGAAGTTTTGATACGAAGTTTTTCTGTGACAAAAAAAGTAGGATCTAAGCGAAATCGGAGATCGGCAAAATTTCGGGCGTTCGGTTTTTTGCTGCGATCAAGATCCAAGTTATAATTTAGATTGTAGCGCGTTCTAAAATAACCATTGAAGTCGACGCCCACGGCTCTGAGAGCTGACTCAGAAAGTGCAGCCGAAAAAAGAAAAACAATCAAACTCACAACGATTAACAAACAGGATTTGGATTTCATCAGGCCTCTGTTTTAGTAAAAGGCCTGTTTAAAAGTCATTGAAAAAGCGGGCTTTTATGCGCGCTTTTTTATATTCCTAAAAGCTGGCACCAGCTTGAAAATAAAATTGACTCTTTTGATCTCCAAATTTGAGTTTTAGCTGATTTTTTCCTTGATAAAGTAAAACATGCCCGTAACCCAATCGTAGCGTGAGGGGAGGTGCATAAATAAAGCTGACATCCGTCCTGAGTTCAGCCCCGACGCTTTGAGTAAACTTCGTCGCGCTGATCTGATGTGTCTCTGTCCGAAAGAGGGGGTCCTGAGCCTCACGAATTCGATCGTATACCGTAAGACCTTCGCGATTTTTTACAAAAGTCTGGCCGACATCGCTAAAAACTCCAAAATGAATATTCTTCAGCCAGATGGGAGCAGTGCCAAATCCCGGCATTCGTTTGAGAATGGGAAATCGAAACTCCAAAGAAGTCGCAATCAAGCCCTCTCCTCGTAGCTCGCCTTCACTGAGTCCGCGTAAGATAAAGCTACGTGACCCCCGAGCAAAATTACTCGTCGATCCACCCAGGCGAAAGCTACTCAAATACAAGCGATCCAGCCACTGCATGCCCGCTGAAGCGCTGAGAGCGAGCTGGAAATCTCGGGCCATCTCCAAATAATATTGGCCTTGAAGGCTGGTGATGAGAGTTTGGAAATCCCCCCCTAGAACTTTAGGACTATAATCGATGCCAAGACTGATACCTTTGCCGCTGCGGGGGCCAATGCCATCGATATCAAAAAGCGCCGAAGTCCCAAAACCGATGCGTGTTCCCAAAGTAACTTGCTGACCTTTTTCGGGATTAAATTTCGAATTCCTTAGAAAGTCGAGTTGAGGGGCTGTTGGAAGAGCGTCCAAATCGGTATTCGATTCAATTAAGTTGTTGGGCTTGGGAAGTAAGGGGCGACGATCGGCATAGGAGGCAAAAACTCCCGCGCGCCACGAGGAGTTGATTTCTTTTAAGCTAAGACCGATTTGGCCAAAATACTCTCGCTCATAATAGTCATTTAGACTCAGATTCCCATTGGGTTGCGAGACTAAAGAAATTGCTCCGTAATTGCCGATGGTGGCTCCCCCAGCGACCGAGAGTCGAATTCTTTTAAGTCCATCATAAGCATAGCTTAAAGTTCCACCTGGCCGATTGGGTGTGATGTAGTGGTAGGCGAGAGCTTGCCAAGAATGAATTCCCAGTGGGTCCCGACTTCCTGTGAGAAGGCCAATCAAAGAGTCGGACTCAGTGTAAAATCCAAAAGGCAAAACAAAGTGCGGAAGCAGAGTGCTGCCGGTGTCGTAATCTCGAGCGGGGGTTTGGGGTGGCTCCTTCGGCGCCTTTGCTAAAATCGGCGGTGTTTCTCGCACAAAATTTTGTCGCTCGAGCGCTGCGCCAGCTTGGGGAGTGATCGAGGCCGAAACGATTTTAGGAACAAACCCCTCCCTTGTAAACTCACCCGCAGCGAACTGAGAGCCGATCTGCAGAGGCCAAAATACTCCCGCCCAGGTGTCGGTGATCGCCTGAAGCCGCCCGCTTGAAAGTTCATAAGCGTAAAGATTAAAAACGCGCGTCTTAGTGTTTGCAAGCTCTCGATCACTTACAAAATAAACAAACTGACCATCTTCTGAAAACTGCGGATAGTAATCTAAGTAACTGTCTTGTGTGAGCGCTTGAACTTCGCGACTATTGAGATTCAGCAAAAATACATCTCGACCAAAACCTTCTCGATGCATCGAGAAAACAATTTGATTTCGATCGGGAGAAATCGAAGGAAATGAAAGGTTGTCAAAGCCCTCGCCCGTATAGAGAACCTCTAAAGCGCTTAAATCCTC
>JBILFF010000185.1:0-2851 GCA_044351695.1 Bdellovibrionota bacterium
AACCAAATGCGGACTTTGTTTGAGTTGAGAGAAAAAACGATAAGCGTCTTCAATCTTAAACTGCCCGTCTGAGTCGATGCAAACCACGATCGCGCCCCTTGAAGCGCGAATGGCCTCGGCCATCGCAAATCCAGCTCCCTGATTCTCTGCCAAGTGCACAAAGCGAACTTCCTCAAAGTCTTTTGAGGCTCGCGATAACTCGCTTGCGGTGTGATCACGACTACCATCGTTACACGCCACGATCTCAAAGGAGCATCGATGTTCGCGTAAAAAATGAACCCACTGGCGAATCAAATCGTAGATTTGAGCAGATTCATTATAAGCCGGACAAACGAGAGAGAGTTCCATTAGGCGAGGCGCTTCTTTCGATAAACGTCTTTGAGTTCTAAAAATCCGTCCTCAAATCGAATTTCAGGTTTCCATCCTAGAGCGCGAGTGGTCTCAGAGATGTCGGCTAAAGTCTCCATGGCATCTCCTTTTCGGCGATCGGTGAATTGGTAGTTTGATGAAATCATTTTTGCGAGATCGATGATCGAGAGATTAGTGCCCGATCCAATGTTGAGAGTGTGATGTGCGCTGGGTGTCGTCCAAAGCTTTTCCATCGCCAGACGATTTGCGCGAACCACGTCTCGAACATGAATAAAGTCACGTTTTTGAAGTCCATCGCCATGAATCAGCAAGGGCTGGCCAGAGAGTTCCCGCTCCAAAAAAATGCCAAGCACTAAAGCGTAGGGGCCCGTCGAGGGTTGCTGAGGGCCATACACATTAAAGTAGCGCATAATCATCGTGGGCAGCTGATAGGATCTAAAAAAATTATTGACCAGAATCTCTCCCATATACTTAGAGGCAGCATAGGGGTTGAGGCAGTCTGGAAGAGACTCCAATCGATTGGGAGGAGCGCCCAAACCATAGTAAGTGGATGATCCCGCGTAGACAAAAGAGGGGATCTTCAGCTCTAAAGCGGCCATCAAAAGATTCATCGTGCCGTTCACGTTCGTGTTCACACACAAATCCGGCACATCCATCGACGGTCCTACTTTAGACATCGCTGCCAAATGAATCACTCCAGACACGCCTTCACAGGCTTTAAAAACTGCGCTTCGGTCGCAGATGTCGGCTTCAATAAACTCGGCTTCGGCAGGAACTAAACTGCGATCTCCTGAGATCAAATTATCGATCACTCGCACTCGATAGCCTTGAGCTAAAAGGTCTCGGCACTGATGCGAGCCAATAAAGCCCGCGCCACCTGTCACAAGAATGGTTTTTCGGGATGCTGTCGTCATAAACAAAAACTTCCTTTCACATATTGCTCGAAAACGTGAAGCTCTTCTGGAGTGTTAATGCCCACAATGGGGGTGTCAATCTGAAGTCTCTGGGCCTGTACTCGAACCCCTTGCGAGCTGAGATAAGACATAAAAGCCAAAAAATTTTTCTCACCCGTCGCTCGCCCAATCCCGAGTCGGGGATCTGCCAGATAGTTTTGAAACTCAAAGGCAAGCTGCGAGCTAAAAACAAACACACCAAGATCTGAAAGACATCGACCCTGCATTTGCTCACCGTCCCCTTCGCGTCTCTCCAAAACTTTTTCTACCGAGCCCTCTGCATTGAGCTGAAGAGAGATATACGCCTGGTCGGTATCCATCGCGGGTACCAAAAACGATCGCGGGCCGAGACTCTGGTAAGCTTTTTGGATTTGATCGACGAGTTTTTTATTGAGCCAAACCGTATCTCCCCAGGCCACGATGATTTGTTCATAGTCGGACCAAAGCGAGAGACTCTGAGCAACGGCATCTCCCATGCCCCTCGGACTTTCTTGAAAGAGAAAATAATTCGCTTTTACAGACTTTCGCCAAAGCTCATCAAACTGCGGGTGAATCACCAAAGCCACATCGGCCTTCGGCCAAGCTTCGGTTACAAAATCAACGATATGATGATCGCCCACTTTGACCAGAGGCTTGGGAATCGATCGCCCCAATCGCGAACCCGTCCCTGCGGCAGGAATCACAAGGAGCTGTTTCATGCGGTTGCTCTCCCCAAAAGACGCTGCGGTAGTTCTTGCAGCTCTCGCAAAATCTCAATACCGTTGGTCGGTTCGAGGGGCTCCTGCGAAAGCAGGAATCGCCGATGAAAATCCGTCGGTAGTAAGCCATGAAGCACCTCAAGACTGTCTTCGACGACGACGCATTGATTGGGGCCGACTTTAAAGCGTTCACAGGCCAAAAGAAAAGGGGCGGGATGGGGTTTAGAAAAAGAACTGCTCTCTGCGGTGATGAGAAAATCAAAAAGCTCCGCTTCGAGTGCAGGGCGCAAAATGGTTTTTGTGAATCTCTCCGACGCTCCTGTCACGATCGCTTGTCGAAGGCCTTGACGATGAAGATTTTTCAACAGATCAAGAGAGCTCTCTGGAAAATGAAAGTTTTGCGCGGCTTCAAAAGCAATCTTTTGCTTTCGTGCGACGAGTCCCTCGAGCTCCGCTCCCAACCCTTAAAGCGATCATATTAAAAATCACTGAGGCCAGTGTGCCTCAGGACCTCTCGATAGGCCTGATCATGCAGCTGATTGGTCGAGACCAAGGTGCCGTCCATATCCCATAAAACAAATCTGGCTGTGGAACTCATGGTCGACTCAAGAACAAGGTGATCAGTTTCTTAAAGCCTTTGGAGAATCGCTCACCTGCTCCGCCCGAAAGAGAAGCACGCTGATAGTGAATAGGGATTTCAAGAATCGTCGCTTCTTGGCGAACGCTTTGAATCAGTAGCTTTGTACTGCTTTCGGTATTCTTGATTTCTCGGCGCACCAGTAACCAATCTGAAAGGGGATCTGACAAAAATTGTCCGAATCGAATCGAGAA
>JBILFF010000077.1:0-10480 GCA_044351695.1 Bdellovibrionota bacterium
ACCTGATCGCGGTTTTTGAAGCTGATCTCCTGCCCATCGACTTTTAAATAATTTATACAGAAGGGATAAACCTCGGCTTCACTCCGAATTCCAGCCTCCAGGAGTGCTCGTTTGAAAGGCAAAAGCGCAGAGCCATCGTGAGAAGTCGCCTCCGGAAAGAGAAAAACCGGAAACCCTCTCAACAGAAGCCTCGAAATGTCGCGTATCTCATTCTTGAGACCGAATTTATTTTTTCGATCTACCAAATAAGAGCCCCCCATTCTCGCCACGGGCCCGAGAATGGGATTCGCTCCCAACTCTTGGGAGGTAATAAACACGCAAGGCATCTGCGAGAGAAATAAGACGATGTCGACATAACCCACATGGTTGGCAATCAGTAGACGTGGATGCCCCGAGTTTTTCGGTAAGTGCGCGTGAGGAGCTCGCACGTGAATCCCCAAAACCAGAGCAGCGGCCTTCGCTAGAAAATGACAGCTTGTGCTTCGAGCCCGACGAATCCAGTCGGGGTGTAGGAAAATCATAAAGACGACTCCCAACACCACATGGACAATAATGATGAGACCACAAAGAAGAGCTTTCAAAGAGACGCGAAAGAAATCGCGCAGCCTCTCGATTAGAAACTTTATCACTTACTGAATTTCCGAGAATAACTCTCGTCGAGCAAGTCCTTTTGTAGAATCGTCAAAAAATCGATGCACTGAAATTCTTTGTCTAGGGCGGGCTCGCCCATGACTCGCGCTCCTGCTTTAAAATAAGCTCGAAGCAAGGAGGGAATCTGCTCTCGGCTCATGGGCTCACCCACATGAACCAGTGACTCCTTTTGAAGCAGTTCAAGCTGAGAAATTCGATAGGCTGGCGTTGGCCGGATATTGAATTCTTGCGACAACAAGCCCTGAGCATGAAGCGAGTGATAAATTTTTGAAATCTCTTGCACGTCGGTGGTTTTGATCGAAGCACAGCCAAACAAAAACCGTGCGTTGATGAGAGACATATATTCATGAATACCCTTCCAAAGAAGAGCGATCACTGCCCCGTTTCGATGCTCCATCTCAATGCACGCACGACCCAGCTCGAGCTTGACGCCCGGCTGAGCTAAAAACTCACCCAACTCAAACTCAGACTGAGAATAAAATTCAGAGCTAAACAAAGAAGCAATGAGACGATAGGTACCGACAATTCTCTGCGTCGCCTTGTCTTCGACGACTAAGTGATCTGCCACAAAGTCAAAAGCGTCGGTATCGAGACCAATCGCTTTTCTTTTTTTGAGACCCTCGCGAATAAAAACTTTGTAACGCAAACGAAGCGCTTGTCTCAGATCTTCAAAATCAGCGACTGTACGAACAAGGTATCGCGATGAGTCAATGACGATCGGAACTTTTTGAAAGAACTGCCCCGTCTCTGCCCTCTTTGATCTAAACTCGAGGTATTTGGAGCCCACCACTCCGCCCAACTTTCTGATGGGTTGAATCAACGACTGAGGCTTCTTAAATGGGCGATGCAACTTCATCTTCGACTTTAATTCTAAGCCGAATCCCGTTTGCTCTCAGCCAAATTTAAAGCAAATTTATGTTAATTTTAGGTTCAATTCAGTCCTCAAAGCGCGGCAGATCCCACAGCGACATCTTGGGCAGAAAGCTATATTTGGTCATATCTAATTGAATCGGCGTTAATGAAATTCTTTTGAGCGCCGCTGCTTCACAGTCGGTATCGGGATCGATTTGACTTCGAACGGTCGATCCCCCAACCCAATAATAAGGTCGCCCTCGGGGATCAATTCTCTCTTCCATCACATCGTCGTAGAGTCTTTTGCCCATTTTGCAAATCACCGAACGACGTTCTCCCACCACTGTCTCACTGGGTACATTCACATTTAAAACCATCCCCGGTTCAAGCCCATGCTTCAAAGTTTTTTGAGCTAAATACGAAGCAAAATCAGCAGCCGCTTCATAGCGATATTCATCTGGAGAATCCGTGAGCGCCACCGCCGAGACAGCAATCGCAGGGACTCCCAACAGCGCTGCTTCAAGCGCGGCCGCCACGGTACCCGAGTAGGTCACATCATCTCCTAAGTTTGCACCACGATTAATTCCTGAAACCACCAGGTCAGGCTTACGCGGCATTAATCGATTGATTGCCACATTCACGGAGTCTGTAGGCGTTCCGTCGACTGCGTATTCATGAACTTCTTTTCGAGTCCGCTTCACACGAATCGGACGATGAAGAGTCAGAGAATGGCCGGCAGCCGATTGCTCACGATCGGGGGCTACGACCCAAACTTCACCAATTTTTCGCAGAGCGTCCGCAAGAGCTTTAATGCCATCGGTAAAAAAACCATCGTCATTAGAAACTAAAATCAACATTGCGCCTTCTTTCTTTTTTCGTCGTCATCCAACATCTGAATCGGACTTCGCGTCTCAAAAAGCTCCTCAATCACATCGCCATAATGCTTCAGGATTTGCTTTCTCTTTAACTTCAGCGTCGGAGTAAGTTCTCCTTGGTCTACACTCCACATTCGAGTCATGCATCCAATCGTTTTAATTTTCTCATGAATGGCCAGATGAGCATTTACTTTTTCAAGATGCGCCAAAAGCTCCTCTGTCTGTGCCAAGGTCGATTCGACGCAGGCCAGAGCGACACAGTGGGGCTTATTTTCACCGACGACCATCACCTCTTTAATCGCCGGATGAGCTTTTAAGAGGGTTTCAATAGGAAGAGGCGCCACATACTTGCCGCTCGCCGTTTTAAAAATATCTTTTTTTCGATCTGTAATTTTAACAAATCCCTCGGGGCTTTTCTCTCCAATATCTCCCGTGTAAAACCAACCCTCTCGCAAAACCTCTGCTGTCATCTCAGGCTTCTTAAAGTAGCCCAGAAAATGATACGGAGCCCTTAAGCAAATCTCTCCATCCTCTGCCAACCTGAGATCTACCCCTGGAAAGGCTCGGCCCACGGAGCCGCGAACAGGCGCGCGAGCCTCATTATACAATGAAAGACCCATGGTTTCGGTCAATCCATAAAGCTCAGCGATTTTGATTCCAAGTTTAGACATGTAATCGGCTGTTTCATGATGAAGTTTTGCAGCGCCCGAATAAAAAGCGCGTGTTCGAGAAAAACCTAATTTTCTTTTAATCATCATCCCCAAAAGCCACGATCGCAAAAAAGTTGGAATCGCCTGCAAACGCGCTTGTAACAAAGCGTTTGCCTCAAGCTCTCGTTGAAGCTTGGCTTTAAACATGTCCCAAACTCGTGGGACGGCAAGAAACAAAGTCGGCTGAACAAGTGGCAAAGCGCGCGAAAGTTTGTCGGCACTCTCTACATAAAAGACTCGGGCCCCACTATAAAGCGGGCAGAATCCGCAAAGCATTCGCTCAGCAATGTGCGAAAGCGGCAAGTACGAGAGAAGTTGGTCTTTTTGACGAACTCCCAAATAATTCACGCCGGTTTGTACAGCCTGCGACAGATTTCTTAAACTATGCATCACCCCTTTAGGTTCACCCGTGGTTCCGCTGGTATAGATGATGGTAAAAACCTCGTCTGGCTCCATGAGATCAGGAGTAAAAGATTGAGATAGAAAAGCTTTTGAAGACTCCTCTAAATCACTAAAACTGACCTGCGGAATCGAAAGCTCTGAGCGAACTTCATCCGTTATCAAAAAACGAATGTCTGCTTCGCGCAGGATGTAATTGATTTCTGTTTCATGACTTTGAACATAAATCGGAACACTCACTAAGCCACTGGCCGTCAAAGCCCAATCTGTGAGAACCCACGAAATTTGATTGCGGCCCTGAATCGCAACTCGGTCCCCTTTTTTGAGCCCTTGATTTCGGAGCCACAGCGCATAGGCATGAACACGCTCAAGCACCTCACGCCAGCTCAACTCTACGGGTTCATCCCTCACCGAGCGCCCAAACTTATGCCCTTTCAACGCCGGTCGAGAGCCCTGTTTTTCTGCTAATTTTTTTAAACTTTCATAAGGATGAAGAAACTCAAAGCTCATAAAACAATTGTTGACGCTCTACACGAGCTGATCAAGAAGGACTTTCGCCAGGCTGAGCGCCAAGGTAAAGCCGCACACATCGGTAAAAGTGGTGAGCATCGGTGAAGACGCAATGGCCGGATCTAAGCCCAGGCGTTTTAAAACCAGTGGAATAGAGCCCCCCAACAAAACAGCGATGTTGGAGTTAAAGAAGACGGTGACGCCAACTATGCCCGCCAAGACCCAGTTATCTCTCCAAAAGCCAGCCACAAGACCCAAGACGATTCCTAAAACCGCTCCGTTAATGAGCCCCACGCGCAGTTCCTTCCAAAGCACCTGCACAAGATCTCGAGGCTTGGTCAGACCCAGCGCCAGCTCTCGGATACTCACGGCGATCGCCTGATTGCCCGAGCATCCGCTCAAATCAGAAATCATCGGAAGAAAGGCCGCTAAAACAATGGCTGTCTGTAGAGTGTCTTCGTAGGCCTTGATCACGCTCGCCGAAACCATATTGAGACCGATATTGATCATTAAGATCGTCAGCCGACGAGACGACCGAATGCTCACAGGCATGGTCCGAAATTCTTCGCCCCCTAAAATACCTTTCGAAGCCAAAAAAGTTTGATCGGCTCTCTTGGCCAAAGCATCTCGCAAATCGCTGCGCCGCAATATTCCGACCATGACCTGATCTTGATTGCAAACCGGCACCGCAAAAAACTCATGTCGGTCAAAAAGATCTTCGAGCTCTTCGAGTTTTGCAGAAGTATTGATCACCACTGGCTCTGCGACCATCACCGAAACAATGGGTGTCGATCGAGTCTTTAACAGAAGATCTCGAAACTTAATGACCCCCAGCAACTTGCCCTGATCATCCACGACATAACCGTAAAGAATTTCATAGCCCGCATACTTGTCGGCATTGGACTCAATGTCTTGAAGAACATCTCCAATCGTCCAGCGATGCGAGAACGATAGAAACTCGGTGATCATCATTCCACCGGCAGTCTCAGGATCATACGAAAGCAACTGCCGCGTCTCTTGCGCCTCTTGAGGATCCATTCGCTGCAAAATGCTTTCGGCATCTTCAACGTTGAGCTCCCCCAAAATATCGGCTTTGTCGTCCGAAGCCAGCTCCTCGACGATTTCAGCGGCTTTGTTTTCAGACAGGTCCTCAATAATGTCAGCCGCCTGCTCCTGAGGTAGCTCCTCCATGACATCGGCCGCTTGCTCGGGCTCCAGCAGGTGAAACAAAACACTGCGGTCATGCTCTGAAAGCCGAGAAATCGCGCGCGCCATCTCTCCCGAGCTGATCTCCTCCATAAAAGTCGACAGTCGCTCCGGATTTCCATCTTGAATGAGTGCCGAGAGCCGCACCCAGCTCTCAGGAATGTCGCCTTCGCTAGACTCTTGATGGTCCGATAAGATTTTGTTGTCGTCCTCTGTACTCATGACACGCTGCGCTTTGACCTTTACTATAGTGGACTTTGGTTTTCGACGCAGCACAAAATCCCACTCAAATGCACTTCTATTCAGCCTCTGTGCGGCCTGATATACTGTAAGAGATTTTGAGTGATTCTTTTAGACAAGACTGGGTCTCGCTCTACCAAATGGGCGTCGCTTTTTTGCGATGGAAGTCCTATTCTGAAGCTCTCACCTGTTTTGAAAAAGCCTTTCGGATCAAGTCGAGCGCCCCACTCGCCAGCCAAATCGCTAGCCTTCTTTTTATGGAGGATCGCGCCACCGAAGCAGAGAAGTTTTTTGAAGAATCCATTCAAAACTTTCCAGACAGCAAAGAACTCTTCTTTAACTTCGCAGGGATGCGAGTCGATCAGGGGCGCTTTGAAGAAGCGCAACAGCTCTTTAAGAAAGCTCTCGCTATCGATCCTGAAGATACTCACTCGGCTCGAGGCCTTGCTTACTGCGAAGAGGCTCTCAAAAGCTCTCAGCGCTAAGCCCTTCTTCACTGCTCTTCGAGTGCTTCTTCTTGTTTGGCCTTCTCTAAGCGTGCTTGATCAAAGCGATCGAACTCTTCGATTCCGGTGATCTGGACCTGAATTCCCCCAGCGGCCCACTCCGCTAGCTTGTCGTGCAAGGCCTTGTAGGGCTCGTTGGTTGCAACTCCTTGAGATAAAAATGCGTAAGCCTTGGGTCGAAATTGTTTGTAAAAAGTACGATCATCCTCAGCTCTTTTTCCCGAAAACACATCCTCCAGAGTGAGCCGAAAAAAAGCATCAAGATCTGCGATCTGATAGTCTTGTCCAAACTTCCAACCCTCGATTCCCACTTTGACCCGGTTGAAGCCGGCCTTTTGAAGATCCACCGCCGAGGGCATCTCGCTAAATACTTGGGGGGCGCGAGCATTATGAATATCCATAATGACAAGAACCCCAACTCGCTCCAAGTCTCGCTCCGTGGTGAGCCGATCGATCGAAAAAGCGGCCGGACTTAAGTTTCGAAAATAAAGCAGCCGACTCAAATAGGCGACACGAACCAAGTGCTGCAGTTCTTTTGCCAATCTACGTTTCACAGGAGCCCCCGTAAAAGCGTCTAAATACTCCCAGTATTCCTCTGTAAAAAAGGGAAGCTCAGAATGAAAAGGCAAACCCACGTACATGATTTCATTTTTGACCCGCCAAATAGGATCATCTCGTTTCGGATACAAATTCATAAAGCTTCCAAAATAGAGATCATAAACATGAGTCGTGCCTGGAAAAAGAATCACAAGTTCGTCATGAGCCCGGTGGGTAATCATCTCTCGTTTATAGTCTCGCATTTTGGTGAAGCGCTCTTCTTCAGCCAGAAGTTCTCTGCGTGATCGTCCTCCGTCAAGCTCCTGCAGATCGAGCTGGTCGTGAACCTCAAATCGAAGCGCATCTGACTCCGACGACAGATCGACGAAACGCACCAGCTTAGATTGATTGTAGATTGGAGTCTCTAGTTTGAACTTAGAGTGCCCCTGCAAAGTCCTCTCGATCTCACTCAGAAGGGGAACAAAGGGGGCCTCATGAGTTTTCTTGAGCGCTAAGTAGGGCTCTGACGACGCAAACTTGTCTAGATATTCCATCCAGGCCGAACTCTTTTTTAAACTCGCCCATTCTTTGATCTCAGGAGTCTTTTCTTCTTCTTTCAGAGGAACCGAGGTCAAGGGACGCTCTTGCGTGGGTGCGGGGACTTGTTCGTTGTCTGTGCCTAAAAAGAAAAACACAAGCACTGCCATCACCACTAAAACAACAACAAGAACTCTCATGCTCTTATTCTAATCTACAACCCTGAGGAAAACCCAGAAAACGCGCCGAACGAGTGATACCCAAGGCACGCGTCGTGATTGTTTTTTGAGATTCACTCCATTCGTATTCTGAAATAGGCAAGTATTGACGAGCATAGTCAACGCAGTAGGTCTCATCTTGCTTCATCACGTAAATACAAGAGCAAAACAAGTGCGAGTGATAAGCCGCAAGCACTCCCTGAAAAGCCCTGATGTCTTGCCAAAAAACAAAGCCATAAACAAAACCCCCAAGAAGAGACACCCAAACGAAACCCTTCACGAAAGCCTTTATCTTTTTCATGGAGCATCCTCGCGTCTCAAGGCTTGCGATTTGAGCCCCCTCAGAATGTTTCCAAAAAAAAGATTCCAATCAAAATTACTGCCGCGATCATCTCCGAACCTGACGATAATGACACGCTCGCTCGGAATCATAGCCACCGCTTGCCCCCAGTGCCCTTTGGCCATAAAAAAATCATCGGGCAAATCCTTCCAGACTCGTCCCTCTCCGGACTGTGGATCTACTCGATTCACCCAAAAATGAGCACCAGGATAAATCCAATTCCAGCGCCGATGCGAACCCGCCTCCTGAAAACCTGGCGAGACCTTGGTGCTCCAATCAATCCACTCCCGACTCAAAATCTTTCGGCCCGAGACCTCCCCTCCCTTAAGATAAAGATTCGCCCAGCGCGCTAGATCTTCTGCACTCGCATATAAAAACGAGCTCATGACTAAAGTTCCGGTGGCGTCACTTTCAATGCTGACTGATTTCATTCCGAGGGGTTCGAACAACTCCCTCCAAAGAAACTCCGAGTAATCTTTTTCAAGCACGCGCTTCAATACTCCTGACAGCAGGACCGAGTCTCCGCTCGAGTATTGATGCCTCTCCCCTGGAGAACGTGCAAACTTTTGCGAAGCCACAAAACGCGCCATATCCGGTGCTCCTATCGAGAAAAGCATTTGAATGACCTTGGAGTGAACGGGATTAAACTCATATCCCTCATTCCAGTTGAGCCCCGACTCCCAGTGCAGCAGCTGCTCAATCGTCAGGGACGGATCTTTAAACTCGGGCCAAATTTTTTGGACCCTATCTTTTCGATGAAGCCTCCCCTGATTCTCTAAAATTCCCACCCAGGTGTTTAAAAAACTCTTTGTCACACTCCAGGTCAAATGCGGCACCTGGGGCCCAAAACCTCGATGATACATTTCAAAAACCACTCGATCATTTTGCACCACAAAGACCGCATTGCTTCTGCGAAGCTCGCGGTTTGTCGGAGTACGACGATCAAGACCCTCCGGAAAAGCATACGACTGAATCCAATTCGTGAGTTCATCATTCTTTATCCACTGCCGAGTCCACTCGGCCCCCATCTCTTCATTGGCACTCATCACCCCCACAAAGATGGCCAGCAAAAATCTACGAGCGCAATCAAAGCTCATCATCGCCTCCCCTTTGAGCCCAGCGTGATCAGCCAACTCGGAAAGAACACCACCGCCGAGACCAGACAAGCGAGCAGTCCCACTACCGCCACAAAACCAAGTGAAGCGATTCCGTTATGATTGGCAAACAACATGCCGCCGTAACCGCAAATAGACGTCATCGTGCAAGTAATCACCGTGGGCGTTACGGCATAAGTAGCCATCCGACCCGCGTCTTCGGGATGCTCTTCTTTGAACTCCCGATATCGATGATAAAGATGAATACTGTTATCTACAACCATCGCACCCAAACTTGCTAAAGCGGCCATATTAAAAAAGTTTAGATGCACGCCAAAAAGAACCATGATTGCACCAGTGAAGATGAATCCATAAAGAACAGGAGCCAGCGTGATGAAGGCCGACGACCACGACCGAAAATCTAAAAAACAAATCACAAAAACCAGAAAAAACATTCCCAGAATGAGCCAAGGTCCTTGCTGCGTCACACGCTTCACGATGTCGCCAAAAATAATTTCATCCCCTGAGTAGAGGGGTTGAATCTCTTGGTCGGCAAAAAACTTTTGCACGGCCGCAGAGAACTTCATCGCCTTCTCCCCATCAGCGCTCCCGCCACGGTCAAACATCTGCAGCATACTGCCGCCACTACCATCCATCGGTACAAAGGCTTGTGTCAGCGCATTGGGCACGCTTTCAAAATCAAAAACCTGGTACTCGTAAGCTTTCTCTTGGATTTCTAAAAGAGCCCGACGAATCTCATCATCTTTATATCGCTTTAAAACTTCGGCATCGACTTCATCAGCAATTTCTTGAAGCTTCGCGATTCGAGCCTCTTGATCGGGAGGATAAAAACTCGAAAGACTGCTCATCAAGACAATATCGGGATAGTCTTTTGAGTTTTGCTCATAAAAATCATGGGCTCGTGCAGCCTCCTGCGGCGTCGCAAAATAAGCAATCGCTGAAGGCTTGGTTCGCTCGACCCACACCGAGCCCGATTGAAAGTCAGCGGGTAGCGCACGTGACGATGGGACTCTTTCTTCAAAGCCGTAATCAAACTTCAAAAAAAGCACAGGAAGCAAAAGAAGGCTTGGAAAAATGAAAATCGACAAAAGCCTGGCCACCAAAGCCCCCTTAACAAAAATCGTCGAAGGCGCCTGCTGAATCCGCTCAAAAACAAGATCCGCAAAACTGGTCGGCCACAATCGATGCTTTCGAAACCGCTCGACGAGAATGATCCACGAAGGCGTGAAAATCAAAAACCCCCCCGCTGTCGTGATGATCAACACAATCGCTACACGCCCAAACTGCGAAAAGCCCTCAAAGCTGCTGATCGTCAGCAAAGCAAATCCGGCCAACAAAGCAACCGCCGAAGTCATCGTCGCTCGGCCCGTACTAGCCCAAGTCCGAAGAAGACTGGTTTCAAGATCGTACTTTCTTCGCTCTTGAATCATTCGAGCCCAAAGATGAACGCCAAACTCAATGCCCACTCCAAAAACAACCATCACCAAAAATATGGCCACGGTGTTGAGTTTTTGCTCGAGCAGATGCACCAAGCCTAAGCCAAAGCTTAAGCCAGAAATGAGTGGTGTAACCAAGATGAACGGAGCCCAGAGCGATCTAAAAAACAAAATCACGATGAGAATAATCAAAACGACACCCCAGGCGCCAAAGCCGACATCTCTTTTGATACTCTCGAATTTTTCGACGTTTCTAAAAATCGATCCATAGACCATCGTCTTGATCTCGGGGTTGAATCGAGCGAAATTAAACTCTGAAATCAAACGCTCCATCTGATCGACCAAGGC
>JBILFF010000079.1:0-10302 GCA_044351695.1 Bdellovibrionota bacterium
GACTGAAAACTCTTTTGATTGAGGCGGAGGACTTTGCCTCGGGAACAAGCTCGGGCTCCTCAAAACTTCTCCATGGCGGTGTTCGATATTTAAAGAACGCAGAGTTTAAGCTCGTTTATACAGCGATTCAGGAGCGTGAGCGCCTGATGAAGCTCTACGCTCCCCTCGTTCAGCCTCTTCAATTCGTTTTTCCAACGTTTAGATCCAGATTTCCGCCGAAGTGGATGCTTAATTTGGGACTTCATGTTTACGATGCTTTTTCAGGTTTTAAAGAAAAGCACGAAAACATCGGCCGACAGACGACTTTGGATCGCTATCCTCTTCTTCAAGATCAAAATCTTACCGGCGCCATTGTTTACGCAGATGCTTTTGCCGAGGACTATCGACTGGTGATTGAGATCGTGAAGTCGGCTCATCGAGCAGGGGCTGAGTGCTTGAATCGAGTCGCGGCGGTGGCCTTTAATGCCAGCGGAGATCATCATGAGATTCGAGTTCAGGACCGCTTGAGCGGCGAAGAGAAAGTGCTTCGATCCCGAACGGTCATTAACTGCGCCGGGCCTTTCTCAGATCAAATTCGAAGACTTTTGGGCCTCTCTGAAAAACTTTACCTTACCCAAGGCGTTCATTTTTTAGTGCCCCGCACAAAGCTACCCATCCACGAGGCCTACGTCATTAATGACCCCCATCATGATCGTATCCTCTTTGCGATTCCTTGGAAAACAACGACCTATCTTGGAACCACAGACACTCCCATTCAAAAAGCTTCAGACGCTCAGGCTAGAGCAGAAGATCTTGATTATGTACTGCGCTTAGCGAATCAATTTTTTAATCTGGAAATCCGAAAGGCAGATGTTTTTCAATCCTGGGCCGCTGTGCGGCCCCTCATCAAACCCTCGACTGTCGAGTCGGCTTCAAAAGTTTCTCGCGAGCATGAGATCTTAGAGGAGCCAAATGGCTTCTTTCATATTCTGGGAGGTAAACTGACGAGCCATCGAGAGATGGCTGAAGAAGCGTTGGATCTGATGCAAAAATTCTTTCCGCAGGCTCGTCAGTGCTCAACGAAAGAGCTGCCTTTGCAAGATCAAGAGTATTACGGCGAGCTGGGAGATCTGGAGCAAAGATTCGGTCGATACGCTCAAGATGTCTGGGAATGGGATCGCGAGAAAAAACTAGACCGAATGAGGATTTCGCAGAGCCATCCAGTGAGGGCTGCCGAAATCTACTACGCCATTCATCATGAGATGGCGATCGAGCCAATTGACTTTCTACGTCGGCGCTCCAGCCTTTATTATGAGACCTCAGAACCGAAAATCTTGGAAGCGGTCATCAGCGTCTTTAAAAAGGAACTCGCGAAACCTGAAGAGTGGGCACGCAACAAAATGAAAGAGACGCTAAGTGCCTATGATTGGGACTCTTCGGGCTGGCACTAGGCATTAACCACTGCCCAAAGTAAGATAGAGAGGTGGCCGTGTTGAGATCTCTGGCATTAGTTTACTTGAGCCTCGCTAGCTTTAGTGGCTTGGCTAGCTTTGAACTGCTCCAATCCTTGAAGCATTCTTCATGCTCAGAATCCAATCACTCGCCATCCTCTCATGATCACAAGTCTTGTTCCCTGATTCATACTTGCTGCTCAAAGTACTTTACCCAGGATGAAGCGGGCAACCCGCTCCGTTGGGTAGCCTTTCATGTTTGGATCAATAGTCGAACGTTTTACTCCAGTGGTTATCGAGAACCTATCTTGCAACCCCCTAAAGACTTATTCGTTTAATCGACTTCATTTTATTTTTGTTTAAAATTTTTATAAAAAAAGAGGATCTTCATGAAAGCATTTTTAGGAACTTTAATTTTAGGTTTGGGTCTTTTAACCACAGGCTATGCATCTGAGGGCTCTTGCCCCTGTGCTAAAGAAGGCAAGTCCTGCTGCAAAGGCAAATGCGAAAGCAAATGCGAATGCACCAAGTGCGATTGCGGCAAAAAAGAAAAGAAATAAAGTATTCATCTTCGACGATGAATCGGAAAGGGAGAGGCCCAAAGTCTCTCCCTTTTTTTGTGTTCTAAAGCTTTCGATTTCTTTATGAAGAAACCAGTGGGAAGTCGAAAGTCCTCCAGTTCTAAGACCTCTAGTTCTAAGTCCTCTAGTTCTAAGCCTGCCAGCTCCAGATCTCCCCGTAGGATTCCCGAAGAAAGAATTTTGATTCTCTCAGATAGTACAGGAGATACTGCTGAAACTTTTGTTCGAGCGATACTTGCGCAGTTTGGTAAGGCACAGGCGCAACTGAAGAGAGTTCCCAATATTCAAAACGAAACCGATTTACTGAAAGCAGTGACGAGTGTGCAAAGTCCCTACTTGGTCACCTATACTTTTGCCTCTGAGAGTTTACGCAAAAAAGCCTGGTCCTTAATTCGAGAGAATGGGTTGACGGGACTTGATCTCTTTTATCCTGCGGTTGAGATTTTCTCGACTTTTCTTAAACGAGATCCTTCTCAGGAGGCAGGCTTATTACACTCGGCCTCTGCCGATTATTATTTTGATCGAGTCGACGCGATCGAATTTACGGTAAAACACGATGATGGCATGCGCCTGGAAGATCTGGATCAAGCGGATATCATTTTGATAGGCGTGTCGAGAAGCTCAAAGACGCCCACTTCGATTTACTTGGCGCACAAAGGCCTACGAGTAGCGAATGTTCCGATGGTTCCGGGAATGCCCACCCCTCCCGAACTCATCCATGCCGCGCAAGCACGCATTCCAATCGTCTGCTTGACCATCCGAGAGCAAGATCTTGAACGAATCCGAAAATCACGATACCAAAATCTTGCGCCAACACATCGCATCCCAAAGGCGCTGCATCAAGACGCTCACTACATCGACCGTGAAAAAATTCGGATTGAGCTCCTCGAGACCCAAAAGCTGGCGCGTCAGTTTGGGTGGCCCGTGATTGATGTCACCGACAAGGCCATAGAAGAAACAGCCAGCGAAATTCTGCTCTACATCACAGAACATCGAAGTTGATGCGCTGCCGTGACAGGAATTTCTTTTGAGTCATGCCTTTTTGAGAAGGATAATAGGAATATGAGAACGAGTGTGTGGATTGGCCTCAGTGTGCTTCTAATCATCGCAGGACTTTCAGTACGAGAGTGGTTAATCGTCGAAGAAATTCAGACACTCAGAGTGGAGTTCAAGGATCAGATTCAAGACGGCATCCGTCAAACGCAATCAGTGGAGAGACTCGAAGATTTTAAAAAAATTCAATTCGTCAACGAGCGCTATCTGGAGCCGGTGATTCTTTTAGCCAGTCGTCAAATTTGGCCCGGAGCTGCTCAACGCGAAATCTTGAATTGGCGAAGAGAGCTTCATGCCACGCTGAGCGATCAACTTTATCTCAAGCAAGCTTCACTTCAGGAAAAAGTAACTCAAGAGATTTCGGGCGTTCGGCTGAGCGAAAAACCTAGCGTGGCTCGTCTGCAGAATGTCGTGGCGATGACAGAGGCACTGGACTCAGCTCTTGAGCGAACACGACTGATCAAAGAGGAATTAGAAGCCATGCAAGCGGCGACAAAAGCGGCTGATCAGACTGCTCTTGATCAGTTAAAAAAGGTGGGTAAGCAGTCGCTTGCGCTTCTGCGCAAAAAAGCGAGAAATTTGCAGAGCTCCGGGCTCGCCAACTACCTCACCTCTGCTGCTTACGAGGCCGAGGTCGAAAAACCTGTCCTCGACCTGGTTTTTTCGATTCGCCATCCTCAGCTTCGGCAAAAAGCGTGGGAGGAATTTAACGAGCAAAGAAGAAAAATCTTCTCCAATCGATTCAAGTCGATTGCAAAGAACTCTTCGCCTCAACTGCCAGAGCCCAAAGCCGAAAACACTTTAGCCGAAGTTCTCAAACGAGAGTTCGATCGTGAACTCGAGCGAGAGCGACTTCTTCAGATTCCGGCTCAAGCTCCGATTGGTCCGAATCCCAACGATTCGCACACCCCGCGAAGCCTGGATGCTGAGGACTATCAATAGGCCTTCGATAAACGATTGACCTAAGTCTCAAAGCCCACAAAAACTATCTGATGACCTTCATGCTTTACATGCTGTTGTTGGCAGTAGCACCTCAAACTGCTCAAGATCAGGAACTTCAAAAGTTTTATTCAGAAGTATGGAGTCCTTACTGCAAGGGCAACTCTCTCTTAGAATGCCCTTCAGGCCAGGCCGACAAGCTTCGACAAAAAATTAGATTGGCTCGCGAATCTGGAAGAAGTTTTGAAAACATTCGCGCGGAACTCGAGCAAGAATATCAACAGAGCTTGCGAATGACGCCTCAGAGTGGAGTGCGTGGAAAGCTCGCCTACGCCATTCCCTGGTTGGCTTTAATGGCCATACTCATCGTGCTCGTTTTTTACTGGCGTGCTCGAGTGCGTCCTCAAGGATCGATCAAAGTAAGATCATCACAGCCACTGCCCCACGACATTCAAAACGAAATTGAAGAACGCATGCGATAAAATCGAATCTCAATCAGGCAAAAGCTTTAGAAGCTTGGCAATGACCTGCTCTCGCACCACCTGAAGCTCCCCTGGCAACGTACAGCCGGAGGCTCTCACGTGCCCGCCGCCATCAGGATTGAGCTGCCGCGCAAACTCGGCGACGTTCACCTTGCCTTTACTTCTAAAAGAAATCTTCACCTCTGATGAGCCATGCTCCACAAATAGCGCTACGACTTGAGCCGTATCGGTATAATACATTTGATTGATCATGCCCTCTTGATCTCCATCTTTGAAGGCAATCTCCTCGAGCTCTTTTTTACTCCAAGAAGAATGAACCACCCGACTGCAGGTCGTCTTCTTCATGTTCTCCAACAACTTTCTCAGAAGCATCTGCCCACTCCAGCTTCGCTCCAAGATCGCTCGATCCGCCACCTCTGAAAAATCGAAGCCCGTGCGAATCAACTGCGAGGCCACCACATGAGTTTTTGGCTTAGTGAGTGAGTGCTTAAAAAATCCAGTATCAAAAATAATTCCCACATAAAGAATCTCAGCTATCGAGCGATCGATAGGAATCTTAAAATGCTCATACAGCGAGTAGACGATCTCGCAAGTACTGCTCGCCTCAAGATCCAGAAGATTGGCAGCGTAACTGAGACGACTCCCAATAGCATGATGGTCGACCAAAGCTGTCTTTAAGCCATCGAATAGCCCCCGAACATCACCAGTGCGTTCAATGCCACCGTCTAAAACAATTCCATAATCAAAGTCGCCCCGGCTTGAAGATCTCTGTCTCTCCCACTGCGACCAGCCCAGAATCTCTGAAGCTCCCTTTAAAAAAGAGTAGCGAGAAGGAACCTCGCTCTGATTAATGACAGTAATTTTAACTTTCTTTTTTCCTCTGAGGAGTCGGATCAGATGCAAAATCCCAAGCTGGGCGCCGACCGAGTCTCCATCTGAAGTCAAAGTCGATGAAATCAATATATGATTTGCGGTCTTAACGTGCTTTCTAAACTTTTCTGCCTCTTTTTGAAACGCCTTTGGCAGTGGCCACTGTTTCAATACTTTTGCCACCCGCCCCGATTTCTTTGAAGACTCCTTCTTGGTCATCCACTTGGTTCATGGCATACTGGCCCCGATGTCTCAAGCGCTAAGTTCTCAAGATAAAAAGGAAATTCGTTGGGGATGGATTATCGCGGGGCTGTTTGTTGCTTTTCTGATTATTGGATTCGCGTTGAAAGCCATCGAAGGCATGGTGACCTACTATGTGACCGCCGATGAGTTTGTTAAAAATCGAGCTGATTACGAGGGTAAAAAACTCAAAATTGCTGGACGAGCAAAGGCGGTTCAATTCTCAGATCATGAGTACCGCTTTGAAGTTGTCTTGAATGATTATCGGTTTCCAGTTGTTTATCGCGGCCTGCCCCCCGACACTTTTAAAGAGGATGTTGAAGTTGTTGTCGAAGGAAGGGCGCAAATGCAAGACCCCTTCGAAGCTCAGGTGTTGATGGCTAAATGCGCTTCAAAGTACGAGGCTGGCGGCCTTCCGCCGCTCGAGGAAATGAAAAACAAGGGCTACTAAGACTCCGCGCATCCTTTCTTGGTCCTAATCTCAAGTTCGAGTAGCGTTTGCTTGTGAATCCAGAAGTTTTTTGGCCAAACTTAGGAGAGTTTTGCAAATCCATCGCCTTAGGGATTTCTATTTTTGCAATGGTGATCGGCATCGCTTGCCTTAAAAATTCCGACACGCGTCTTCAAGCTCTGGCGCGCCGAAGTATTTATGCGTGCTTCTTTTTAACCACACTCTGTGTTTTGATTTTGGTCGGATGTTTTTTAACGGATAATTTTTGGTTGCGTTACGTCTACGCTTACTCGAACCAAGAGATGCCCCTGATCTACAAAGTGACGGCCCTCTGGGGTGGGCAAGACGGGAGCTTACTGTTTTGGCTCTGGATCTCGAGCTGTTTTTCTGCCGCCGCTGTATTTTTTCATCGGCGCTCAGACGCGCCACTGATTCCCGGCCTCGCGATTGTCTTTGGCCTTGTTCAGAGTTTTTTCAGCGTCTTGATTCTCTACAGCGACAACCCTTTTGAACTTTTTCCTTTCAGACCCGAAGATGGTCGTGGACTTAATCCTCTGCTTCAAAATCCTTCGATGGCGATACATCCACCCAGTCTCTATTTGGGTTTCGTTGGAATGTCAGTCCCCTTTGCTTTTGCCATTTCGGCATTACTCTCAGGCCGCTTGAATGCTCGATGGATCATGGCTTCGCGAGTCTGGACTCTGCTTGCATGGTTTTTTCTCTCCATCGGAAATCTTTTGGGCGCGCAGTGGGCCTACGTGGAGCTGGGTTGGGGCGGTTTTTGGGGTTGGGATCCGGTAGAGAACGCAGCGATTCTGCCGTGGTTCACGGCTTCGGCTTTTCTGCACTCGGTGATGATTCAAGAAAAGCGCGGAATGCTCAAATTTTGGAATATGCATTTAATTGTGATTAGTTTCGCACTCACGATTTTAGGGACCTACCTGACGCGCTCGGGTGTGGTGCAGAGTGTTCACAGCTTTGCGAGCTCTGATATTGGCTACTTCTTTTTGGTTTTTCTATTTTTCATTTTGATTGGTTCAGCGATTCTCATTTATCGGCGCCGCAATGAACTCCGGAGCGAAAATGTTTTTGAGTCCTTTCTGTCGAAAGAAAGTGCATTTGTGGTCAATAATATCGTCTTGGTCGGAACCGCTTTTATTATTTTATGGTCCACACTTTTTCCGACCGCAAGTGAGCTGATTTTAGGGCGTCGAATTATTGTTGGTCCTCCTTTCTTTAATCAAATCCTCGCGCCCGTCGGCATCGTTTTGCTTATTTTGACTGGAATCGGACCTGTCATTGCGTGGCGAAAGGCATCAAAACGCAACCTTCGAGAAACCATGCTCTGGCCGGCAATTTTTGGTGTACTTGCCGCAGGTGTAGTCGCCTTACTAGGACTTTATGATTGGTACGTTCTTATGACAGCTTTTGGGGCTGCCTTTGTTTTGAGCACACTGGCGATGGAGTTTTATAAGGGGACTCGAGCGCGAATGGTCGCTTATCAAGAGCAGATGATGATAGCGCTGGTGCGAGCTGTTCAGCGAAATCAACGAAAGTATGGAGGCTATATCGTCCACCTAGGACTCGTTATGATTTTCATTGGTATCGCTGGAGGAGTGTACCGTGAAGTTTTTGAGTTTGATTTAAAACCTGGGCAAACCGCTGAATTTGAAAATTATAGCATTCAGTATAAAGGACTGAAGCAGGAGCGAAACGATAATCAAGAAGAGAATTACGCTCTGGTCGATTTGTATCTGGGTGGAAATCTGATTCGCGAACTTAAGCCCGCTAAATATTTTTACTTTGCACAACAGCAGCCTTCGACTGAGGTCGACATTCACTCGCGGATTAAAGAAGACGTTTATTTTATTTTGGGCTCCTTTGATCCTCAGGATCAAAGTGCGAAACTTCGAATCATCCTTCAGCCTTTTATTTTTTGGCTTTGGTTTGGCGGACTGATTTTAGTCATCGGATCGATGATTGCGATGGCGCCCCATATGGGAGGCGATGGCTCCCTTCGGACCCCGGAGAAAAAGATCACATGACTCTGGTAATGTTGGTTTGTATCTCTTGTCTGCTCCTCTTCTTGATTCTTTTCATGGTCTGGCCCTGGCTTGAGTCTCAACCCGCCGCCACTCAGGGGGGGAGCCTGAAAACTTTTGAGGACTACCGCCAACTCTTCAATGAGCGAGAGGCTTTGCTTGAGAGTTTAAAGGATCTAGAAGTCGACTTTCAGACAGGCAAATTAAGCCCTGAAGATCGAGAGAGCCTACAGTACAGCTTGAGCGAAAAACTCATGGTGATCCTTAAGCAAATTGAAAACTTAGAGGGATCAGATCCTTTTTTAGTCGCCGTTCAAGAGGACCTTAAAGAAAGGCTAAAAGCTTTATGATTCTTAGCCTCCTTTGTTTGCTTCTCACGCAGAAGACTGTTGAATTTGAAGTTCGCGTGGGCGAGCAAAAACAAGCCAACCAGCTGGTGCGATTGATCTCTGTTCAAAATGGTCAAGCCGAGAGCCTGAAGGAGGGGCGCAGTGATTCGCGCGGGCGTGTGAAGTTTAACGTCCCCCAAGAGGCTGGAGATGCCATCGTAGGCTTGGTACTGATTGATGAAGAAGCCTTTTACAGCGCGGCACTGAATCCCTCGTCACCCCTCCCTTCAACGCCCGTATTGATTCAGGCCTATCGAAGTACAAATGACAAATCAGCTCTCTCTTTAGCGGATCTCAGCTTTGCCTTCTTACTTCGAGAAGATGATCGCCTAGAGGTTGAAGAGAGTTTTGTGATTCGAAACGGGGGGCAGCAAAGCGTTCGATCCGCCGGACCCAAGGATGAGATTTATAGAATCTCTTTGCCTCGGCAAGTCTTTAACTTTCGATACGGCCAAGGTTTTAATCAAGAAACAACTCGAATTGAGGGAAATGATTTGATTTTTACGGGCAGCCTTGCGCCTGGAGATCACTATTTTTCGCTAGCCTACGAGATCGATCAAGCGCGCTTTTCTTTTGAGTTCGAGAAAAAGTTTTCTTTGCCCGTTTCGAGAGTCGATGCCTTTTTGAATGATCCTCAACTTCGCCTTCCCGGATTTTCAATGAGCTCGAATCAAAAATTTTATGCGGGAGTTTGGGGACAAGTTTGGACGATGTATTTAGATTCAGCACGCCACGAATTCAAAATCCAACTTCAAGGTCTGCCCGCTCGGATCCCCTGGACCTGGTGGTTACCCTATGTCTGCCTGGCTTTGTTTTTATTGATTTGGGCTTGCTTAGGTCGACTTCGAACGCCTCGCCATTCCTATGCCGAGCAACAGAAAGAAGTTTTGTTAGATCGTTTGGCCAAGCTGCGCAAACTGAAAGAGCGCTCTTTGATTTCTTCAAAAGATTACGAGAACAAAAGACTAAGTCTTCTTGAACAGCTTGTGCCACACTATAGCCAAGAAAATGCGAATCGAAGAACTTCAATTTGAACGCGGGAGTTTTCGTTTGGGCCCTCTCAGCCATGATTTTGGTCCATCGCGTGTGACGGCGGTCGTTGGCAAAAATGGTTCGGGCAAAAGTACTTTGCTCAAGATTTTAGCTGGACGCCTCAAGGCAAAGTCCGGCCGAATTTACGGAGCGGCCGATCGCATCGCCTCTTGTGGTGTAGAACCACTTTTCCCACTCTCTTGGTCCACTCAAGAGGCCGCAGACTGGTTTTATGCGCTCTCCGAAAGCAAAAGCAAAGCGTGGAGATTTGATTTACCCTTTTCAAAAGATCGAAGTCTTCAGACCTTATCGACGGGCCAGCGGCGCTTAGCTGAGCTTGGCATTGTTTTGTCGATTCCGCTTTCTTGTTTTCTGCTGGATGAGCCTTTTCAAAATTTAGATTCCGATTTTCGGACCATCGCTGAAACTTGGGTCCATCGACGGGCTCAAGAAGGAGCCTCAGTCATTCTCACAGGACATCACTCTCAAGAATGGGCCTCTGGGCTTATCCGCGTGGAGGGATGGATTTCTTTATGAGTCGCTTTTTGGTTTTAGTGAAAAAAGACCTCTCTCAACTTAAAAACACGCTCGGACCCGCACTGCTTTTTTGCTTCCCGATCCTTCTTCTGCTCTCGATTGGATCTGAGTTTCACGATCGCCCGCAAGACTTTGCCCTGCTGAGCTTTTGGATTAGCTTGTTTTTAGGAATCAGCTCCTTAAGCTATCGTAGTTTTTCGCTCGAACAGCGTTATCAATGCTTTGGCCTGTACTCCCAGCTTCGAGTCCCCAAATG
>JBILFF010000186.1:0-2755 GCA_044351695.1 Bdellovibrionota bacterium
TAACGGACACGGTAGTAATCTGCCGCGAGAGCCAAAACATCGATCAAGTCCCCGCGCTTTAAAAGAACGACCGACTGTGAATTTTCTTGTGGTTGAGTCTTGATTTGAGCCAAACGACTCCGAATCCTGCCACGAGTCGGTCCCGCAAAATCTTGAGGGCTTGAACGAATGGATTCATCCACAATGATCTCTTCGGACTGGGCGGGCTTCTCTGGAGCCTTGGGTGGCGTATTCGCAGGATTCGATTTGAGGATGATGTTGCCGTTGGAGTCGATCTCGACAGATTCGCTCGTCGCAGGTTGATCTTTATCTTGAGAGTAGATGGCTGAAGGTTGAAGAATCTCAAAACTGATAGTGAAAGCGCAGCCAAGCAGAGTGGCTAAGAATGGATTCTTCCAAAGATGCATCATCTTCACAGCTAAAATCATATCGAATTTGTCCGACCAAGTCCGCAAGCAACTTGTAGGATATGCCGAGGCCTGCGTAATAGTCGGTTGCCTTTGAACTGACCGACGGAGTGCTTGCCACAGAATTTGCAATACTGCGACGGCTCCAAACGGCTTGACCGTAAGCGTCGAGATTCCATCGAGGGCGTGGCTCCCAGTTGGCTGATTGAAAAAGCTCATACGCCCGAGATTGAAAACGTTGATTGTAAGCAAAGCTAGTTTCGGTTTCTAAGTCAGCGATCGGAAATATTCGAAGGCCTGGCTGAATTCTATAGGCATTCTTTTTATTGAGGAGTGACAGGTTGGGGCTGGCGAGCGCAGAAGTCGTTGGAGCTTGATTAAGACGAGTTTTATTGGAGTCAAAGCTTCGTCGTTCATAGCGGAGCTTGAGGTAGGCTTGTAAAAACCAAAACGCTTTAAAGCTCGCTCGCACATCGCCTCGATAACGGTATGATCGATCGAGAGTGTCTCCGAGTCGATCTTGTTGCTGACTCTGGTCGTCCGTAAGCCAGCGCACGGATTCCTCTCGAAGAAAGCGATCAATTTTAAAGGCTGTAAATCCAAACGACAAAAACCAGCGCGTGTCTGGGCGCCATAAGCTTTGAAGAGTCGTGTAGTTTACACCCACCGAGCCATCATCTCCCGCCGCTGGTAAATCAAGAGTCAGCATCCCAATCAAGCTGAGCTCCCGAATGGGCGTGAAGTGGGTGCGGTTGTAAAGATAAAATCGATTGAATTTGTTTTTGTAAAGTTCGCCCACCAGGCTCGAGTCTACTTTGAGTTTGCTATCACTCTTTGCAGAAAACTCAGGAATGTAAGTCGATTGAAGGCCAAAAGTACTTCTCTCGTGATTTGGTCTTTTGGTAACGGGGTGAGGCGCCAGGCCAGCAAACACCCCGATCGATTTACTGTCGCGGTAACCCTCTTTTCCGAAGAGCAAGGTGGCACTCGCGCCATCCACAAGTACGCCGGCAGTGGGATTTTGACGGCCCAAGCGAACAAAGTAGGGACGTTTAGATTTTTCGTCTCGATACTGATAATAGGCTTCGGTAAAAGAGGGTCGCCACCGCTCATGCCCGTAAAGTGTTCGTTCATTCAGTAAGCTTGCAGAGAAGTTCCCTTTAATTTTAAGTTCATGAGATCCTCGCTCCACCCGCGTATCAAGTCCAAGACCACTGATCCAAGTTGCCCCGGTCTTTTGGCTTTCAGTCACCGATCGTTTGTTATTTGAGCCAGCAATGACTCGCTCGACGATCGTTTCGCCGCCTCTTAATGTTCTTCGAACACAGTATCGGTTTTGACACTCGGCTTCGATGGCTGCCGTGTCTTTGCCAAAGATTACTTTTTCAAGTTGTCCCGGATTGCTTTTGTCGTTGTTTTGATAGACTTCCACAACCGATACCGAATCCATACCGTTTTGATCAAAAATAAAAAGTTGATCGGTCCAAATCCGACCATCGATCGTCCAGCGATCAGTCAGGGGGGGCTCAGCAGAGCTGATGGCAAGCAGAGCAAAAAAACCTATCATTTATTTGCTCCAATCCCGGCGCCCCGTCGAATGCGCCAGTCGATGGTGGTGTGGCAGGACTCACAATCGGCTACACCACTTGAGTGAGCGGCAATGTAGGGGACATATGAATCCGAATGGCAAAAATAACAATCCGTGGGCAAGCCTTGATAGACTTGATTGACATGACACGACTCGCAAGAGGCAAATCGATGAGCACCCGTGAGGCGAAAGCCCGTTGTGTTGTGCTTAAAGTTGACGGGTCTCCAAGAGTTTTGTTGATGGCAATCGCTACACTCAAGCCCCATCTGACCTAGATGGATATCGTTTTTCTCATGGCAGCTTGCACAAAGAATGCCTGTTCCTTGGAGTTGAGTGTCGGGGGCGTGACAGCTCGTGCAAGGAAGCTGATCATGAATGCCCACGAGTTTAAAATAGCCGAGATCATGAACTTGCTCACCTTGCTCAACCTCAAAACTAGAGGTTTGATGGCAGCTCTCGCACGCCGGACCAAATCGTCCTCCATGAATATCGATATGGCAATTGGCGCAAGCCTTGGCCTCAGAAACTCCTGCTTGAAGCGGAACTTTGTAGCTGCCTTGAAGATGCTGCGAATGACATTTTTGGCAGGAAAGTTCAGCGTGTCGGCCATCTAAAACAAATCCCCCATAGTCCTCATGCTTAAAGTTCTTAACGAGTTCAAAGCCCTCGGTCATATGGCACTGAGCACATTCATTCTTCATGCTCGGTCCATGAGGATCGGCATGACACATCTGACAATTGGGATTTTCGTTACTGGCCG
>JBILFF010000009.1:0-29003 GCA_044351695.1 Bdellovibrionota bacterium
CAGGCCTCAAGTTCTGTGATGTCGTAAGCCGATCGTGATCCAATCAGAGTCATCAAAAGCGCCTTGGGCGAATCGACGCGAATGCTAAACTGGCCAAATGAACGTAGAGGGATGCTGCCCACATCCGGAAGTGAATGGATCACGGGGCGTGCTGTACCCCAGCGCCGCGACTGAAACTCTTGATGTGAAAAAAACCAAATTTCGCCTCGAAACTGGCTCTGAAAAAAATACTTCGCTCCGACGAGTCTCGAGAGAATGGGGGTTGTTCCTTCGTTCAGTTCATGCAATCCCGCACTTAACTCATCCGCAATTCGCCCCTTAAAAATAAAGAGTGCCGATTGGTTGGGGCGAATATTGACTGCGCTTCCTCGATATAAATCGAGCGAGCCTTTTTGTGGAATTCGGGAGGCGAGTAGCGTTCCGCTAGCGTCTTCAAATTCAAAAATTCCTTTAAAAAACAGACTCTGCTTGTTGAAATTCGACATACCTCAATCAAAAGAAGCAAGAAGAGTGCTGATTCTGAGTTTAAGTAAGCTCTTGAAAAACATTCAAGATTTTCTGCGAGCGACAAAGCCCACGCAAAAATTGGGGGCTCATCACCTAAAAGTTCAAATCGACTTTAAAAACTTCTCTTCGTCCCAGATCGTTATGCCCAAAGCGATGGCTTTATCTTTTTTGGAGCCAGCCTCTGCACCCACAACGACGACCGAGGTTTTTTTTGTAACGGTGTTTCCGACGCTGCCGCCGTGTGCCTCGATTTTTTGTTTGGCCTCATCACGAGTCATGGCCGAGAGTGTGCCGGTGAGTACAAAGCTCATCCCCGCAAATCGATTCGATTCCTGCTTCACTAGGCTTTTTTCGAGCTCCAAAATCTGATCCAGAGCGAGCATTTCTTCTTTGAGGCGCTTGCGACCTTCAATCAGTGAGTCGGCAACAATCTCACCCACATCTTCGATCTCTAAAAGTTCGTCTCTCGAGAGCTTGAGGAGATCTTGAAAGCTCGAAAGTCTTTTGGTCATTTTTTGCGCAAGACTTTCTCCGATATGCGTGATTCCCAAACCGTAAAGTGCTCGAGCCAAGGTGGTTCGTCGGCTGGCTTGAACAGAAGCAATCAACTTTGCGGCAAGCTTCTCGCCCATGCGCTCGAGCGGCATCAAATCGGCCTCACGTAATTTAAAAAAATCACTCGGTAGGCGGAGGAGCTTGGCCTCGACCAGCGCATGAATCCACTGTGGTCCCATCCCCTCCATATTCATCGCATCCTTTGAGGCAAAATGAATAAGCCGCCCCTCCACTTGAGCAGGGCAGCTTTCATTCTCGCAACGCCACGCGGCCATCTCAGGATCTCGCTTTAAAGCTTGATCACACTCGGGGCAATTTTTGGGAAAGCGAATCGATGTCCCATTCTCACTTCGAGTTTTGACAGCGAGCACTTTTGGAATCACGTCTCCCGCTCGAGTGATCTCGACCTGATCTCCAATCTTTACGTCTAAGCGCTCGATCTCATCTTGATTGTGGAGGCTTGCGTTTCGCACCATCACGCCTCCCACGTTGACGGGCTTGAGCACCGCCACAGGAGTAATGGTTCCCGTTCGCCCGACTTGAAACTCCACAGCTTCGAGGGTGGTCTCGGCGATCTGCGCATCAAACTTCCAGGCCACAGCCCAGCGAGGGCTTTTCGCGGTCGTCTCGAGTTGATCATGAAATTTGAACTCATCAATTTTTAAAACGCAGCCGTCGACTTCGTACGGCAATTCATTTCGTGCCTTTTGAGTGCTTTCGTAAAACGTTTGAGCTTCGCTCAGTGAAGAGACCACTTTGCGTTTGGGGTTGGTGGGCAAACCGACCGATGTAAAAAAATCGAGCATCTCGGATTGAGACTCCGCAGGACAGTCTAAGCGGCGTCCCATTCCATAAAAGAAAATCTTTAAGGGTCGTGATCCTGTGACCTGCGGATCGAGTTGCCTCAGGCTTCCGGCAGCGGCGTTGCGAGGGTTCGCAAACAAATTCTCTTCTTGCTCTGCGCGCTGTTTGTTGAGCTTTTGAAAGTCGTCTTTTAAAATAAAAATTTCGCCGCGCACTTCTAAATCAATTTTTTTATTTAGACGCTGAGGAATCGACTTCAGGGCTCGCAAGTTTTCAGTAATGTCTTCGCCCACGGATCCATCCCCCCGAGTCGATCCCAAAACAAACTCACCTTTTTCGTACAAGAGCTCCACTGCCAGACCATCCATTTTGAGCTCGCAAAGATAGCCCCAGGGTGTTTGATCGAGCTCCAAAAACCGCAGGGCTCGCTTTTCAAAACTCATCACGTCTTCAAAACTAAAAGCATTATCGAGCGAGAGCATTTTCACCGCATGGGTGACTTTGGCAAAGTCATCACGCGCGCGGCCCCCCACTTTTTGTGTGGGCGAGCTTGAAGACTTCAGTTCGGGATGTGCTTCTTCAAGCCTCTCGAGTTCGCGCTTGAGGCGATCATAATCAGCATCTGAAATCGTGGGCTGGTCCTGCTCGTAGTACCTCTGGTCATGAGACGCTATCTGGCGGCGTAGATCCTCGATTCTCTTAGCGGCATGATCTTTTTTCAATGCTTTAGCCCACCCATCTTCTCAGTTACTTCAAGCTCCTATATAGTAAAGGAATACGAGAGCTTGCCAGCTGATTTTGCCGTTCAAATGCTTGAAAAGCTTGACAGCCCCTCATTAAGCTAATTACAGCTTGAGAGACTAAAGATCACTTTAGCGATCCTAGCCCTCCCAATTAATCCAATTGAAAGAGAATTTCATGACAGAACGATCCAAGCGTCAGGAACGAAAATCCGAAAAAATTTCAGAAGACAGCAAAAACGAAAAGGCAGCGAGCGAGGTGCGAGTTGTCGAAGATAAAGTAAAAGAAGAAAAGGTAAGCTCAGATAAAAACATGAGTACAGAAACGCAAAGTTCTACAGAAAGACAGCAAACAGAAGGTAGTCCGCGAGAAAATTCAGGGCCACGCGATGGCCAGCAGCAGGTGGTCGATGTGATGGCCCCTCCGGGAATGGGCAGGCGAGATCGCGACCGAGACCGAGATCGTGATCGTGATCGTGGCCCGCGTCGCGGGGGTAAGGATTTTGGGCGTAATAAGAACCGCAATCGTCAGGGTGGTAACGGAGGCGGAGCGTATCAGCATGAGCCCCAGCATTTTGGCGATATCACCGATCTCGTCGTAACGGGTGATCCGGCAATCGGTGCCGAGGGCGAGACTCGCGAAGTTCTTTACATGAAGGACTTAAAGGCCAAGAGCGCGGCTGAGCTGATGAAGATGGCAGAAGAGCATCAATGCGAAAATGCAAGCTCTCTTAAAAAACAAGATCTCATTTTTGCGATTCTAAAAGCCGTTTCTCAAAAAAATATCGCTGTGTTTTCAGAGGGTGTTTTAGAGGTTCTGCCTGATGGCTTTGGATTCTTGCGCTCGCCCGACTTTAGCTATTTGCCTGGTCCGGACGATGTGTATGTTTCTCCCTCTCAAGTGCGACGTTTGAATTTAAAGACGGGCGACACTGTGAGTGGTGAGATCCGCCATCCTAAAGAAGGCGAGCGTTACTTTGCTTTGCTTAAAATTCAGTCGGTGAATTTTGAAGATCCGCAAAAGAGCTTGCACCGCGTGTTGTTTGATAACCTCACGCCGCTCTATCCTCAGAATAAGATTCAGATGGAAACGGGCCCCGATAATTACACTGGGCGCGTGATGGATCTTTTGTGCCCGATTGGTAAGGGCCAGCGCGGTTTGATCGTGGCATCCCCTCGAACCGGTAAGACCATGGTCCTTCAGAATATCGCCAATTCGATTACGACCAATCATCCTGAAGTGAAGATGATTGTTCTTTTGATTGATGAGCGCCCCGAAGAAGTGACCGATATGTCTCGAAACGTGAACGCCGAAGTCGTATCGTCGACTTTTGATGAGCCCGCTCAGCGGCACGTTCAGGTGGCCGAGATGGTCATGGAAAAGGCTAAGCGTCTGGTCGAGCACGGTCACGATGTGGTGATCTTGCTCGATTCGATCACTCGTTTGGCTCGAGCTTACAACACGGTCGTCCCACCCTCGGGTAAGATTCTCTCGGGCGGGGTTGACGCCAACGCCCTTCACCGGCCTAAGCGTTTCTTTGGAGCGGCCCGGAATATTGAAGAGGGGGGCAGTTTAACCATCATCGCCACCGCTTTGGTCGAGACGGGCAGCCGGATGGATGAGGTTATTTTTGAGGAGTTTAAGGGCACGGGGAACATGGAAATGGTCCTCGACCGTAAATTGGCCGATAAACGGACCTTTCCGGCGATGGACATTAACAAGTCCGGAACACGTAAAGAAGAGCTTCTGCTTGACAATAACGTGCTTCAAAGGGTTTGGGTGTTAAGAAAATTACTGGCGCCTTTGTCGACCATCGATAGTATGGAGTTCTTGATCGATAAGATCTCGAAGACGAAGACTAACAAAGAGTTTTTGGAGAGTATGAACCAATGAGAGCTGATATCCACCCCCAATATGTTCCCTGTCGAGTGGTCTGTAACTGCGGAAATGACTTCGTTACCCGATCGACTCGTTCGACGATCCGAGTGGAGATCTGCGCGGCTTGTCATCCCTTCTACACTGGCACCATGAAGCTAGTGGATACTGAGGGTCGTGTAGACAAGTTCAAGAAGAAGTACGCTGCGACAGCTTCGATGCTGAAGAAGAAGTAGTAGTAGTCTTCTTTATCTCGTACAAATTCGTTCTCGATATTCTCGCGCAAGGGCTTTAGGTTTTTAAGGCATGTTGCGCGAGCGTCTTCAATCGGCGGTGGACCGTTTTCATCACCTCACAGATCTTTTGAGCGATCCAGCGATTATTTCGGACAATCAAAAATTTCGTGAGCTTTCTCAAGAGCGATCAAGTCTTGAGAAGCTGGTCGAATTGGCCGATGTGTACGGTAAAGTTTTAGATCAGTTGAGTGATAACGAAGAGCTCAGCCAATCCTCTGGCGAACTTGCCGAAATGGCTCGCGAAGAAATTCCAGGTCTCAAAGCTCAAGTTGAAAAACTCGAGCAGCAAATCAAGCTTGAGCTTTTGCCTAAGGATCCCGACGAAGGAAAAAACATTTTACTCGAGATTCGTGCGGGTGCCGGAGGTGAAGAGGCCTCTTTGTTCGCGGCGGATCTTTTTAGGGCCTATACAAAGTTTGCTCAAGGCCTCGGCTTTCGGGTTGAGATTTTGTCGGAGTCTTTTGCAGACATGGGGGGCTATAAAGAAGTCGTCGCCAGTCTTGAGGGTCCAGAAGTTTATCGCTTCTTTAAGTATGAATCCGGCGTGCATCGAGTTCAGCGAATTCCAAGTACTGAGGCCAATGGTCGAATTCACACTTCAACGGTGACGGTGGCCATTATGGCTGAGGCGACCGAACAAGAAATTCATATTGATGAGAAGGATCTTCGAGTCGATGTGTTTCGTGCGAGCGGTAAGGGTGGTCAAGGGGTGAACCGAACCGAATCTGCCGTGCGCATTGTGCACTTGCCCACCAATACAGTGGTGCAGTGTCAGGACGAGCGCTCTCAAATTAAAAACAAAGAGCGTGCGATGAAGGTTTTAAGAGCTCGCTTACTTGCCGTGCAGGTTGAGCAGGCAGAGAAGGCTCGAGCCGATCAGCGTCGAGCGCAGGTGGGAACGGGGGATCGCTCCGAGCGCATCCGTACCTACAACTTTCCGCAAGAGCGAGTCACCGATCATCGTGTCGGCCTGACGCTGAAGCAACTCAGCATGGTGATGGAGGGTAAGTTTGATGAGATTGTGGAAGCCCTTCAACAAGAGGATTACAGCAAACGCCTCGCTGAATCGATGAAGGCATAAGTTCCTAGTTCTTCAATGAATTCAAGGGATTAGCTAAGGCCTTTATCGGACCAGAGAAAGAGGCTACTCAGAGGGCAGCATGTTGAAGTTTATCGTTTTGAGTTCATTTACGGTCTTGGTGGGTTTTTCGGATCTTCGGTCCACTCACGCTCAGGAGCCTGGCCACTCTTACGCATCGGAGGAGCTCGCAAAGCTTACGGCCGCAGGGATCCGACAAAAACTGGATCGCTTGAGCCAGGGCAATTATGAGCAGCGCTCGTGGGATCAATTTTTAAGGCCATTTGTTCAGTCCACTTTGGCCGTCTACGAGGGTGGAATTCCATTGAGTAAAAGCACAAATTTGGTGGAGCGATCGGCAGATAAGAATGCAAGTTCCGACACTGTCGCGCTAGAGATTTTGAATCTTTTGGTGAAGCCCAATACTTCTTCGGCCGATATTTATCGCTTCATTCAGCTGACCTCAAACCATCGCGTTCACTCTGAGAATTTAATGGCTTTGTTGGGCAGCAAGTTAAAGATTTTTTCTCCGAGGACCGAGAGTCGAGATCAGGGACAAGAGTATCTTGTAGCGCTGTCGCAGTTTGCGAGTGCATTTCGGCAACAGTTTCCTTGGGGGGAGACGAGATACAACTCGACCGATGCGCAGCGCTTTTTTGAATCCGAAGCGACACGAGTGATGAATGAGCTTCTTCCTGAGGCTGAAGTGAGACGAGAGTTTTATCTGTCGATGGCGAGTGCGGACCCCGAGAATGCAAGCTTGTATGAAGGCATTTATTATCGATCGTTGGGTATTGATACCACTCAGCCGATCAACCAACTGCTTCTTCCCAGGGGGAGTGTGAGCCTTGAGGACACAGATACAATTCCGTCTCTTTTGTATCATCATTCAGATTTGACACCAGCGCAGGCCCGAGAAGGTCTGCAGCGAATCTGTGACTCCTCAAAGCAGTGTAGGGGATGGGCGCTCTTTCAGCTGTTTTCGCAAATAATCAAACATTTTTCGACTCGAGACGGGAGCGCTAAGAAAGATTTACGAGAGCTTTTCACAGAGCTTCGATCGGCCGTTAAGAGATTGAATTTAGGTCTCCGCCACGATGCCGAGCGCCAACTCGCTCGAGCATTTGAGCCCTATTTTGCCGAGATGACCCATGCGCTGCCGAAGGCCGATTTCTTACGCTTGCTTGGTCAGTTTATCAATCTAGCGCCCGATGCAAAGGGCGGGCTTGCTTTGAAGTATCGATCAGCGAAGCCAGCAGAGATAGAGATTGAAAGAATGCTCGAACCGACAAATTCAAGAATGGCTGCTGGACTGCGCAATAGTCGAGAATATCAACTCTGGAAGGAGCTGCCCGATCATGCGAGCGACATTTTCTCGAGATTAGTAGGCATGGCTCTGCTTGAGAGAGCTGGATTTAGACTTTCAAAAGAAAGAGAGGGTTTAGGAGCTTTACTTAGACGAAGTTTGCTTGCCGAGATAAATGCTCAGGGGGGATTGAAGGCCTCACCGCGCCTCTTGGAACTCATCTTCACTCTTGGACATTTTGATCGAGAGCTGGTCGTTGCGAGTGCGGGGCTGTCAAGGCGTTCACATGGAGCCACCAAAAGCGAAACTCCCAATTATATTTTTTTCTGGCCCAAAAACATTTTTGGCCCGGCGCCAGAGAATATCGCCCATCGATTAGCCTCCCTGGTCGAAATAAAGCATCGCAAGACGACGGGATTTTCTGGAGCTTGTCGGTTCTTGTTGAGCCAATTCAGAGCAGACCGTTCATCCATTCTTTTTCCGGCGCAGTCACCGCGAGCCGCTCTTCGCGATTAATGCGTCTGCAGAATGACATTCTTGCTCGTGCTGCTCTTAGGCTAGGTCCGGTGGCATCGAATCGAGCCATCGTCGAGGCGCGCCTCTTGCTCGCCCATGTTTTGAGGGTCGATGTCGTCAGCTTGATTGCCGACGATCAGCGAGAGCTGAGCGCAGAGCAAGTCGGTAGGTTCAATGACTTCGTGGCGCGACGCGCGCGAGGGGAGCCCGTCGCTTATCTCTTGGGCTACAAAGATTTTTTGGATCATCGATTTAAAGTCGGTCCAGGTGTGCTGATTCCGCGGCCCGAAACCGAGTCATTGGTGCAGCAAATCGTCGCATGGATTTGCGAGCAAAAGAGAGCTCTTCGGGTTTTAGATTTGGGCTGTGGCTCGGGCTGCATTGGGCTCTCTATCGCAAATAAAATTCCGTCGATCGAACTCTTTCTTTTAGATCAATCGGATGCAGCTATCGCTTGCGCTCAAGAGAATGCGCGATCGCTGCAAGTGAAGGCACAATATGTTCATCAGTCTTGGGCCTCTGCCTGGCCGCAGAATTTGCCCCATGACTTCGATGTGATTGTTTCAAATCCCCCTTACATTCCTGATATCGACTGGGACGATCTCGCTATCGACATTCGCGGTTTTGAGCCTCGAGCAGCTTTAACTGCGGGACCAGAGGGGCTCGATGCCTACACGAGTATTCTCGAGCATTTCTGGCCGCGCCTGCGCTCGGGTGGACTGATGGCTTTTGAAGCCTACGATGCTGATCAAAGACAGAAGATTCTGACTCTTTTAGCTCCTCACAAAAGTCATTGGGAATTCGAAGCGCATTTGTTTATCCTCAAAGACTAATTATGGATTCACTTTGGATCGAAGGTCAAAAAAGTTTGAAAGGCTCGGTGCAGGTTCCCAGTTCAAAGAACGCTTCACTGCCGTTAATGTGTTTGAGTTTGCTGACACCCCAAAGAGTGCGTTTCAGAAATTTACCCGATGTTTCTGATATTCAATCCATGACGAATTTGCTGGCCAGCTTAGGAGTTCGAGAGCTCGAGCCCGGATCCTTTTCAGCGCAAAAGCTTACATCGGTGCGAGCCGAGTACGATATTGTTCGTAAGATGCGGGCCTCGATTTTGGTGTTGGGCCCGTTGGTGGCTCGCGAGGGTCGAGCCGAAGTTTCGCTGCCAGGCGGTTGCGCGATTGGTGAGCGACCCGTGGATATTCACTTAAAGGGGCTCGAACTTTTGGGCGCACAAATCAAACTCGAGGGTGGCTATATTTACGCCGAGGCAAAAAAACTTCGCGGCGCTCGACTTCCTCTTCATTTTCCTACAGTAACGGGCACGATTAATTTAATGACGGCGGCGGTACTTGCTGAGGGTGAGACCTTAATCTCAAATGCAGCGCGTGAGCCCGAAGTTGTAGAAATATCGCAAGCTCTCCGAGAAATGGGAGCCCAGATCGAGGGCGATGGAACGCCAGAGATCAGAATTCAAGGAGTGAGTTCGCTCGGCGGACTCGACTGGGAAGTTCAAGCCGACCGCATTCAGCTTATTACCTATTTGACCGCTGCCGCCATCACCGGTGGCGAAATAGAAGTCTATCCGTACCGCAGCGGCACGATGGATCGAGTACTCGAAAAACTTCGTGATATGGGCTGCGAGATTCAAGAGAGTCCGGGCAAGTTAAGTCTCAAATCGCATCTTCCTTTTAAGCCGGTGAGTATTGAGACGGCACCCTTTCCTGGATTTCCCACAGATGCACAAGCTCAGTTTGTCGCTTGTTTGTGTTTGGCAGATCCCGAAGGGGGTTTGAGTCGAGTTCGAGAAACGGTTTTTGAAAATCGTTTTCAGCATGTGAGCGAGCTCAGACGGATGGGTGCATCGATTAGACTTCGAGGAAATCTTGCAACCATCCGTGGGGTGCCAAAACTTTCGGGGGCCGCAGTGATGGCCTCAGATCTGAGAGCATCGGCCTCTTTGGTGCTCGCGGGACTTGCGGCAGAAGGAAAAACTCAGGTCTTGCGCGTTTATCATTTAGACCGTGGTTATCAGAATCTCGAAGAAAATCTGAATCGTCTTGGTGCTAGAGTTTGGAGAGCGCCTCAATGAGAATTCAGCGCTCAGCGGACGAGGCCTTTCGGCGCTTTACTCAGGAGCTGCAAAACCGGAGGCAAAGAGTTTTTCAAAAGTGGGGTGCCGAAGTTCAGTCACTTCTTGAAGATTATAGAGCCCGCCGTGAAGAGTCGCTGGTCGAGATGGCTCAAAAGTTTGATGGAATCTCGCTTACCCAAGATGAGTTGTTTGTAGATCCTGATTACATTCGAAATGCTCACAAAGTGGTGAGTGCCGAGATTCGTCAAGCGATTGAGCACACTGTGGCTCGGATCGAGCGATTTCAAACAGAACTCAAGCCCAGCGGCTTTCAGGCTCAAGAAGAAGCTGGAGTGTATTGGGGTGTGGAGCTACGTCCTTTAGAGCGAGTCGGCGTGTATGTTCCTCGGGGCTACATCAACGCACTTCTTTTGAGCGCCGTTCCAGCACGAATTGCGAAGGTCGATGAGCTGGTTCTTGCCACTCCACCCGACGCCGGTTTGGGGGCTCCCTATGTGGATCCCATTCTGCTGTATATCTGTAAAATCTTTGAGATCGAAAAGATTATTGTCTCTGGAGGGGTCGGAGCGCTAGCGGCTCTTGCCTATGGAACGTCGGGGACTCTGCCTGTTGAAAAGATTGTCGGGCCTACGGGTCAGCTCGGCATGGTGGCTAAACAGTTTTTATCGAGTGATTGTGCGATTGATGGAACCACAGGACCCGTCGAAGTTGTTTTTTTGTGTAATTCGAGTAGCCAGATCAAGTCGGTGGCGGCGGATGTTTTTGGTTTGTCAGAGCGGAATCCGAACGCGAGCATTTTTGTTTGCCATCATGATGAGGCCTGGCTGCGTAAATTGGTAGAGGAGCTGATTTTGCAGCTTCAAAATTCTAAAGAGAGTAAGGGCCGTGAGGGCAGTCGCTGGTGTTTAGAAAATAACACCCACTTTATTCAGTTTACGAGTTTGGTGGAGGCAGCAGCGTGGGTAAATCTGTGGGCTCCTGGCCTGGTGGTTTTGCCGGTCGATGAAGCCGCCGAATACGTTCCGATGCTCAAGCGATGCGGCGGAGTTTTGCTCGGCCGCTATACGTCTCCGGTTTCTCTCGATATTTATGGCGGCGCCATTGGTTTGGTCCCCACGCTGGGTTCGGCCGCCTCGATGACCATGAGCTCGCCAGCTGCCTTTTTGCGGCGCTTCAGCCTGGTGGAGGTTCAAAAAGATGCGGTGGAGCGGCTGAAATCTGAGAGCTTAGCGCTCGCCCAGGCAGAGGGTTTTATGACCCATCAGGGGGCTTTTAAGACCCGTGATCAATAAAGCCAGGGCTTAGGTTCTTGACCTCCCCCTCAGCTTTTCCTAGAACCAAGGACTATGACTTCAGTCCGGGTAAAAGATGGCGAAAGCTTTGAAGGTGCGCTTAAGCGCTTTAAGAAAATCGTTGAGAAAGCGGGCATTTTGACCGAGCTTCGAAAGCGCGAATTTTATGAAAAGCCTTCAGTGAAGCGAAAGCGAAAGTTTTTGCAGGCCATCAAACGCAACCAGCGAAAAGGCGGTCCTCGAGTTTAATCCATGCTTCCTTTTGAAGAGCGTATTAACGAAGAACTCAAGGAAGCGATGCGAGCGAAGCAGCAAGTGAAGCTCGACACTCTTCGCGCCATGAAGTCCGCTCTCAAGTATAAGTTTGTAGAGAAAAAGCAGGAGCCTCTTACCGAAGCTGAGGCTTTGCAGGTTCTTCAAACCTTGATCAAGCAACGAAAAGACTCTATCGACCAATTTGAGGCCAACGGCCGCGGTGATGCTGCGGTCAAAGAGCGAGAAGAAATCGCGGTGATCCAAAGTTTTTTACCCCAAGCCTTGAGCGAGGTGGAGCTCAAGACCATGGTGGATGAAGCCGTCAAAAGACTCGGGGCGAGCTCCCCCAAAGACATGGGCTTGGTGATGAAAGACCTCACTCCCAAGACGACGGGACGAGCCGACGGAAGAGTTCTAAGCGACTTAGTAAAACAACGTCTTTCCTCTTAAATCTTTTCTCTCTTAAAAGAGAGTTTGTTCAGGGAGGCGCTTTTCATTGAATTCAGCCGATCGAGTACGAGATGCCATCGACATCGTTCAAGTGATTGGCGAAGTGGTGAATCTTAAAAAGCAAGGCCATCGATACTCGGGGCTCTGTCCGTTTCACTCCGAGAAATCCCCCAGCTTTACCGTAAGCAGCGATAAGCAGCTCTTTCATTGTTTTGGCTGCAAAGCGGGTGGCAATGTTTTTACGTTTGTTCAAAAGTATTATCACTGGGATTTTCCGCAAGCGCTCGAGGAGCTCGCCAAAAAAGCAGGGGTCGAGCTCGATGATCGTCCTGCCGATCGTGATCGAGATGAGATGTTTCGAATCATGGAAGTCAGCAGCGATTTTTTTGCCAAAGAGCTGCGGTCAAAGTCAGGCGAAGCCTCTCGAGAGTATCTGGTCCGGCGAAGAGTGCCCGAAGCTTTGTGGGAAGAATTTCGTTTGGGCGCGCATCCCGGGGGGGCTACTGCCCTGGCTGATTTTCTGAAAGAAAAGGGCTTCAATTTAGAGGTGGCCTCTCGTTTGGGGCTCGTCGGTTTGGGCCGGTCGGGTGATTATCTGGATCGGTATCGATCGCGACTCCTCTTCCCCTTGGCGGACGATCGAGGTCGCATCCGAGGCTTTGGAGCGAGGGCCTTAGGTGACGAAATGCCTAAGTATATCAACTCTCCCAACAGCCCGATATTCGATAAGAAACAGCTTCTTTATGGCATGGGAATTGCTATCTCATCCGGCGCCTTGGCGCGACAAAACTACGTCGTCTTGGTCGAGGGGTATTTAGACGTAATCGCATTGCATGAGTTTGGAGTAAGGACCGCCGTGGGTACAATGGGAACAGCATTAACATCGGAGCAGCTTCGTGCGATCAAGCGTCGCACACATCGCGTGATCTCTTTGTTTGATGCCGACACCGCCGGGGTGGCTGCAACAGCGAAAGGTTTGGAGCTTTATTTGGCCGAGGGTCTAGAGGCTAAAGTGGCCATCATGCCAGCGGCCAAAGATCCTGATGCGTTTTTGCACGATGAAAGTGTTCCTCTTGAGACTCGAAAATCACAACTTCGCGATCTCTTTAAAAATGCAAAGCCCGCGCTCGATTACTTGATTGAAAAGAGGGTTTTAGCTGAGCAAGATAGTATCCGTAGAGCGAAAGCAGTGCGTTCAATCGCTGATTTGCTCGAGAAGGTACCCGACTTGGTAGAGCGACAGATGCTTCAGAATGAGTTGGGCCAACGCTTTTCAATCTCTTTAGCCAGCCGCCAGAAGGATTTTGAGCCTTTGCCTCGCGCCTCTGGGCCGGGTTTTGCAGCCCAAAGACCGCAAAAAAGAGATTTGGGGCGAGCCGGTGCTCCTCGGGCCTCGGTGGTTCGTGAAGTCTTGAAATTCCTTGTTCTTTTCGGTAAGTCAAAGGCCTTCGGACTAACGGATTTGCTTCCTTACTTGAGTTTTTCGCCCCTTTCGCCGATGGCACCAGAAGACGAAAGATGGGCAAAAGTCCTGGGAGAGCTCATCCGAAAAGGCTACGATTCGACAGCTCTTTCGCATTTGGATTGGTTAGAATCCATAGACTCAGAATCTCAAGCGGAGATTCGTGAATGGATTCTCCAGCGAGAGAAAGAGTTAGATTCAACGAGTTCTGATCGCGAGTGGTCGGAGGTCGGCGGTCAGTGGAAGGTCTTGGAGCGCAAGCTCAAGCAAGCTTTCTTTGGTCGACAAAGTCGAAAAGTAAATGAAGCGCTTCGAGTGGCGGAATCAGAAAAGGATTCAGCTCGAGCGCGAGAGTTGTTGATGGAAAAGCAAGCTCTCATTGAGATGATGAAAGATTTTTCGGATCAGGTCTAAGGAGTAGATCGCATGGGTAAAGTAGCGACAAAAGCAAAAGCAAAGGTGCAAAAGGCAAAAGCAGTGAAATCAGTAAAATCGGTGAGCAATAAGAATGCGGCGATCAAAAAAATTGCCTCTAAAAATGAAGAATCGAAGAAGGCAAATGCCAAAAAAGTAGAGCTGAAGCCTTCTGCCAAGAACGCAAAGACGAGCGAAAAAGAGCTTCTCAAAAAAGAGGATAAAGCAGGCAAGGCTCAGGTCAAGGGATCGGCTAAAGCTGAAGCATCCGAAGAAGCTGCGTCGGCGACTCCGGCCGAGCCCGTAAAGCGTGGCAAGCGCCGTCAGCGCGATCTCAAAGAAGTCAAAGCGCTCATCGCTACCGGTAAAGAAAAAGGTTTTTTAACATTCGAAGAAGTCAACGAGGCTCTGCCCGACGATATGACCGCTGAGGGCGATATCGACGATGTGATGCTCATGCTTGATGAAATGGACATCGAAGTCGTCGATGATGCTGAGGACTTTAAGCCGAAGACGGCTCCTGCTGCTTCGAAGAGAGCTTCGGTCCATGCTTTTGATGAAGACGAAGACGAAAGTGAGGATGCGGCCAGCCGAAGTAATGATCCTATTCGCATGTACTTGCGAAAGATGGGGCAGGTGTCACTGCTTACTCGTGACGGTGAAGTCGAAATTGCAAAACGAATCGAAGACGGTGAAACAGAAGTTTTGAGCGTTGTTCTTCGTTCTGATTTCGGAATTAAAGAGATTTTGATGCTCGAAGATCGTCTCAAGCGAAAAACGATTCGCGTGGGTGATATCATCCGCGGGTACGAGGACACCTCGAACACCGAAGGTGGAGATGAGGGCGAGGATGCCGAAGAAAAGAAAGCAGTAGATCCTAACGCTGCTGCCAAAGATCAAACGGAGCGAGTTCTTAAGCTCATCAACAAGGCCAAGAAGAAGTACACTGAAATTCAGTCGCACCGCGAAGCCATTGAGGGCAGTAACAAAAAGCTCGCCAGTGAGGCAGAGACTCGGGTCAACAAGCTGCGAGACGACATTTTTGAAATTCTCAAAGAGATCGACCTCAACCGAAAGTTTATCAACAAAATCTCGGCCAAGCTGAAAAACTTAGTAAGCCGCATCGAGAAAAGTCAGCAGTCGGTCACTCAAGTTGAGCGACGTCTTTTGATGAAAGAAGTTCAGGTCAAAGATCTCGTCGTTACTCTCGATAAAGGTAAGGAAGATCCCAAGAAGGTAGCGGCGAAGATTAACATCACGCCCGAGCAACTGGCTGAAGCGATCATGAATTATAAGGCAGCGGCGAAGAGAATTGAACTCATCGAAAAAGAAGTTCACCTGACAGCCGACGACATCAAGCGAATTCATAAATTGGTTCGAGGCGGGGAGCTTAAAACCGAGCGAGCCAAGAATGAACTGGTTGAGGCCAACCTTCGCTTGGTGGTCAGTATTGCAAAAAAATACACCAACCGCGGCCTTCAATTTTTGGATCTGATTCAAGAGGGCAACATCGGTTTGATGAAAGCCGTCGATAAGTTTGAATACCGACGAGGTTATAAATTTTCGACTTATGCCACTTGGTGGATTCGTCAGGCCATCACGCGAGCGATTGCTGATCAGGCACGAACGATTCGTATTCCGGTTCACATGATCGAGACCATTAACAAGCTTATCCGCACGTCTCGACATCTCGTACAGGAGCTGGGCCGCGAGCCGACTCCTGAAGAGATTGCTGAGAAGATGGAAATGCCGCTTTCAAAAGTGCGCAAGGTTCTTAAGATTGCGAAAGAGCCGATTTCTCTGGATACACCGATTGGTGAAGAAGAGGACTCGCACTTGGGAGACTTTATCGAAGACACCAATGCGACGTCGCCAACAGAAGCGGTGGTGAACTACAATCTTTCGGCACAAACCCGAAAAGTTTTGGCAACACTCGCTCCCCGAGAAGAGAAAGTGCTTCGAATGCGTTTTGGAATCGGCGAGAAGTCCGATCACACTTTGGAAGAAGTGGGCCAAGACTTCGAAGTGACTCGTGAGCGTATTCGTCAGATCGAAGCCAAAGCGCTCCGAAAACTACGACATCCTTCGCGGGCCAAGAAGTTGAAGACCTTTATTGGGGACTCAGAGTCTTCGGGTCTTTGACAAGGCCAAGTGAGTTCAGTCGCTCGTACCTTCTCTTTAGTTGGCGCTTTTGACCTTCATAGATCTTTGCGTATGAATGGCTCGAAATGGAGGAGTGTGATGCGCTGGTTGGTTTTGATCGCTTTGAAGAGGGCTCTCGAGCGATTGCAAGTCAGCTCGGCGGGAATGGCTAGGTTCTTCGAGAGACTCGACGCTCCATTTTTGTTCCACTCTTGCCATGGCCCTCTCTTGAGTCGCTATTTTTTCAAGTAAATTCAGTAAGGTAAGCCCCCACTTCTCAGGCTGAGTTTTTGTGTGTATTCCCATTTCGCGTTTCGATTCTTCAAGCTGGTTGACAAACGAAAGCGCTGCGTTATGAGGCCCCAAAAGCTCATGAGCAACATTTAAATGATGATGAGAAGGCATATAAAGAGAAAGGTCCGACTCATGAAAATACAGAAAAAGCAATTTTCGCTTCAGAATGAGGTTTCAAATCTTTCTGATTCAAAAATGGTCGATCAAAGAAAAATGAGTTCTTTGCGACGGATGGACTGCAAAGGCTTCAGTGCGATTTTCATTTTATTGATCGCCTCGTTAACGGCCTGCGACAGCAAAGTAAAGTTGGCGGGCAAGTCCGAGGAGAAGGTGCAGCAGGGGGTCGATGCTCAAAAGCGACTGGAGGAGTTAGACAGAGTTGCGGAGCAACACGAAAAGCTTGAACTTGAGCTCCAGGAAATGGTGAAGAGAGGTGGTCTCCAAGATAGTTTGCGCGATTCGATTGCCATCGACTTCATTGGCTTTCAAAAGAAGTCTACTGGAATGCGCAGCTTGAGTGAGGACTGTATGAGCATCTTGAGTGTCCCCGGAAGGATGAGTTCGAAAGAGTTTCCAGACTTTTTTCGATACACCTTTGACCCGATGAAAGAGACGGCTCCGTGTCCGACAATTGTGATTAGTGTTGATCGATTCGATGTTCTTCAGGGGTACGATATCAAGACTCAAGGCCGAAACCTCATCATCATGGCAGATTTTGTAGCCTTGAATGGCAAAATAGATACGACCCCAGCCCCCGGATCTAATTCCGAGAGCGGAAATAAAGGTGGGGATTTAAAGATCTATACCTTGAAGCTCGAACGAGGTCCGCTTTCTGAAATCAACACTTCAGGCTCGGATGCGGGTGAAGTCGTTTTACCGAAGGGAGCTTTGAGTAGTGCACAAATTAAATCCATTCGTGCAGAGGCCGCTCGTCATATTCGGTATGCCGATAAGAAGGGTAATACCTGGGCGACAGATTCTTCGAAGCTCATCAAAATGGCGCCCAAAGTAGTACTTGCAAGCCAACATGCCGGTATCGAACAAGCCTACTCTCGAATTCAGTCTGAAGCGCGGAGCTTCATTACAAAGCGACATCCCAGCTACCGAGGGGATGCACCAGATCCTTTCGCTGGAGGCCGCGGCGCTGCCCGGCCCGTGGGCGTCGATTATTTTTGGCAGGTGAGAGTGGAAAATCTCACTCAGCTTGTGGATGCTCATTCATTTGTGGTGAAAGTTCCTTTCACCGATAATAGAGTAGGGGGAGCTCCTGGAAAGTTAGAAATCTACGCAGCAGATCCTTTGACGGAGATTGTAGATTTTAATTTCACTACCGAGATCGGTGACGTGCCGCTTTCAAAGCACAATAGCGCACAAAAAGTTGAAGCCACCAAAGTAAACGCACCATTGAAAGTGAAGTTGCAAAAAAAGATTAACTACACCTTCAGGCTTATGCAAAAGGCCTCAGGTGCAGAGTACGATACGGCCAAGCATGTGAAGTCGTGGACAGAGTCGGTCATGCAAAAATCGAAAGAACAAGAAATCAAAGCGCGTGTAGACCTGGTCATGGCCACTCCCTCAAGTGAATCTCCTGTTGCGGTCCCCGAGCCGATTGTGCCTGTGTTAGAGTCGGGATCTACTCAGATCTATGATCTTGTGTTGAATACTTTGCGGGGAGAGCCGGAGTTTCATTTAGGCGATGGAATTCGAAAGTTCAAAGATTGGTCAGAAGACTGGAATCAGCTCCAGGATCGAGCAAAGAAGATCAACTACTTGATTCAGAGACCGACGATCGCCAAATAAATCTATTCTTCGTTCTGTTTGATTAACAATTGGGCCTGGTAGAAATACTGGGCCCAGAAGGATTTGAACCTTCGACCAAGCGGTTATGAGCCGCCTGCTCTAACCCCTGAGCTATGGGCCCTCGTCAGACTAAGAGATCACCAGAGCTCAGGGCTTAGAGCAAGGCTCTCTATTTCGACACGTAGCTTTGCTACGGTCCTGAGCTATGGGCCCTCGTCAGACTAAGAGATCACCAGAGCTCAGGGCTTAGAGCAAGAGCCGAAACCCTGGGGATCCTTGAATGCCTTTCGCCAGGGTATAGTTGACCTAAGACAGCGCCTTCACTAGAAAAAAGATTGAAAGGCGGTTTCGTGGAGTTTCAACCCCAAGAACTAAAGAGCTCAATTTTATCCCTTCTCAAATTGCAGGAAATCGATGGGCTCCTATTCAAGATTAACGAAGAGAGCACGAGTCCGTCAGGAGAATTTAAAAGCGCCGAGAACGCTTTTACCAGTGAGCAGTTAAGCTTTCGGAATGCCGAGAAGGCTTTTAAAGAGATTGATCGTGAGCGCCGTGGACTTGAGCTGAAGCACATCACCCTCATCGAGGATCTCAGAAAAGCCGAGACCAAGCGCAAAGAAGTTCGCAACACCAAAGAGGAGTTCTCGGCGAATAAAGAGTACGAAGCCTTTCAGAGAAAACTCTTGGAGATGGAGAAGCTTTTGAAAGAAAAAGAGCTTCTCTCTCAGCAAAGACAACAGGCGATGACGGATTCAAAGACTCGCATGGATGATGCCACCAAAAAAATCGACGAGCTAAAGATTGTGCGTGAAGCTCGTTTGAGTGAGCTGGGCAAGGAGCGGTCACAGCTTGTCGCCCAGCGCGAGGCTTATATCTCCCAAGTGAACTCCATTATTTTTTCAATGTATGAGCGTGTTCAAAAACTTCGTAAAGGAACAGGGGTCGCCGTCGTTCGAGGAGGTATTTGTACAGGGTGTCATGTGGGCATTCCTCCTCAGCAGCGCTCTAAGCTACAGCTGATGCAAAGCCTGATCACGTGCTCGAGCTGTTCGCGGATCCTTTGCCCAGAACAGCTTTTAACGGCTTCTGCGGGGAGCGAGCCGCAGCACTCAACCGGCGCTTGATTTATCAGGGCAATTCGTTCACTGAATTCGTGATTGGAGAAAGTGGGCAATCGCTGCGCCTTTGTTTGCAAAGACTAAGGCGCGGAGGAAAGTCCGGGCACCCTTTCAATCAGCTCAACTGGGAAGAGTTGAAAGAAGGCTAGCCGTCATACAGGCTAACGGCCTGGGTCAGGGGAAATCCTTGGCACGGAAAGTGGAACAGAAAGTAAACCGCCGATGGTCTGCTGAGCAATCTGCAGAATCAGGTAAGGATGAAACTGGGAGGTAAGAGCTCCCACAGGCTTTGGTGACAAAGTTCTGCGCTAAACCCTATGAGGTGCAAGACAAAATAAACCGATGGTGTGCGAGCACCGAGTCGAAGGCTATCGACTGATGAGGTTGAGGTATGTCGCTTGAGGGAGTCGGTAACGGCTCTCCCAGATTGATGATTGCCAAAGAGCATCTTGGTTTAGGCCAAGACCCGTTTTTTACAGAACCCGGCTTATTGCTTTTTCCGCATGGGGTCAGATCTTTGCAGATCTGACCCCACCTAAATTTTCGGTCACGACTCGGTTTCGTCCCAATTTTTTTGCTCGATAGAGAGCATGATCCGCGGATCCTACAAGTAACCTGGGGCTTTCGTCTGTTTTTGGATGAGCGGCACAAACACCAAAAGACATCGTAATCGAAATGAGTTTTTCACTGGATTCGTTATGAAATTTTAATTTTTCAACTTCGACCCGCATTCGTTCAGCGACTTCGGTCGCCCCTTTTAAGCCCGTCGAAGAAAGAATCATGGCAAATTCCTCACCACCGTATCGAGCAACCAGATCGCCGGGTCGGCGCACCTGTTTGGCAAGACACTGCCCCACCTCATGTAAAACTTCATCTCCAAAAGGGTGACCAAAGCGATCGTTTATTTTTTTAAAAAAATCAATATCGCCCATGATCAGACTGATCTCATGACCCTGCCGGCGAGCTCGTCGCCACTCTTCTTCAAAGTGCTCATCGAAGCGTCGACGATTGGGAATCCCGGTCAGCGCATCAATGGTAGTAAGGGTCTCTAGGCTAGAATTGAGGCTCTTCATCAGAGCCATCATATCGGTGAGCTCTCGTTCGCGTGATTCGCGGCGATTGATCTCGGTTCTCTGAGTCAGTGCCGATAGCATGCGCGCCCGAAGCTCGACGGGATCAATCGGCTTTTTAATACAGTCGGCAGCCCCATGAGAAAAAGCAGGCAGTATCCACTGAGAGTCTTGAGCCTCCGCCATCACTAAAATCACTGAATTTTCTGATCGATCGGATTGCTTGAGTTCCTTTACTAAGATCAGGCTTTCAGCGCCGTCGAAGTGAAGGTTCAAAAGAATGATATGAGGTGAGTCCTTACGATTTTCTGACAATAGTTCGTCTCGAGATCGACACTGGATGACTTCGGTGAACCCCATGGCATGCAGGGCTGTCAGAAGGGCTTGGTTGGCAGAGTCCGAACTTTCGGCGACGAGGATACGCACCCCAACATTTTAGACGCAGGCCTCTGGATAACCGAAGAGATTGATGATCGACTAAGAAAAATTTTCATATCTGGCCTTTGGAAAGACGAAATTTGTCCTTTTAAGCCTAGGAATGTTCTTTGCAGCCCTTCGAGCGTGATGGTGCGTGTTTATCATTGGATTGCCTTAAGTGCCCTAACGATGAGTCTCTCTGCTTGCAATGAGGCTGATAGCGAAAGCTCAGGACCTCCAACACCCATAACCGACACCTCCGTGGGCCCTCGGGGGCCTGCCGGACCTATCGGACCTTCGGGGCCCGCTGGACCGTCTGGCCCTGCGGGAGCCGCTGGAGCCAACTGCTTTGATGGACCCAATTGGGTGGATCGAAATGCAAACAATGTGCGTGATATTCCAGACTGTCAGGGCGCACCAGGCTCTGGAGCAGGCTCAGCTGGAGGATTTAAGTTACTAGCAACCGGAAAGAATTACACCCGTGTTGCCGAACACCGGATGAGTGCTGAGGGACTATCGACTTGGCTGCATATCGGCGTTCCCGCAATTAGTTACAACAATACCAATCAGAAAATTGATACCCTTATGTCTCCCTGGCCGAGTGAGAGCATCCAAGAACTAGTCTTGGTCGTTCGTAATTGGCATATCGATTTTTGCGTTGGCGGAAGAAGGTCTGCTACCGACAATGCGCCGCAAGACTTTAACTTTCAAACCAGTGGCGGAGGCTATGTCGGAAGTAATGTGGGCACTGCTTTTTGCGTGGATCCTCGTGTAGGTCCCACGAGTAATGGTAACCCGACCCACTCGTATATTGCTCGGAACAACATCTCGCACTGGATTCGCCCCGTTTTTAATCGCAACTACCAGACCATGCAGGCGAGTGTCCCTCGTCATTGTCGCGCAAGCCCTTCAAGTTCTTATCCGCAGCGTCAAGCCGACTCTCAAAACCCAGGAGTTTATGGAGTCAAAGACTTCTGGCGAGTCACTTGTCACTATTCTCTAGCGGCGGGTGATTGGACCGGGAATCTTACAAACTTAGTGATTCAAGAAGTTACTGGCGCAAACATTAGTAACGGCGCACCGAGCACTTGGGACTGGGAGCTTTACTACCGCTAAGCTTTGAAGCGAGGATCCAGGTGATCGCGAATCGCTGAGCCAAAAAGCGTGAGCGAAAGCGTGAGCAAAAATAAACAAAAGCCAGGAAAGAATGCGAGCCACCAGGCCGACTGAAAAACGCGCTGAGCTTGGCGTAAGAGTTCTCCGATACTCGGAGAATCAATGGGCTCCCCAAAGCCAATAAAAGAAAGCGCACCCAAGGCAATGATCGTTGAGCTCAAATCAAAGGGGATAAAGGTGATGACGGGGGTGAGCGAGTTTGGAATCAAGTGTCTAAAAAATATTCGCAGCTTGCTGGCTCCCAAAACCCTTGCAGCCTGCACAAACTCCTGTTCGCGAAGCTTTAAGAACTCAGCCCTCACAAATCGGCAATAGGGAATCCATCCACTAAAGCACATCACAAACAAAAGAATCCCGTAGCTGGGATCCACATAAGCCAAAAAGGTGAGCTGCAAAAGAAAGATCGGAAAATTGCCGATAATCTCCATCACTCGCGAGAGAAGCAGATCGACCCAGCCCCCATAAAAACCCATCAGCCCACCGAGCACGATGCCGATCGCCAGACAAACCAAAACCACCGCCAGACTAAAGAACAAAGCGTTTTGAAGCCCGTGCACGAGTCGAGCGAGCACGTCTCGACCCGATTGATCGGTGCCAAACCAGTGCTGAGCGCTGGGAGAGGCAAGCACGACCCGCTGATCGGGCGAGGGCATTCCGGGTCCCACCGAAAGAATCGGCAGCCAATGATCTTGTCTTGAGCTGACGAGTTCTTCCAGTCTTTCTGTCGACTCTTGAAAGCTCAGTGAACCTGTGGAGCTTGCGGCTTTTGAAAGAGAATCGCTGAGTTGAATCAGCTTATCCTCAGCGTCTTGTTGATCTGCTGAATAATTGACGGGGAGTGAAAGCAAAAGAAGGCGCAACTGACGAGATTGCTGTTGGACCTCGACGGGCAAGCTTTGTTCAGGATCATTCACAATCTTCAGCAGCACACCCACTTCTTCTCGAAGATCGTGAACGCTGCCCGGAGCATCGTTGGCAATCCAACGGGCAAAAATAGCAATGCAAGCAAAAACTGAAATCAAAAAGCCAGCGAACCAACCCATGAGCGGAAACTTTTTTCTTGCTCCGCTCACTTGGAATTCTCCTTGGAAAGTCCAGCACGACTCTCGCCACTAAAACTAATTCGCGGATCGACAAGAACGTAAAACAAATCTGATAGAAAAATGCCGACAAGAGAGAGTAAAGATCCGATGGTAAACACAGCCATGATCGTCGGGTAGTCACGAGCAAAGAGAGCTTCGAGTGAAAGAAAACCCAAGCCGGGAATCGAAAACAGTCTTTCGATGATGACGCTGGAGCCCAAGATGCCTGGAATCATCGCCCCTACAATCGTCATGATGGGAATCAAACTATTTCGGAAAGCATGCTTCAAAAATACTGTGGCCTCTGACAGGCCCTTCGCTCGTGCTGTTCGAATATAGTCTTGCGATAAAGCCTCTAGGATCGAATTTCTCTGCTGCTGAGTAATAAAGGCGAGCCCCCCGATGCTGTAGCAGATACATGGAAGAACAAAGTGGTGAATACGATCCATGATCTGAGCAAAAAAACCAAGCTGCTCATAGTTGTCAGACTTGACGCCGTAAATCGGAAGCCAATCCCACTGAGCGCCCAGATAAGTTAAAAGCAAAAGCCCTAAAACATAAGAAGGCATCGAAAAGAAAACGATGCATACAAAAGCAATTCCTCGATCGAGGTATCTACCCGCAAAACGTGCGCTTAAAAGTCCAAGCGGAATCCCAATGAGAAGTGCGGTTAAAATCCCACTTAAGCCAAAGACCAAAGAAATGGGAAGGGCCTCCCATATCTTATCGATCACAGGGCGATCGTCGGTAAAACTCGTGCCAAAGTCGAAGCGCAGCAAATCACCCACCCATAAGATGTATCTCTCATGTATAGGTTTATCGAGATTGTATTGTTCTTTGAGTCTTCGAATCGCTTCTTCGGTGAGTTGAGATTTTTCTCCCACAGCTCCCGACTCATCCTGCATCAGCTTCATTTCAATAGGAGAGCCGGGAGTCAATTGTAGCATCGCAAACGAGACCATGCTGATTCCCCAGAGGGTTAAAAACAGCAATGCGATGCGCTTTAAAAAATATCCCCTCACAAAAAATCCTACTTACTCGCTGCTACCGGATATTTCTCTCGACCCATGGGAGTAAAGTAACGAGTACTATCGAGCCCGAGTTTACCGACGGGTAAGACACCCTCAAAGCGTCGCGTAACAATCGCGAGCGAGGGGCGCTCAAACAAAAACAAATACGGAGCATCGTCTGCCACAATTCTTGAAAACTCTCGATACAACTCATTTCGCTTCTCGCGATCTAAGATCGTTCGGGCCTGCGTCAAGATTTCATCTACTCTTTCATTCTTGTAAGAGACACGGTTACTGCCTCCGTCCAAACTTTGGCTCGAGTGAAAGATCTGGTACGGATCACTATCGAGAGACGATCCCCAAGCCATCATCATTCCATCAAATTTACGCTCTTGAACGTTCTTTAAAAAGACAGTCCACTCGAGCGTTTTGAGTTTGAGATCTACACCCAAGCGTTTGAGAGATTCTTGATAGGTGACCGCAATTCTCTCGATGTCGGGCGCTTGAGAGACGAACAGAAGCTCAAAGCTAAGCTTTTGCTTATTCTTATCTAAAATCCCATCGCCATCGCTGTCTTTCCAGCCTTCTGCTTCAAGGAGCTCTAAAGCTTTTGCAAGATCATAAGGAAAGGGCTTTAGACTTGGATCTGTTTTGGAGCTCACCTGAGGAAAGGGGCCCACCGCGAGCTTCACCTGACCTTCAAAAAGAGTTTGTGAAAGGCTTTCTCGGGGCATGGCCATGGCGAGCGCTTGTCTTATGTTCTTCGACTGAAACAAGGGTCGGTTGAGATTCCATCCGATGAACCGATAGCCGTTTCCGTCTTCAGTGGTGTAGCTTAAGCGATAAAAGTTCTTTTCGATCTCAGGTCCCTTCAAGTCTCTAAAATACTGATCAGGAGTGGGATCCAGCGCATCGATATCGCCTTTCTTTAGAGCCAAAGTCGAGACGGCGTCTTCGGGGATGATTTTATAAATGATCTTTAAAAAATTATTGCGGTCTTTAAATCGTGGATCGTTATTGCCCCAATAATCTTCGAACTGAAGCATTTCGAGCTCTCGTCCAGAATCCCACTTTGAAAATTTATACGGACCACTTCCCACTGGGGCTCGATTGGCGGGGTTGGTATTAAAGTCGCCTTTGCCATAGATATGTTTTGGAAAAATTTCAACGAGGCCAAGCATGATCAAATTTCGAAAATAAACTTCGCTTAAGTGAAATCGAATTTTCGTGGGCGAAAGAATCTCTGCTCGCTGAAAATTCTTAAAATAATTTTGCAAATGAGCAGCGTTTACTTTGGGATCTTTTAAAACATCATAAGAAAACTTTACATCTTCAATAGTAACGGGTTTTCCGTCATGAAACTTCGCATCCTGTCGAATCTCAAAATCATACTGAAGACCGTCGGGCGAAATGGTCCAAGAAGTGGCGAGCTGCCCTTCGGGCTCGCCGGTTTCTACATTAAAGCTAATCAAAGTATCAAAGACGGGTCCGGTAATGGCTCGAGCGTAGGCATCAGAGGCAAGAACCGGGTTCAGAGTCGAGGGGTTTGCGGGCAAGACCCCTACAAACCAGTCGTTCTTCACGGGCTTCAGATCGCCGGTGACTTGAACTTGTTCGGTTTCATTGGAAGCTGATTTTGATTTGCAGGAGCTTAAAAAAGAGCAAAAGGACAAAAGACCAATGATGAAGAGTGGAGAGTTTTTAAACATGCCTAATTCTAGCCGCGCGTTGATTGCCCAATCAATCTAAACGCGGCGGATAGAGACAAAATACAGAGGGATCAAACTCAGGGCAAAAAAGAGCCCTAAAGAAAAGATGGCCCAGCGATCGTTTGCACTCCAGTCACTGACCAGGCCAAACAAAAGGGGACCCAAAATAGGGGTGGTGCGACCCGATAAACCATAAAGACTGTAAAACTCAGCTTCTTGTCCATGCGGAATCAACCGCGCATACAGAGAACGTGGAAGGGCCTGCGAAGCGCCGAGAACGAGGGCTACCATCAGCCCTAAAATCAAAAAATGCAGACTCGATTTCATAAAGAATGCAAAGCCAACAATCATCATCCAGAAGGCAAGAGAAGCTCTAAAGATGCTCATGGCACCAAAGCGAGCACTCAGTTTGGTCATGCCTAAAGTCAGGGGCCAGCTTACGATTTGAATCACGAGAAAGGTACCAATGATGTGAATTTGATTGAGGCCTAAGGTCTGCTCGGCATAGGGGCTCGCCATCGAAATCACGGTTTGAATTCCCTCGTTTGAGAAGAAGTAAGATAAAATAAAAAGCAAAAGCATGGGTCGCTTAGGGAGCTGAGAAATCGTTTTGCCCAAGGACCTGGCCTGAACAAAAAAAGAAAGACGCTCTTTTTCGACCTCTTTGGATTCTGAAATTCTAAAATAAGCAGGGAGAGACCAGAGCAGCCAGTGGATACCGACCAACAAAAAGCATAGGCGTGTTGATGTGTCAGAACTTGCGAATCCAAACCATTCCCACTTCATCACCAAAAGAAGATTGAGGGCCAACATCAGGCCTCCAGCAATATAACCCCAGGCAAAGCCCTTCAGCGAAATCGCATCCCAGCGATCTTCGGAGGTGGCAAATTTAAGCAGCGAGTTCGAAAACACATAGCTACCTGCGAAGCCAATATTGGCCAGCATGAAGCATAGAATGAGTTGCTCCCAGCCCGTTAAAAAAGCGAGTGCCATCGTTCCTACAGAGCCCAGAAGTGTCATCATCAAAAAGCAAAGTCGTCGAGCCCCTACTCGATCGGCCCAGGATCCGATGAAGATCGATAAAATTAAAGTGCCAATCGCGCTCGCAGAGACCGCGTAGCCCCACACGGCTAGACCCGAGCTGACCCAGCCGAAAAGATTTACTCCTTCATCTGGAAACTGCTTTGAAAAAAAAATCGGAAACAGAGTTGCCAGAATGCTAGTGGCAAATGCACTATTTGCGACATCAATATATATCCAAGCTTTCTCGGATCGAGTGAGCGAGCTTGGAGCTTTACTCACGGTAAGAAGGCTTTCGTATTTTTCATTTTACGCGGCAGATACTCGTCAATCACGTAGTTGAGTCCGTGTTTTGCAAGAGCCTGCTGCTCGGCGCGCACTCCCATCTTGATCATGTGCTCCAGGGCCTTCACCCAAGGCGTATGCGCCTTAAAGAACGGATCATTTTTAATCGCGTCTTTGGCCCTCTTAATATCGACATCTTTGAGCGGATGGGTGGGTAAATTAAAGTCGATGATGTCCTGAGGCGTAATTCCTAAAAAGGTTGCCTGCGGTACACAAAAGAACTGGTTAATATGAGCTGCATTTCCTGAGCCCACTTTGAGGGTTCGATAAATATTGGCAAAGCCGTAAGGGTCACCATCCACAAAAGTATAAACGGGAATTTTCATTTCATCGCTGAGTCGCCGCACAAATCGGCGATTGGCTCGCGTGGGCACTCCTCCCATCGAAACCAAAATGCAGTTCGCTTTTCTCCAATAATTGTGGGCCACCAGTCGCTGAAACATGCCCGCGGTTTCAATACAAAGAATGAACTTAGCTTTCGTTTCAAACTTGAGATGTTCCACCGAGATTGGAATCGAATAAGCACCGGACCCAAATCCTGTGCAATCGATTTTAATTTGCTTGCCCGAGTCTCGGTCTTTGTCGACCACAATCAGTTGACCTGCAATCTCACCGCCCTTTTCTTCGGGTATAAAGCGAAGCTGCTCTCGATTTACCGACATCATGGCTTCAATATCATCCATGACAGTATCGGACTCAGGCTGCTCATCAAATCGAGCCTCTCCCCAGTTTTTTGAGATGTAGTAGACCTCCCTTTTAGAGGCATGATCGTTGGTCTCAATGAGCTCTTTAGAGATCGACATCATCTTCAAGGTCTGGGCAAAGCCCTTCACGGTATTGTACGTTAGAGTTCGAACCTTGAACTGATTGGCCATTTCAAAAAAACCCGACTTTTCTTTGTATCGAACATTCGAGAGCGCTCGGATCGGCAGCTTGAGTTGGGGTTTTTGTTTTTTAAGGGACTTTTCATAGACGTCTCGCGCCGTAGATTCAATGCGCTTGAGAGCGGTTCCGTCGACCATTTCGTTCTTCTTTGCTTTTGCCATAAATTAAACCTCTATTTTGGATTTCTCGAGAGTGTCTCTTAGGGTCTCAACGACTTTCTCACGTTCAGGATCACTGAGCTTGAGCATGCTTTGAAGAGCCTCTCCAATGAATGGAATGTAAGTATCAATGTAATTCGCTTTTCGATTGGCCTCTGCTTCTCGACGAGCGCGCGAAAGATGCACGCTCAATTTTCTCGCACATTCTTGGATGGCGAGCCGAATCTCTTGCTTAATCTCAGGATAATCGGCGAGGGCCTCTTTACTCTCAGAGGTGAAGGGAACCCAAACACTGGCGATATGAATCAACACAGCAATGGGGCCCACCGGAAGTGCTCCTTTGCTCTGGCTGAGGCCATAACTCTTCCAGTCAATTTTGCTCGTGACTCTTACGCTGGCACAAGCTGCCGGCTGAAACATCAAAGGTACTCGGTTTGCAAATCTAAAAACTTGCATGGGCTCATCCCCAGGAAGTTGCCCACCATAAGCCAAAGCACACTCCACTACAAAAGGGTTGCCTCGATAAACGCTGGGCGATCTTGTCGTCGAGCAGAAAAATTCGGCCTCTGTATTTTTCTTAAGTGTCTCAATCAAAAGATTTTCCCCAATCGGCACAATACAGTCTGTGGGGGGTGACATGATCGATATCTTTGGAATCGCCTCGTGAATTTTATTCAAGATCTCAGGATTTACATTGTTTAGTTTTTGATCTTTGACTCCAGCTTCTTTGAGAATCTCATCGGCGACTTTTTCAGAAACGCGACAAAACTCATTCATCAGAAACTTTTTTAAATTTTGGGCCGACGAATCCATCGCCATGCGATGAAGTTGACCGAGTTCGACTCCATAGGGGTGGGGCTGAATTTCTTTTGGCACGGGCGGAGCCTCTTCACTAGATCTTGGATAATCTAATTTCTCACCCTCTGGAGTAATGAAGCTAAAGTGCGCGTGCGGATTGCTTAAAGTATTCAGCGAAATGAATTCTTCAATCGATTGACGCCCGCGATGATAGCGGCCCTCCAGGGTGATGGTCACGCTGGTGCCCGATTTCGATTCATGAGGCCAGGCAATCTCTTTCTCCTCCAAAACCACAGGTTTGTTGGTTTTGGTATCCATCTTGAGCTCGATATAAGT